>JBKPAL010000339.1:0-5294 GCA_046726395.1 Acidobacteriota bacterium
AGTTCGCGGCGCAGCGCAGTCAGTTTCTGAATGTGACTATAGATATCTTGCTGGTCTTGGGTTCGACCTTGGCGGGTAAACGCGTTGCGCTGATCACCCGAAAACCCTCCCGGAAAATCCTGGCGCGTAGTGGGTTCATCAGGGCCTGTCATTGCGATTTCATCACCGTAATAGAGCTGGGGTACGCCGCGGGTCGTCAACACAAACGTGTTGGCCAATTTCAATCCCGCGATCGTCGCCCCATGCTCACTCATGAATCTTCCGTCGTCATGACCACCCAGCAGTGTCACCAAAATTTCAGAGTTCGTGTAGAGGTAATCCTTTGCGAGCGTCTTTGGAACTTCATCCAAATTTCGACCTTCTGCGAACGAATGTCGGATTGGATAGAAGAGTGGGAAGTCGAGTAGCGAATCAAGCCCGGAATCGATGCCGTCGAAACGTACCCGGCCCCCTTGGAAGAACGAGGTGTGGACCATATCGCCGTCCTTCACTTCACCAACCACCTTAAACCGCGGGAACTCTCGCTTGACCGCAGTGGTCCACTTTCGCCAGAAGGAATTCGGCACGTACTGCCAAGTGTCCATCCGAATGCCATCAAGGCCGGTCACGCCGATCCACCACAACGTGTTCTGGATAAGGTAACGCTCAACTTCCGGATCCTCCTGATTGAGATCGGGAAGGAAATCGAGAAACCAGCCGGTCATCGTCTCGAGGTACAAGTCTGCAACGGGCCGAGGATCGTGCAGGACCCATGTTTGGAACACATTCTTACGATGATGCTCCTTCGTTCCGTTGAACCAGGAGGGTCTCGGTGGATCATCGACCCATGGGTGATACGGTCCAGTGTGATTGGCCACCTGGTCCTGAATAATCTTGAACCCTGAAGCGTGTGCAGTGCTGACTAGCTGCTGCAGTTTCTCGAGCGTGCCGAAGTGCTCCTCAACTGCGTAGAAGTCTTGGGGGTTATAACCGTGGAAACCTGTGCTCGGTTTTCCTTCCTTGAGTTCAATCTCGTTCGGCCTGTTGTAATTGTCATACCAGGGAGTTAGCCACAACGCATTGACTCCCAGCTCTTTCAAGTAAGGAAGATGATTGATGACCCCCTGCAAATCCCCGCCGTGGTAATAGAACTTGTTATTGCGATCATAGATGCCACGCGAAGCCGGAGGATCATTGTTCGACGTATCGCCATCAGCGAACCGGTCGATCATGATTAGATAGATTACGTCTTCAGGTGAGAACCCCTGGAAGTTGCCCGTTCGAGTCAGCGAGGGCAGCACCTGGAAAGAAGCAGTGGTCGATCCTGAGTTCGTAATGACTTTTAGATTGTGTTGTCCCGGCTGGGCCGTGGCGGCAATTGCGATATCAACGAATAGATAAGTGCCTTTGGCATTTACTTTTGGTGGGCCAACCACTTTTACAGCACGGCTCGACGACTGCACGCGAGCATTCTGCAAGTCGGTTCCGTGTAAGAGAATTCTGAGGGGATTAACGGTGCTGCCTCGCCACCAACTCGGTGGTTCTACTTTTGAAATTGTCGGCGCCGATTGAGCTACACAGACTGTTTCGGCCCAAAGAGCGATAAGCAAAAGAAACAGACGCATCAGCTTGCAATTTCTTCTCTGTGATCCTCTGCGTCTCTGTGCCTCTGTGGTTCTCTTTTGCTTGAGAATCTTTGAACCCATAAGAAAACCACAGCGGCACAGAGACGCAGAGGAGCACAGAGACCTCAAGCTAGGACCTACCGGTTGAAGCAATTCGCCCGTAGAGTTCTGTTAGCTTGAGTAGTCGAGCCGCTAACTTTTCAGTTAAAGCTCCGGATTTATACCGCCAGGCCCAGTTGCCTTCAGTACTGTTTGGCAGATTCATTCTCGCTTCTGTCCCCAAGCCCAGCACATCCTGCAACGGTACGATCGCAGTGTTGGCCACTGAAGCGAGCACTGCTCGAATGAAGTCCCACTGAATCTCTTTCCCATCACTGTCGAGGTACGCCAAGCAGAATTCTCTTTCTTGTTCGATCTGCTTTGCGTCTCGTGTCGACCCGGTGCCGGCGACGCTTCGGAACCATCCGATTGTCGTATCGTTATCGTGTGTGCCCGTGTACGCGACTACATTGCGTTCATAGTTGTGCGGCAGATCGATGTTCTTCGTATCACCACCAAAAGCAAATTGGAGTATCCGCATACCGGGAAATCCAAAACTATCTCGCAGTACAACCACGTCCGGCGTAATTACACCGAGGTCTTCAGCAATAATTGGCAAATCACCTAGCGCGTGCTTGATCGCGTTGAAAAGTTGCTGACCTGGCGCCTTGACCCAACGTCCGCGCTCAGCAGTCTTGTCGCCACCTGGTATCTCCCAGCACGCTGCAAATCCGCGAAAGTGATCGACGCGCACGATGTCCACAACGTGCAACGTCGCTTCCATGCGCTTGATCCACCACCTGAAGTCATCGCTCACCATCCGGTCCCAGTCGTAGAGAGGATTACCCCACAACTGTCCAGTCGCACTGAAGTAATCAGGAGGCACGCCAGCAACGACGGTAGGACTTCCGTCTTGGTTCAATTTAAATTGCTCGGGGTTTCTCCACACATCAGCGGAGTCGTGTGCAACGAAGATGGGCAAGTCGCCGATGATCTTTATGCCCTGTTTGTTGGCATAGTTCTTAAGTGCGAACCATTGTTTGAAGAAGAGGGATTGATAGAACTGATGCGCTTCGATTTCCTCACTCAGCTGTTCTGCAGCGCTTGTGAGTGCAACAGGGTTCCGCTGGGCCAACTGTGGTTCCCACTCATTCCAGGCAGCTCCCCGATGGGCATCCTTCAACGCGCGAAAGAGCGCATAATCCCGCAGCCAGTTGGCAGATTGCTGCTTGAACGTTTCAAATGCGGTGCGCAACTCGGTGTCAGTCGTGTGGCGATAGTTCTGATAGGCGATACGCAACAGCGCGTCTTTGGTTGAGTGAACTCGATCGAAGTCGACGCCGGTGGTTGCAGGAGAGTTCGCAGCTTTCAGATCAGCAGCCGTCAGCAGCCCGTCATCCAAGAGCTGTTCCGGGCTGATCAGGAGAGTATTGCCTGCGAAAGCGGAATAGCAGGCGTAGGGAGAATCGCCATATCCGGTTGGCCCAAGCGGCAACACTTGCCACAGGCTTTGTCCGCTGCTCACAAGAAAATCGATGAAAGCGTAAGCCTGTGGACCAAAATCACCGATGCCAAATGGTCCTGGTAAGGATGTCGGGTGCAACAAAACTCCGCTGGATCTGGGAAAGTTCATAAGAAGCCTGTCAAGCCTTTGGAGTGCGGTGGCAAGCGCAGCGCGACACCGCTTTGGGTTGTTTACAGTTGAGTCAAACCTCCAGCTTGGATTCAACACACGCGATCCAAAGCGGTGTCGCGCTGCGCTTGCCACCGCACTCCAAAAGGTTATCGCACAATGTAAGCTGTAGCGGATCTTGGTGGCAAAGCCAGCTCTGTACTTCCTTGCACAATGCGAGCAGAAGGAGTTGGCCCAATCAGCGAGACCAACTCTTTTCCATCAGTCAGTCTAAGCGCGTCTGCAGGCACCGCTACGGATCGCGCTAGCGATGCGCGATTGAATGCAACGATAACAGTCTCATTTTTGTCCTGACGCGCAAACACATAGACGTCCTCGTCATAAAACAGATCGATCAGCCGGCCATGACGTATCGCTGAATGTTGCGCACGCATTCGCAACCACTCGCGAGTCGACTGATACATTCGTTGCTCCGTGGGTGTGCGACCCGAAGCTTCAAACGCGTTGCGAGGATCACCTGGAAACCCACCTGGAAAGTCACGACGGTTGTCAGGATCCTCCTTCCCTTCCATCGCGATCTCCTCGCCGTAGTACAGCTGCGGTGTTCCGCGCGTGCTAATGGTAAACGCCATGTGCAACAGCGCACCTTCAATGGTGGCCCCCGGCATTGACATGAATCTTATTGTGTCGTGGTTTCCGACCATCGCAGTAACCTTCGATGGATCGGGATAGAGCGCATCATATTTCAACTGATCTCGGATAGCCTTCACGGGTGCTCTCTGAGTAAACGCGTGCCGCGATGCTTGCCAAAGTGCAAAGTCGAAAACCGAATCAAGCTTCGTGTCGACTCCGTCCCACCCGGTGTGATTGCCGATAAAGAAGGCAGTGTGAGCAGCGTCCATCTCATACACTTCACCAACCATCCACATATTTGGATACTGGCGATGTAGCGCTTGCGATAGTTGTCGAATGAAAGAACGCGGCATGTATTGGATCGTGTCCTGACGTACGGCATCAACACCGGTCATCCCGATCCACCAAAGGGAATTTTGAATCTCGTATTGCGCTACCTCGGGATTATCTTGATTCATGTCCGGAAGGTCATCGTTGAACCATCCATCCAGTGTGTTGCGCACGTCTTTAATATTTCCATGTGGCGAAAGTAGTGCGCTGTTTTGGAACTTGTTCTGCTCGTGTGTTTCCAGAGTCCCGTGAAACCAATCCGGCAATGGTGGATCATTAACCCACGGGTGTCGCGAGCCCACGTGGTTCGCTACTTGATCCTGAATAACCTTAATCCCAAGTGCGTGAGCTTTTTGTATCAGCTCGCGCAACGTATCCATATTCCCAAACCGATCTTCGACGGCGTAGCAATCGATAGCATGATACCCGTGGTAATAAGTGTGCGGACACCAGGACTTATTGCACTCGCTTAATCCATTCCAGTTGTCGACCCATGGCGTTAACCAGACGGCTGTCACCCCCAACTCCTTCAAATAGGAAAGATGGTTGATGACACCGCGCAGGTCCCCTCCATGGAATGCGCGCGGATTAGTGCGATCGTTAGCAGCGGCAGGTGCATCAGCTGGTTTGTCATTTGATGGATCACCATTCGCAAATCGGTCCGGCATGATCAGATAAATGACGTCATCATTGGTTATGCCCTGGAAGTTCTTAGCTGGGTCGAGCATTGGTTCGATTTGGAAAGGAATGGGAGTTTCACCATGCGGCGTTCTGATGGTGAGCGCATGTAAACCGGGTCTTGCGGTCGGACTGATCCGCAGATTAACAATCAGGTATGTTCCGTTGTTGTTAACCACGGTGGCGAACGGTTGTATTGCTGAGCTATTTGAACGAACACTGGCGCCAGTCAGGTTCTTTCCACGAACTAATAGACGCACTGGATTGATCGTGTGCCTGGCCCACCACGAAGGTGGCTCGACTTTTAGCACCGCCGGTTTTCTTTCTGACTGAATGGATGCGAAGACTGAGGCAGCTGAGAACGTAATGGAGAGCAG
>JBKPAL010000340.1:0-14674 GCA_046726395.1 Acidobacteriota bacterium
ATCCATAATCCACATGCACCAACAGCAAATTTTTTCTGATCTCAATCTCTCGCGCCGCCTCGAAAAAACAGAGGGCCGCGCGAATGCGGATTTCATCGAAGCTCGCGCCCGAACGTCTCCTGACAGTGGCGCGACATGGCAGCAGGTCTGTGGTGCATACTTGATGTTTGACGGAGCAGATTCGCCACTCACACAAACGTTCGGGCTCGGTTTATATGATTCCGTTTCCGCAGGCGAACTTCATCAAATCGAACAGTTCTTCGAGGACCGCGGTGCGCAAGTTTTTCATGAAGTCAGTCCGCTGGCAGAGCCTACATTGATGACGCTGCTGAACGTGCGTGGTTATCAACCATGCGAGCTGACGACTGTGTTGTTCAGATCTATTCAGCCGGGCGTGAGCTTTGCGGATACACGCAACCCGAACATACGCGTACGGAAGATCCATCAAGGCGAATCCGAGCTCTGGACCAAGACTGCTGCGAAGGGTTGGAGTGAAACACTCGAGCTCTCCCAATTCGTGGAAAGTCTTGCAGGAGTGAATGCACAAAACCACAAGAGCCTATTCTTTTTTGCTGAACTTGATGGCCATCCGATAGCCACCGGAGCAATGAACATTCACGACGGCGTAGCAATACTGGCTGGAGCGAGCACCATACCTGATGCGCGTAAACAGGGTGCGCAACTGGCCTTACTTGATAGCCGGTTGCGTTATGCTGCAGAGCATGGCTGCGACGTTGCGATGATGTGTGCCTTGCCAGGAAGCGCGTCTCAACGGAATGCGGAGCGGCAAGGTTTTCGCATCGCGTATACGCGAATCAAATGGCTGCTTGCATCGTAGTGAAGTCGCGGACTAAAACATTTCTTTATTTGCTCGGCAATCACATTGGATTAGGAGGCATATGAAACGCAAAGCTTCAGCAATTTGGAAAGGTGGGCTCAAGGATGGAAAAGGCTCGATCTCAACCGACAGCGGCGTCCTTTCTGATACGCAATACTCATTTAGTACTCGGTTTGAAAATGGAATCGGAACAAATCCTGAGGAGTTAATCGCTGCCGCGCACGCCGGCTGCTTCTCGATGGCTTTGTCCGGGCAATTGGGCCAAGCAGGATTGACCGCCGAACGCATCGAAACAACGGCAAGCGTCAGCTTGGAAAAGACCGATTCAGGATTCGCCATAACAACCATTCATCTGAACGTGCGAGCGCGTGTACCCAACGCCACCCAGGAGACATTCATGACCGCGGCAAACAATGCCAAGGCAGGATGTCCCGTTTCTAAAGTTCTCAAAGCTGAGATCACAATGGATGCTCAACTAGAATCGTGAGTTTTTGCTTGACGCTTGCACCCGACATAGCGGCTTGTGATGATGCGAAGTTGCAGCAGCTTAGTATTAACAATGGTACTGCTGATTTTTTTTGCAGTATCTACTCGCTCGCAGACGAGTGCGACCTTGTCCACACCGACGGTGGTCGAGGGTACAGTCGATGAGCTTCGCGGAAAATCACGAGCGAGGTTGCTTGTGATCAGATCGCCGGTGATCGATGTTGAGGGTTCGGCAAAGAGTGCTGTTGATGCTGTTCGCGCGGGCGAATTCACTCAGCGCAAATACCGCCGAACCTTCAACACGATAGCTATGGTGCTCAACAAGTACATGAACAAGCACGGCACCATAACGGGCGTAAACAGTTCAGGGGCAGCCGATTTCGTCATCGTCTTCAATCTCGTTCGCTATCGTCAGATCCTGAATTACGTGTATCCCTCCGGGGAGTTGTATGTGATTGCGCAACCTGATGAGGGGCCTGCGCGTGTTTTGTGGCGAACTCGCAAAGAGATGCTCGCTGAAGACGCAGCTAAGAAGTTCGTCGAAGCGCTTAAGCAGCTGTACGGTCAAAAATGACGCGGCTCCGATGACAGGCCGCGGCGAGAAAACAATGTACGAGGGTCGTCACCGCCCCCTAATTTCCCCTGTAGCATTTTTCTATCGGGTCCTTAAGCACGGGCTTGCGGCTGGCTTGGTTGCGCTCATCGCACTCGCATTCGGAGTCTTTGGTTATCGTTTCTTTGAACACTTATCGTG
This sequence comes from Acidobacteriota bacterium, assembly GCA_046726395.1. Taxonomy (GTDB): domain Bacteria; phylum Acidobacteriota; class Blastocatellia; order Pyrinomonadales; family Pyrinomonadaceae; genus PSRF01. The sequence continues at coordinate 2,079 of JBKPAL010000340.1, forward strand.
GCTTGACGCTCTGCTCAATGCGTCGATGATTCTGGGCGGCATGGGACCGGTAAACGCGCTGCATACGGTTGGTGGAAAGCTGTTCGCATCACTCTACGCACTATTATCGGGGCTAGTCTTCATTAGTATCATGGCGATCCTTGTTGCTCCTTTCGCCCACCGCTTGATGCACAAATTTCATCTGGAGAAGTAGTCCATCATGAGACTAATCGACGTCTCGCACACCATTCATGATGGGATGATTACGTACAAGGGACTTCCGGGTCCGATCATCTCCGACCATATCAGCCGAGAAGATTCGCGGACACGCTATGCTCCGGGTACTGAATTTCAGATCGGCAAGATTGAGATGGTCGCGAATACGGGGACGTACCTCGATACTCCCTTTCACAGGTACGCCGGCAGAGAGGATCTGGCCGCATTGGAATTAAGTTCGGTGGCAAACCTTGATGGACTAGTCATACGTCGCTCACCGGAGGATCCGCGATCGATTGATACAGATGCGTTTATGACTTTGGAGTTACGAGGCAAGGCGTTATTGATTCAGACAGGTTGGGACCGGCATTGGCGAACTGACGAATACTCAAACGGGCAACATCCCTACGTGACCGAGGGTGCGGCAAAGTTCCTCGCTGAATCTGAAGTAGCTGTTGTCGGGATCGACTCTTTCAATATTGACGATACCGCAACAGGGGCGCGACCGGCGCATACGTTGCTTCTTGATAAGGGAACTTTGATCGTTGAGCATTTGTGTGGGCTGAGTGAGTTGCCTGCTGATGGGTTCAAATTCTTCGCTGTGCCGGTGAAGGTGAAAGGCATGGGCACGTTTCCAGTTCGCGCCTTTGCCGTCGTTCCCTAGTCAGCCGCTGATGAACGCGGATTATGCGGATCGGAAGGATAGGCCAGAAGTCAGAAAAATTTTAAATTTAAAATTTAAAATTTTAAATTCCAACCTCTACTCCTCTAATCGGTTTGCCATACGCTATACTAAATCTCTCCCAACCTAATTCCACTCAGGAGTTTTATCGATGAAGCTATTCATGATCCTGTCTCTCTTGGTCTGCTTGCCGCTTACTGCTATGGCTCAGAAAAAACCATCAACATCAGAACGAAAACTATTTCCCTATACCTATTACATCGACGACCTGCCGAATGGACTGCGCGTGGTAACTGTGCCGACCGACTTTCCGAATCTGGTCGCACTGTACATCGTGGTGCAAGCAGGTTCGCGAAATGAAGTCGAGGCAGGTAAGACTGGCTTTGCTCACTTTTTCGAACACATGATGTTTCGCGGCAGCGAGAACTTTACGCCGGAACAGCGCGAGGCCGTCTTCACTCGCGCCGGCGCCAGCACCAACGCGTACACCTCCGACGATCGCACCGTCTACCATGCGACGTTTTCCAAAGAAGACCTTGACGAGATCATGAAAATCGAGGGTGACCGTTTCATGCGGCTGAAATATGAGTTACCTGAATTTCGTACGGAAGCTCTGGCGGTGAAAGGTGAATACGACAAGAACAGTGCTAATCCCATCAGACAACTCTTTGAAAAGCTCAGGGAGACTGCATTCACCAAACATACATACGCACATACCACGATGGGCTTTATCAAAGACATTGAAGACATGCCCAACCAGTACGAATACAGTCACGAGTTCTTCAATCGTTTCTACCGGCCCGAATACACCACGGTTGTTCTCGTGGGTGACGTGACTCGAGCACGGGCGATGGAGCTGACCAACAAATATTTCGGCGAATGGAAGCGTGGTAACTATGTTGCCGCGATTCCTTCAGAATCGGCTCAGAGTGCTCCCAAGACGGCTAAAGTCGATTGGCCGTCACCGACTTTGCCCCTGATTGCGATCGCGTTCCATGGCCCAGCCTACTCCGACGTCCAAAAGGACAAACTAGCGTTGGACCTGCTGGCGCAAATTGCTTTTGGTGAGAACTCCGATCTTTATCAACAACTTGTATTGAAGGAACAGAAGGTCGATCTGCTTGCAACGAACTTCGACGATCAGGCCGACCCGGAACTGTTTACCGTTCTCGCTCGTGTGAAGGACCCAAAGGATGTCGATTACGTTCGCGATCAAATTCTCGCGACATTCAAACGGTACACGACGGAGCTGATTCCTCAGGAACAGGTAGACGCCACCCGCTCTCGATTACGCTACGGTTTTGCTATGACCATGGACAGTTCTGAAGCGATCGCTTCAGCGCTTGCATCTTTCATTTCACTGCGACGGACACCTGAGACGGTCAATAAACTCGCGACACTGATGGAGACGATTACAGCGCAAGATGTGCGCGATATGGCTGCTAAATACTTCCGTGATAACAGCCGCACGATTATCACCCTGAGTTCCAAGCCAAACACCGCCGGTAAGAGCGAAACGACAGGAGGAGCAAACTAATGAGACACACACTTGTCGCAGCGTTGGCGTTTGCACTCCTGACCTCAGTCGCGGCTTTCGGCAGCCAAAATAACATGTCCACTAAAACCACTATTGTTGCGCTTCCAACTCGTTCGCCTTTAATCACGTTTCGCATCTTGTTCAATGTGGGCGCAGCTTCTGACCCTCGCGGCAAAGAGGGATTGGCAGCATTAACGGCTGCGATGCTGGCTCAAGGTGGCACGAGGACCATGACCTACGATCAGATAGTAGAGAAGATGTATCCGATGGCGACCACCTTCGGCTGGCAGATCGATAAAGAGATGACCGTATTTACCGGGACCACTCACGTTGACAATCTGGACAGCTATTACGGATTGATCAGCCAAATGTTGTTGGATCCAGGTTTCAGATCAGACGACTTCACTCGTCTCAAGGCTGATGCGATTAACTTTTTAAAAGTCTCGCTTCGAGAAAGTAACGACGAAGAGTTGGGCAAGGAATACCTCTACAATCTGATCTACACCGGTCACCCTTACGAGCACCACAATATGGGAACGCTTAGCTCGCTCGAGAAACTGACAATTGAGGATGTTCAGACCTTCTACAAGGCAAATTACACCCAGGCAAATCTGGTGATTGGCCTTGCTGGCAGTTACCCAGATGCATTTTCAGGCCGGCTGACCGCTGATTTCGCAAAGCTGCCGGCGGGCAAACCTGCTGGTAACAAATTTGGCCCAGCAGCCTCTGGTGATCGAATGCGTATCTCAATCGTTAAGCGCGAGACGCGAGCGACTGCACTTTCACTCGGCTTTCCAATCGATGTTACAAGGGCGAATAAAGATTGGCCGGCACTTGCGCTGGTAGCTTCATATTTTGGCCAACATCGATCGAGCAACAGCTATCTGTATCAGAGACTTCGCGAGTTGCGCGGTTTGAATTACGGCGATTACGCGTATGTTGAATACTTTCCGCGCGGCATGTTCCAGTTCACGCCGGATCCGAATCTTGGTCGGTCGTCGCAGATATTTCAGATCTGGATTCGCCCGGTCGTGCCTGAGAATGGACTTTTCACTCTGCGAGCAACGCTTTATGAGTGCGACAAGCTGGTGCGTGAGGGTATGTCGAAAGAAGAGTTTGAAGCCACGCGGCAGTTTCTTACGAAGTACAACAACATCCTGACGCAGACTCAAGACGCGCAACTGGGCTACGCGCTGGATAGTCGTTACTACAACCTCCCAGACTATGTCAGTTATATGCGCGAGCAGTTGGCAAAGCTGACGCTCGAAGACGTGAACCGAGCCATTCGAACTTACCTCAAGAGCGAGGGAATGCGCATTGTGATTGTGACGAAAGATGCGGAGGGTTTGCGCGACGCCATCATCAGCAATCGACCGTCGCCAATCACATACAACTCACCGAAAACAAAAGAGATTACCGACGAGGACAAAGTGATCGAGAAGTATCCGGTGAACGTAAAGGCTGAAGATGTTGTGATTGTGCCGGCTGAGAAGGTGTTTCAGTAAAGTTGAAAAGCCCATTGGGAAGGAGCAGTCGGTAGATTCAAGGGGGTGTGAATAGCGCAGTCAGGAAGGGGGCAGTTGATAGATTCAGCGTTGAGTAGATTCAAGGCGCCCCCGCTCAAGGTTCATGGATTTCAACATTGAAGTGCATTGGCAAGTGCAGTTCTGGCTTACCGGAGTGGCATCCAACCTTGAGCGGGGGCGCATTGAATCTACCCATCCTGAATCTATCGACTGCCCCCTTCCTGACTGCGCTTTTCAACGGACTTTTCATTTATGAACTAATCTCCACCAGCGCCGGCACCGACTGTTTCATCTTTGTGTTCCGTAGTTCTGTGAGCCATTCCGGGTTCTTCTTTCGGAACTTCTCTTCGCTTCTTGAATACTGACGCTACTCCTTGACCGGCTCGTGACGCCGAACCAGCAAACGAGCGCCATCGCTCCGTCGAACGAAGGTCGTCAAGCAAAGAGTAAGCAACCGGAGTTGCAATCAACGTGAGCAGCAGCGAGAGAGTTTGTCCACCGATAACAACGATCGCGATTGAACGTCGCTCTTCGGCACCAGGTCCCGTGCCTAACGCCAGCGGCGACATGCCCGCCACAAGCGCCAATGTAGTCATGAGAATGGGTCGAAGCCGATCGCGGTTTCCCTGCATGATCGCTTCGTACCGCTCCATTCCCTTCGCACGTAGACTATTCATGTGATCGATCTGCAAGATCGAATTCTTCTTCACGACACCGAATAGGACGAGTATCCCAAGAGCCGAATATAGGTTGAGGGTGTCACCCATGGCCCAAAGCGAAAACAGCGCGAAGGGAACCGAAAGCGGAAGACTTAGCAGAATCGTAAGTGGATGCACCGTACTCTCAAACTGAGACGCCAAAATCATGTACATGAAGATCACAGACAGGATGAAGGCAAAGATGAATTCGGTGAAGGTCCGTTCGAGTTCGCGCGCGCGTCCTGAGACAGAGGTAGTGTACGCAGCCGGCATGTTCATATCGGCAGCAGCTTTGCGCAGAGCTTCGATGCGATCAGCCAACGCGTAACCCGGCGCAACAGAGGCTCGCAAAGAAACCTGTCGTTCACGGTTTAGACGATCGATTCGCGAAGGGCTAGTTGCGCGTTCAATCTTCACGAGGTTGTCGAGTCGGACCAGGCCACCTCCTGAAGACGGCACAAACAGTCGACTGATTGTATTGACGTCGCTGCGATCAGCTTCGGTCAACCGCAACTGAACGTCGTAGTCCTCATTGATAGACTCATCACGAAAACGCGAGGCTCGATCTTCACCTCCAACCATCAACCGTAGGCTGGTCGCAATATCAGCAGTATCCACTCCGAGGTCAGCCGCGCGCTCACGATCAATTCGTACTCGTAGCTCAGGCTTATTTAGTTTCAGCGTAGTATCAGCATCAACTATTCCCCCAAGCTTTGTGGACTGCTCCATCAAGTCATCTGCATAGTTCGATAGGGTAACCAATTCAGGACCACGAATCACGAAGTCGATGTCAGTTCTACCGCCGGCGCCAAAGTTGAACGACTGAGCATTCCGCACACCGATACGCATAGGGGCATACTTCTGTAGTCTGCGTCTCACCTCGACCATAACGTCCTGCTGCGTATAGTTTCCTCTGAAAGCGTTAAACGGATTTCCCTTCTTCGTTTCGTCCCACAGACGAGTGAGTGAAAAAGTGCGTTCCGAGTGCGGAGCGATACGCACATAAGCGCCACCTTGATTTACACCACCGATGAAGCCACCACCGGCGTTGGACAGTACCAACCGCACTCCCGGCGTGCTGAGGATCTCTTTCTCCATTGCCGTTAGCGTCTCGTTCATGACAGCGAGGTTAGTGCCTTCCGGACCGTTAACGTTGATCTCAAACTCCGCCTCGTCAACGTTTGTCGGAATGAACTCTTGCTTCACAGCTCGATACAACGGGACGGAGGAAAAGATCACAATGGCCGCTACTGCAGCCACAACCAACCGGTGTCGCATTGCGAGCGTCAGCAGGCGTAAATAGCCGGCGTCGATCCAGCGATAGAAACCCTTGCGTGAAGCAGGTGTTCCGTGACCGCTCTTCACATCGTCAACCTTTATTAGTCGCGAGCTCATCATGGGCGTCAGGGTGAAAGAGACAAGCAGACTTACCATGATGGCAACAGCAGCAGTGAGGCCGAACTGATACAGAAAGCGTCCCGAAATCGAGGACATGAAAGAGACGGGCAAGAAGATGACAACGAGCGACAATGTTGTTGCAAGGACAGCCAGACCGATGTCTTTCGTAGCTTCTCGGGCCGCTTCTTTGGGTGCGATCCGTTTCTCTTCTATGAAGCGGAAGATGTTTTCGAGCACGACGATCGCATCGTCGATCACCACGCCCACCATCAACACCAACGCGAGCATCGTCACACTGTTCAATGTGAAATTAAGAGCTCGCATCATCGCGAACGTAGAAATCACTGAACACGGAATGGCTACGGCCGCAATCAAAGTGGACCGCCACGAGCGCATGAACAGCAGCACAACGAGACTTGCCAAAATGCTGCCCATGATCAGGTGCGTCTCGATCTCGTGAAGCGCTGACTCGATGTAACGCGATTGATCTCGGATGATCTCGAGCTTTACGTCATTGGGAAGTTGCACAGCAACGCGCGGCAATTCATGCTTGATTCCGTTGATAACCTCAATTGTGTTGGCACCGGATTGTCGTCGAATATCAAGGGTGACTGTGGGAACTCCATTCAACCGCGAAAGCGATCTCTGCTCCTTGGTCCCATCTTCTACACGTCCCACATCCCGTAAACGAATGGGCGAGCCGTTGACGTTTGCGATTACAAGATCTTCGAATGCACGCGGGTCGGTATATCGACCCAATGTGCGCAGGACCAACTCCTGCTTACCCGTGTTTACATTCCCGCCGGGTACATCAGTGTTCTGCCTGTCCAATGCCTGGCGAATGCTGGCGATGGGAATCTGATAAGCCGCCAAGCGTTCCGCATCGATCCACACGTTAATGGCTCGCTCAAGTCCGCCAACTAGGCGGACTTCACCCACACCACCAACACGTTCAAGCTGTACGCGCACAGTCTTATCGGCCAATTCTGTTAATTCGCGGAGTGAGCGTTCGCCTGAAAGCGCGATGGTGAGTACTGGAGTACTATCGTTGTCGAACTTCTGGACAATCGGAGGCGTCGCGTCTTCCGGCAAGTCGCGGCCCAAGGTGTTCACGCGATCGCGTACATCTTGTGCGGCAGATTCGAGATTACGGTCGAGCTTAAAAGTCGCAATGACGAACGAAGTGCCTTGGCCCGACACTGATCGAAGTTCATCGATGCCGTCCACGGTGTTGACGACTTCTTCGACTTGTTGAGTGATCAGAGACTCCATCTCCTCGGATGACGCGCCAGGCAGACCAGTGCGGACGCTTACAGTCGGGAGATCAACAGACGGGAATCGATCGACTCCCAACCGGAAGAAACTTGCAGCACCTACGACGACGAGCGACAGCACGATCATCGTCGCGAAGACAGGACGGCGAATGCATATTTCAGCTAGCTTTTGCATTGAATCTGATTTTTGTTACTCGACTACTTCAACAGCCTGACCGGACTGCAAATTACCGGGGTCCACGACAACCTTCTCGCCAACATTCACGCCCGACACGATCTCGGTCCAGTCGCCGTTCCGTCTGCCAGTGGTAATGGGTTTCTCTTGAGCTTTTCCGTTTTGGACAGTGATCACTTTCTCGATTCCTGCGAAAGTAATGATCGCGTTGTTCGGCACCGTCACTGCCATCTTCGCATCGTTTGTGACAATCTCTGCTCGCGCAAAGGCTCCAGGGCGCAACTTCCCCAAATTGCGAACGTCCGCTTCCACAAGCAACATCCGGCTCTGCTCTGTAATCACCGGACTGAGTCTGGTTATCTGGCCCACATAGAGATTCGGATCTCCCTCGACGGTGACTTTGACGTTCTGACCTGAGCGTACGTTGCGCGCTTCTCGTTCCGGTACTTCAGCCCGTAACCGTAGCGGATCCATCCTGACAATGTTAACGAGCGGTGTACCTGCGGCGAGATACTCTCCAAGACTCGCTCGTTTCTCCTGCACGACGCCATCCAGCGGAGCAACAACAGAAGTGTCGGCGAGTTGTTGGCGAGCAAGCGATAGTTCAGACCGCCTTTGGGCCAGCAACGCTTGACGATTCCGGATCTCTTCAATCGCGTCTTGGTATCTACTCTGCGCGACTTTGTAAGTGGCATCAGCCGTGTCAAAGTCAGATCGAGCGACCACGCCCTGCTCAACAAGTCTCGAGGCGCGTTCGCGGTTAAGTCTTGCCTCTTCTAACACTGCCTTTGCCTGTCGCACTGTGCCTGTTTGTTCCAGGTCTACTCGATCGTCCAGGCCATCCGGTGAAAGACCTAATCGAGCTCGAGCCTGGGCCAATGCTGCCTCTGCTTGTTGTACTCGCAATCTGTAATCGTTCTGTTCCAGCTGCGCTATTTGCTGCCCTTTGCGTACCACACTTCCGAGATCGACAATGATAGAGCGCAGCCGTCCCGGGACTTTGACGCTCACCGTCGTTTGATCATAAGCAGCCAATGTTCCGTTTGCTGTCACCGATTCTCCGAATGGCGTCTCAACGACGTCCGCCACTTTTACCTGACGAGCAGCTTGGCTATCACTCGGTCGATTCTGACGGCCCGAGGCCGGATAGTCGCTCTTGCACGACTGCAATGAAACGGACATCAAGAGGACAATTAACGCGCTGAAAAGTGGACGAACGGTCGCGCGAGTCAAAAAACGACGGTCTCGTAACATTGTTAATCGGGCGTAATCACTCACTCTCTGGATTCTCTTAGTAAATAAACAACGGGTCTGCATAGTCTAGCATGTAGGGAACTTATCCTCTTAATGGGTGCGATTGGTGGTCCTGAAAAGCGGGCCGAGACTGGAGATCGGAGGTGAGAAGTCAGAGGTCAGAGGCCAGAGGTCAGACATCAGAGATCAGAGATTAGAAATTTTAAATTTTAAATTCCTAGGACCCGAAGCTCTTGCGGATGAGGTATGAGGCCTTCACGAAGAACGTCCTGCCATTGCGACGAAATCCCGGAACGATCTCGCGAGTAAAAGGATGAAATCCACTGTAAGACAGATCGTCGTTATAGCCGACATAAAATGATGTGCCTGGACTCGGCGTCCAGCCCCCTAAAAATTGTGCCCTAACGCGAGAGTTCAGCGTGTTGTAATCGATTATCGCGCGAGCAAACGTTGCTTTAGTGAACTGATAAGTACCGCGCCAGGTAAAGATGTTCACATCAAAAGCTAAGCGTCCGGTGTCGTCCCGCACCAAACGCTCCTTGTTGATATTGAACTGAGTGAGAAACTCATTTGTTGGCTGATAAGTAATACCGGCAGTGAATCGGAGCAGATTCCCACGACCAGGATCGAGCGGAGCAAAACACACATCCGGACGTTCGGCGGCGGGACCATTGCATAGTCCAGCAGCAGTCGCTTCCTGCATTCGTATCGCAGGCGGGCTAACTCGCGGGTACTTAGGTAGGTTGCCAAAATCCAGATCAAAGTGTCCCCAGCGGTGAGTGACCTGCGCATTGAACCGAATCTTTTTGCTGTAGTTCGATCCCATATAGACCGAGAGGTGCTGTTTCATCGAAGAGCGTTCGGTGTCCGGTCCATAAAAAGTACACTTGTTCAAACCGCCGAACGGATTACATGGCTTGGCTTCGCGTGTAGCCCCAAACTCATGATCAAACAGTCGCTCCCAAGCCGGCTCCCACCAAACACCAAACCAACTGCTGCGCGGCAGACTTAACTCTACGAGGTTCTCTGTCTCCCATATGTAAAGCCTGCCCTGCCAGTCGTAATCCACATGACTAAAGTTGTGGACGTGATATGAGATCAGTGTTTTCTTCGGATTGGGATCGGAGTTGTAGCGAACGTATCCATAATTGAAATTTGAATTCGTGCGTTGAACGAATCCGACGTCTGCGCGGTAATCCTGCGTGAAGCCTTCGCCTCCTGCTTCCCAACCCCAATTTCGACCAGCGACTACATAGCTCGTCGAGTAGCCAAAACCGTTTCCTGTGCGGTACCTGGTTTCGCCATCGTTCGGATCGAAGAAGAAATTCCTAGAAGTGGTCCCGAGTGTTTGAAACGTAAAGGTGGTTTGCTTATTGAGCACGAAGCGTCCATCGATAGCGAACAGCTGATTGTGCTTCTCGATGAAGTTATAGCTCGTAGCCAGGACACCGAGGCTGTTTTGTTTGCCTACGTCACGCTTGAGTCGCATCACACCAATCAGAGCGTTCTTATCGAGAAACCGGAAGTTGCTGGGATTCAATCGCTCGTCGCCAATGAACGTGCCTGGTCCATTATCACTCGCCGCCATCAGGCCGAAGCTGTTCCGTCCGGTCTTCCCGGTTGTTTTAACCGCGAAATCAGGGTCAACAATGGCGCGTGTGTGTACGGCGGTGATTGGTGTGTTAAAGATGTCGATGCCTTCCAAAAAGAAAGGCCGCTTCTCAGGAAAGAAGATCGGAAAGCGTTGGTTTGCGGTCACCACAATTTGATCGGCTTCGACCTGATTGAAGTCAGGATTGATAGCGAGATCAAACGTGATGGCCGGGCTGGGAATGAATTTGGCGGTCAGTCCTGCATCAAATTTGAGTGGTTCGTTCACAATTCGACCAGGATCGCCGATACCTGCGGCTACTGGAATGAACGATCTCAGAAATCTTCCTGTCTCAGAGAGAGTGACACTCGGAATCAGTTCGAGGGTACGCTCCACGGCAATACCTTCGAGACCTCCAATGTGACCCGCTTGGCTCAGGTTGCTGTCAATACTTCGTGAAAACGGCATCCACGAATCGAGCTCATTTTCAAAGCGCTTGATGCGTCGGAAAAAGTGCGCTCCCCACAGCTTTCCTTTTCCGGCTTCATACCGTAACGATTTGAAAGGTATCGCAACCTCAACGATAAAACCCTGCTCATTTACGAGCCCTTTTGATTCCATTAAAAGATCAACGCTGAAGTCTTCTCCGCGACCCTCGGTAAGGATCCCGTCCGCTTGAATTCCAAAAGGATTGAAAAAGGCTTCGAATGCCTTCCGCTGATCATTGAATGTATCCAGGAAGAACCCAACATAGTCGTCATTAAAAATGTTGTCCCTCTTCGCGACTGTCGCCCGCACCTTGTCGGTTTCGTCGAAAGCCTTAAACGCGAGGTAGAGAAACTTCGCATCGTAACCGATTAAGACTTCGGTTGGTTTTGAAGGCGGTGTGTTGTCGCCGGGTTGAATCTGATAGAAGTCTTTTAGGACTACTGCCGTCTGCCAAACTGGTTCATCAAGCTTGCCATCGATGACAGGAGTAGTTCCAAACTTTGGCACCGTTACCGGGCTGGCCTTTTCCGGTGGCAATACAAACGTACCCTTTGGTAATGGCGCATTTGTGGTTGAAGGTTTAGATGGAGTGTTGGTCGAAGTCAGATTTGCAGCGCCCGGCACTGACGGTGTTGTCGGAGCCGGAGTCGAAGTCACTACAGGCGTTGGCGTAGCTACCGCCTCTTCAGTTCGGCTAACAGTAGCTGAGGGAACTGGCGAAGGAGATGCTGGAACGGGAGAAGGCTTTGCGTCAGAACTGGTCTTAACGGTGCTTGTCTGACCACTGACAACAAACGAGAAGCCCAACAGGGTGCTTATGAGTACGGCGGTTCTAATCATAAGTAATCGCATACCCCTGTCGGGGGTGGTTTTCCCACTTTCAAAGCTTCTTTTTCGGACTTCGCTTTCTTATTCGGACTTCCGAGGTTTTGGGTTAAGGCCTTGGGGGGAGGACAAACCCAGTGGTGCGAAAAAATCGGATCAGGCGGTCACCAATCACCTAACGTTCGAATGAGGCGTCGGGTTCTCGTAAACAATTCCGAAAATTTGTGTCTATAGAACATGGCTTAAAGCTGACGTCTTGAAGACGCGCAAATCTAAAACGGATCCGTTGATGGTGTCGTGCTGTTCAGTGAACTACACCTGAATAAGCAGCACACTATCGGGGTCGCAGAAGAATTCTTCCGTCTCCCGTCGTAATGAGAAACACTTTGCCGCCCGCACCGATTTTCCACCGCTTCATTCGTCGCGACGGCGACGTGTCTTCAGTCATCGTGAGCCCTTGATTGGTCACGTCTTCAGCATTCGTTTCGATCGTGAAACTTGCGTTGGCAGGTACCGCGAGGGTGACCGTACCCGAACCGGTTCTCGCCGTTAATCCACTAAAAGTTCCGTCGAGTGAGATTGGACCATCACCCGTACGAGCCTCGACTTGACCATCGTAACGAGAGATTTTGATTGGTCCGTCGCCCGTATTAACTCGCAGAATTCCATTCGCATTAATTACTTCGACCGAACCATCTCCCGTTCGCAACGTCAGATCGCCGGATACACCGTCGAGTGTGATGCGGCCATCACCGGTAGAAGCGGTCAGCGAACTCTTGCGCGGTACATAAACCTCCAGGCTTACGGAACCATTCGAGTCGGGATTGTTCGCGACTATTGATACAGTAGAACCTTGCTGATCGGCTTTGATACCAATGTCCTGTAACTGCTGCGCGTCACTGGCTCGCTTCGTTGCTGTGTACATCACCTGAGGCTTGTCCCAACCGCGCAC
>JBKPAL010000341.1:0-6257 GCA_046726395.1 Acidobacteriota bacterium
GATGCTTTCAACAAGTTCTTCTTCCAGCCGTATCCTCAATTCACTGGCGCACTCAACGTAATCGACAGTAATGACATCTCGTTGTACAACGGGCTGGAATTGCAGGTCAGTCGCCGAGTCAAGAGTGGTCTACTTATGCAATTTGGTTACACGCTGGGGAAATCAATGGATACGCGCTCGTTTGATCCTGCATTCACCGTTGCTGCGCGAACGACTTCTGGCACCAATGCCTCTCCGTCAGCGCAGAACACGCCCTTCGACAATCGCAACCGACGGCTGAACTACGGCCGATCCGATTTTGATCGTCGTCACGCGCTACAGGGATACCTCGTTTACGACCTGCCATTCGGACATGGCAAGCGGTTCGCGAGTGACGCCTCTGGGTTTGTCAATCAGATCATCGGGGGATGGGAAATTGCGAACTCATTGATTTGGCAAACTGGTCGCGCGTTCACGGTATATGGAGGAGCTTTCACTGTCAGTAACGTTGTGTTGCCAACAGCTAACTGCTCCGGGTGTACAGCCAATATGGGACAAGTGGTTCAAGACGCGGGGACGAATTTCATCTTCGACGCGTCCCAGCGCGCTCTCTTCACCACTCCAGCCCCTGGAGAGTTGGGCAATACTCCGAGAAACTTCTTCACTGGACCATCTTTCTTCAATCTCGACATGACAGTCCGGAAGCGTTTCTTTATCAGTGAAAGCACCAACGTTGAATTGCGTGCTGACATTAATAACCTGACGAACACTCCGTCTTTCGAGTTTCCTATCAGCTCGACAAGCGGTATCGGTATACAGTCGCCGGGATTCACCGGCACACCATCAATCAACCCCACGTTTGGTCGAATTCGTGACAGCGTGAATAGCAACGCACGCAGAATTCAGTTGGGTATCAAGCTCAACTTCTAGAGAAACAGATCGTGCAACCCATTGCCTTCAGAAGCGTGGGTTGCACGGGACCGGAATTCAAACACTGGCCGGTTGCAAACTTTTACCTTCGAGATCAGTGCACCGTTACCTGCCCACTCGCCTTCTACTCCTGTTTGCCGGTTTGGTCGCAGTGTATGGTGGCGTCACTCTGCTACGAGCGTCTGCCTCAGAACTTCAACCTCCCACATATGACCTGCTAATCACCAACGGTCGCATAGTTGACGGTAGTGGCAATCCTTGGTTCCGTGCTGACGTCGGTATCAAGGACGGCCGGATCGTTCGGATCGGACACATCGATCCAGCACAAGCCACAAAAACGATCGACGCCAAGAATCAGATCGTAGCGCCGGGGTTCATCGACGTTCATACGCACGTCGAGTCGATCTACAGCTTGCCGGCAGCCGAAAACTTCGTGCGCATGGGAGTCACCTCACTGGTGACTGGAAACTGTGGTTCTTCGACCACGAACGTTGCCGAGTTCCTCGGCCGCATGAAGGAGAAACCTCTTGCCGTGAATCTCGCGACACTGATCGCGCACGGTTCAGTGCGACGAAAGGTGATTGGCCTGGATGATCGCGCTCCCACAGCAGAAGAGTTGAAGCAGATGGAAGCGGTGGTCGAACAGGGAATGAAAGATGGCGCCGTAGGTCTTTCCACTGGACTGATTTATGTTCCGGGCACGTATGCAAAGACTGACGAGATCGTAAACCTCGCAAGAGTCGCCGCACGCTACGGTGGTCTATACGCGACGCACATGCGTAACGAGGGTAACGAAGTCGCGGATGCGATTCGTGAAAGCATTCAGATCGGCGAGCAGGCCGGACTTCCTGTTGAGATCTCACATTTCAAGATCAGCAGCAAAAAGATGTGGGGCCAGACTCCTATGACCATTGGCTTGGTGCGCGATGCGCGAGCTAGAGGGTTGATGGTTACAGTAGATCAATATGCCTATACCGCCAGTTCCACGTCGCTCGATTCACGTCTACCAAGTTGGTTGCGTGCTGGTGGTTTGGACGAAGCAAAAAAGCGACTAGCGGATCCCGCTACGCGAGAGCGCATCGTGAAAGAGATGAAAGAAGCGCTAAAGAAAAGTGGGTTTAAAGATTACTCATATGCAATGGTGGCTAGTTACGATCCCGATAACTCGTTCAACGGAAAATCGATTGCTGAGATCACAAAACAAGTAAAAGGGAAGAGCGATGTAAAGAACCAGATTGATCAGATCCTAACGATGTACGAGGCCGGCGGTGCTGGAATGATTTATCACGGCATGAATGAAGATGACGTTCAGCGGATCATGCGCGAACCGTTCACGATGATCGCTTCAGACAGTGGCGTGAGACAGGTCGACGAAAGCGTTCCGCATCCGCGCGGCTACGGCAATAACGTTCGTGTGCTGGGCAGGTATGTTCGCGAGCTGAACTTAATCTCGTTGGAAGATGCGATCCGAAAGATGACATCACTCCCGGCGCAGACTTTTGGTTTCCGAGATCGAGGACTAGTGCGCGAAGGGTTCGCAGCCGATCTAGTGATCTTTGATGAAAAGACCGTTGGAGATCGTGCGACCTTTGAAAACCCGCATCAGTTTCCAGTGGGAATAAGCACGGTGGTCGTTAACGGAGTCATCGCCTTCGCGGATGGCCAGATGACCGAAGCCCGAGCGGGCAGTGCTCTTCGCGGACCCGGGTACAGTTCGACTCTCGCAAAGAATTAAACGATTACAACATTGACATATAAAAACTGGGAGCGCGGACGTCCTCGCCCGCAAACTCGGTAATCATCAAGTTGGTCTTTAGAAGATGCGGGCGAGGACGCCCGCGCTCCCAGTAAACTTGCCGCATCGATTCAGTCGAGCGACTACAGCAGCAGGAGACTATATGTTTCGAACAAAGTCTTTTCCCCGAACCCTGTTCGTGATCTTCACGCTTTTCGTTTCACTTACTTTATTTTCATTCACAGGAACTGCCCAGACTGTAACTGGAACATTACAGGGGACAGTCACTGACCAGAACGGGGGCGTGGTGCCAGGCGTTGATGTTGTGGTCCGTAATATGGAGACCGGCCAGGAACGAAACCTCAAAACCAACAATGAAGGCTTGTTCATGGCAGCGTTTCTGCCGTTAGGTAGATACATCATCAGCGCCACTGCGACGGGCTTCACGACGGTGACTCAGGAAAACATCGAAGTCAGCCTAAATCAGACGCGCGTCGTTAATCTCAACCTGAAGCCAAGCACTATCACTGAAGCTGTAGTCGTTACCACGGACACAACTCCGATCAATACGACTAATGCTGAAATCAAGGGATCGCTGAACGCTCAGGAGATCATTGAGAAGCCAACATTCAATCAAGGGAGCTTCCTTACGCTTGCCGAGACGTTTACGGGCTTCCAGGAAAACCCAACCAGTGGTCAGAACAACCCTACTGCTTCTTCAGGTTCCTCGATCAACTTCAATGGTACCGGCACGCGTGGTGCGACATTCCAGATTAACGGGGTCAACAACGACGACTCTTCTGAAAACCAAAATCGGCAAGGTGCCTCGCTGTCCACTATTAAGGAATTTCAGGTCATCAGCAACAACTTTGGAGCGGAATTTGGTCGCGGCTATGGCGCTGTGGTGCTGGTCCAGACCAAGTCTGGTACAAACGACATTCACGGGGACGTCTACTGGTATCACAACGACAGTGCTCTTAACGCAACGAACAACGTCTTCAGTCCGGGCGCTAGAAAGCCCGTATCTCGTCGCAATCAGTTTGGGTTTACGTCCGGATTTCCCGTGGTGAAGAACCATCTGTTCGGATTTGTCAGTCTGGATCACACAGAGAACACCGGAGCAAATAATTACTTTAGAGACGTGTTCACAGTCGCAGAGCGTAATCCTGCAAACTGGTTCTTGCAGACTCCGGCGAATAATACGCCGTCTAATCGCGCCTTTATCCAGTCGGTAGTCGATCGTTTCCGCGATGCCGTTCCGAACGATCCGGCAAGCGGCCCAAGGGTCTTCCGCGGACAGCAAGGTTTCGACTTTCCCGCACGAGATTATTCAGGACGTTTTGACTGGAACCCGAACGAAAGGCATAACGTGACCGGCCGCTGGCAGTACACGCGTCAGCGTTTCGACGCGGACGACATCATCATCGGCGAGCGAGCCAACCAGAATCACAAGCAACAGAACTTCGGTTTGACCTACACTCACCTGTTCTCACCAACGACGGTTGGGGAGTTTCGCTACGGGTTGGGACTGCGTACTACGCTCGTGAACATCGCTGCCGGAAACGATACGCCGATCATTCGCTTCTTTAACCCGAGTCCGACACCGGGTGTGGGCCAATCAACCATCGGCAACGCCGGGAACTTCCCCATTCAGCGTTATCAAACAGATAACCAGTTCGTCTACAACTTCAATACGGTCTTTAGTAACCACAGCATTAAAGCTGGAACCGACATTCGTCGCCAGCAACTGGACGATTTGGCCGACAACTTTTCTCGCGGTTTCTACAACAGCGTGACCACTGCGAATTGCAACGGTATAAATTATGTAACTGGTTTCAACCATTTCCTGAATGGTTGTACTCAGAATTTTCAAAAGGGCTATGGTCCATTCTTCCTTGAGAACCGCCTTAACGAGGCAAATTTCTACGTAGAAGATAACTGGAGGATTCGTGAAAACCTCACTCTAAACCTGGGGTTTCGTTACGAGTATGTCTCGGCTCCAGAAGAAGCCAAGAACCGCATCAACTATGGAATTCCGGCGGACAAGGACAACTGGGAACCACGTGTAGGGTTTGCCTGGAGCCCAAGGTTTACTAGCGGATTTTTCGGCCATCTGTTTGGTGCCCCGGGGGACTCATCGATCCGCGGTGGCTACGGCATTTTTGACGGTCGCATTTTCCAATCAGTGTTCTCGCAGGGCGGTGCGACAGTTCGATTCAATCCGCCGAATGCTTTCTTCTATAACGAATCCACAGCCAGTCCCCGCTTTAACCCGACCAACCTGGTCGATCCAACTAACGGGTTTGTCTTCGTGCCCGGTCCACAAACCGTCCGTCATACAATTACAGCCATCGATCCGGGCCTGGAGATGCCGCACACGCAGCAGTGGAATTTGACCTTTGAACGAGAGATGCCTTTCCAATCCGCCCTACGTGTTAGCTACACAGGTACTCGAGGTATCGGATTGCTTCGTTACAACCTTGAAAACCTCCCGCTAAACGATCCTGCCGGTGTGTTAGTCGCGAATCATCCTAATAATGCACCGAGCCTTCTTTACACCTTGAGTTCATTAGGTCCGACGGATCCCAGAAGAGTAGATGTGCGCGGACAAGTGCTTCGTCCAGCTACCGACATCCTTTGTGCCGGAACCGGTCTTAATAATGTGGATCCCAATAGTCAGTGTCCGAACGCAGTTCCTCTGGCCCCGCTCGAGTACAGCTTCCGCGTTCCTCGAACGAATGAGAGACGACCGAACGGTCTCTACGGTACGAACTTAGCTATAAGCAATTCCGCGTGGAGTTATTACAACGGATTGCAGGTCGAGTTGACTAAGCGACTAAGTAGCAATCTCAATTTCCAAGCAGCCTACACGTTCAGCAAAGCGATTGACACGACGTCTGAGGCGACATTCGTGGGGGCTGGCGACAGTAATCAGACTGGTAACGATTCACGTGCGGCACGTGGCTACTCGCGGTTTCATACGCCGCACCGATTTACGTTTTATGGCACGTACCGGCTCCCGTTTTTTCAAAACGAGAAGGGCTGGCTGGGGCAAACACTGGGTGGCTGGCAATTCTCAGCTGTCGTGAAACTCGCCAAGGGGACGCCCTTTACCGTCACTTCACCAGCTGTAGATATAAATCTTGATGCCTTCGCCGAGAGTCGGCCGGTGTTGCTTGATCCGTCAATACTGGGAAACAGTGTCAATCATCCGGCAACTTCACAACAGGCATTACCTAGGTCGGCATTTCGCCAACTGACTACGAATGATTTCAATAGCCCGCTCCTTGGCCGGAACACGTTTTTCCTGGACGGTGTGAAGAATGTCGACCTGGGTGTGATGAAAGTCTTTACGATGCCGTGGGAAGGACATCGATTCACTCTAAGGGCTGACTTCTTCAATGCTTTCAATCACGTTCAATACGGTTTTCCTAATGCAGCTACCAACCTTACTAACTTTGGTACGATCTCTGGTGTAGCTACCTTGTATAGTCCGCGCAGTGTGCTGATCTCGCTGAGATATCAGTACTGACTCGCGCACGGTTGGGAAATGAATCATTCGGATTTTAGAACTCGTGCTCTTCTGCTGTTGGGGCTCACATTGTTAGCGCCA
>JBKPAL010000342.1:0-11764 GCA_046726395.1 Acidobacteriota bacterium
TCCTGAATGAAACGCGCAGGTTTTACATCAGTCTCGTTCGATACCGAGGGCGAAGGTGGCGCGGTAGATTGGTCGACAATTCGCGAGTGTCCTGCAGTAGTGTCCTGTTGCCACGGAGCCGGAGGAAACGAAGGCAAAGTAGAGTCCTCGGCGGGGGTCGCAGAGCTGTTTGAACTTGGGCTCGCCGGTTCGCTTGGCTTGTAAGGCTCAACCTCGGTATATGATTCACCCAGGGGTGGTACTGATGACTGTGCAGCCTCGCTGATTGTCACGAATGTTGGAGATAAGGTAATAGCATCGGCTAATCCTTGCTCGACCGGCTGCTGGTCGATTGCTTCATCTGCCTGAATTTCTACTGGTACTGCTGGTTCCTCGTTGAAGTTGCGAGATTCTTCCTGAGGTACTAACTGACCACTCGTTTCGATTGGTCCTTCAGCTTCGACAGGCACTGGAGCTTCATCTTCAAATTCGGGTCTACTTTCTCGCGCCTGCAGCATCGCATGGGCCGCTGCACCGAGCATTGGCGGTGCAGACTCAGAATAATTCGTCGGCTCGGCCGCATCAGTTGGTTGGATTGAGTCCTTCGCTTCGGTTGCCAAGACTTGTGGTTCATCGACGGGAGGTTTCGCGTCCGACGCTACTCTCGCGGGACTGCTCATTTTTTTAGCAGCAGCAGTCGCAATCAACTTCTTGATTTTTGGGAAGCCTCTCCGCTCGGCCCACTCAGTTGCTGTAAGACCCAGGCCGTCTCTCAACTTTACATCCGCGCCGTGTGAGAGAAGCAATTCGACGACATGATCGTGGCCGAAGACTGCAGCCAGCATGAGTGCAGTTTGCCCCCTTTCGGTGCTTTGGTTCACATCGGCGCCCTGAGTAAGCAGAGCACTCACGACGTCGGCGTCGCCGTCGGCGGCCGCGCGAATTAAAGGCCGAGTTTCAGAGATGGTTTTTTCTTCCTTTGGTAAACAAACTCACATCCGAGAGAGGCTGCTATTCTAGAGTCTGAACGCGATTGGCTGCAATTTAGTAGGGGCGTCCCTCCGTGGGCGCCCCTTTTTCTGCGAGTCAAGTAGGGATGGGGCGTCTACGGAAAGACGCCCCTACAGTTTTTATTTTGCGATAAATCTCTTGGCCTTTACTCGACTCTTTTGATAGTTTCATAGTCCCTTCCGCGCAAAGGATATCGCAGTTCGCGACGGTTTCGTTGAAACAATGCACTACACACGAGGAGTCGAATAATGAGTCGAACTCGAAAGAGAGTCTTGCGTGCATCGAATCTTGGTCTCTCGCTGCTATTACTGCTTGCACTGACACTAGTTGCGGGTTGTTCCATGGGTAGGCACACTACAGAAACAGCCAATAGCAACGCCAATACCCAGCCGGTGACGAACCAGCCTCAGCCGAACAATCAACCGCCATCCTCAAGCGATAACGCCGCGCTCCAGCCAGGACAGGCGACCGGAAGCTACACTGCAAAAGGTGAAAAGGTTGACGTCAAATATGCATACGCTGGAAGAGGACAGCGGTTCGGTAGTGACGCCGTGATTGTACTCGTGACCGATAAGCCAATTCCTCCAGAGGCTGTGGAAGAGGAGATCAAGGATCAGACTATGCTGGGCGACCAAAAGGTACGCGGCCTTGAATATGTCTTTATGCAGGACGGTTACTGGGTCAGGTTTCATCCGAGCCAGTATCAGGAAAGTAGAAGTGGTGAGATCAAGGAGTATGCAATTGAAGCCGATACGGTTCGGGGTCAAGATGAAGGCGATAGCAGCTTGACCGATGGGAAGTATTCTCGGTCGGTAAGGTTCGCAGCTCTCTTGCCGAAGAAGTAGAAGTCGTTGGTCAATGCTGGCGTTCAAATCATTGAGCCGAAGCGATCACATCACTATACTAAGACACGAATGATCATGAGTTAATAACTCGTCTGCCCGGAGCACGCCATGAGCAACTATCCAGCAAAAGTTTTCGAAGGCAGCAAACTAAAAACGTGTTGGACAGTTTTGTTTCCGTTTCTGTGCGTGCTTGTATTCTTTGGTTCGGCTACCGTGGGTTTTTCGCAACAAGCTGGTGGACCGCCGACTGCACTACCTGGCCCCGCCATGCGCGAACGCAATCGTGCGATGGATGACTATGATCGCACCATCAATCGTATGAAGAACGATGCCAAGGTTGCCAACGAACGACGGCGAAATCTTTTTCCCCAGATCAATGAAGATTTCCAACGAATTCAGGTCATCCACAACGAGATTGTTCGCATGCTAAAACCGGAGAAGGGCCTTGACTACGACCGGTTAGCAGAACTCACCAGTGACATGAAGAGACGGAGTGCTCGTTTGCGATCGAATCTAGCGCTGCCTGAACCTGAGAAGAGTGAAGGTCAAGCCAAACATTCGAACGTTATCGACGATAGCCAGGTAAAGAAGACTGTGGTCCAACTACATGACCTGGTTGTGAGCTTTGTGGCCAATCCGATCTTCAAGAACCTTGGCGTGGTGGATGCAAAGGTGATTGATGACGCCAGTGAGAATCTCAACCACATTATTGCTGTAAGCGATGACATAAAAAGAGCAGCCGAAATATTAAGCAAGTCAGCGCACAAGTAAAACGTCTAACCCTCAACACTCACGAAAAGCTAACCTGCAATTGGCGATAAAAAGGGGGCGGGCCTGGAGTCCCGCCCCCAAGTGTTCTGGTGCACCTTCATGGCATCAGAACGGGGAGGCTATCACCTCATGCCGAGCATGATCGGCACGAGCAAAGTGTTTCAGAACGAGTAGCGCAGTTGAATTCGTCCTGAGCGGAAGCTGCGGAGGGTGGTATTTGGTCCTCCGTTGAGTTCCGGTTGATTGAAGAACGTGTTGAAGACATCCCCATCGCTATTACCACCGACAGTGGCTGCGTCCCAGGTAAAGATCGGATGGTTGAATACGTTGAAGAAGTCCACACGAATCTCAAACTTATCGCTTTCCCACGGCGTAAACGGCACCTTGATTGCCTTCGTCAAGCTGACGTCGAAGCGGTTCAAGTACGGCGCGCGTAGTGTGTTCCTGCCTACCAATCCGTCTCGGATGTTAGGATCCACAACAAAGCGAGCATCGCTTAACGCAATGGGTGTTACGAAGTCGTTTCTGCAATAGCCCGTCGGTGACACTTCGTCGCAGAAAGCATTAGCAATCGCCACTGAGTTTCGTGGAGCATTTGGATTGTTCAGAGCGGGACGGTCATTAGTGGCCACGCCATCACCGTTGATGTCGATACCATTAAGGTAAGCCGTGTCAACCGCACCCGTTTGAATGCGCCAGATGCCAGAGAACGTGAAGCCACTTGTAAGTCCACGGACGAATTTGTTCTCGCCGAGCGTTGGAATGTCGTAGAGGAACGTTACGTTTGCCGCATGTGGCACATCATAGCTAGCCACACTGCGGTCAGCTCGTCGTCCTCCAAACAGTCCTAACAAGTCGGAAGCTCGGCTTGAACCGCCAGACGTTACAAACACCTCACTGTTTACATCGTCAATAGCCTTCGAATACGTGTATGCGAACCTGAACAATAGACCGTTGCGGAATCCCCGCTCAACTCGCGCTTGCAGCGAGTGATAGTTTGAATCACCACCATTAGTGCGGGGCTGAATGGGACCACGTTCCGGATGAACCCTTAGGCCCGTTGCCGGGTCAACTGGATTCAACTCTTCATTGAGGAAGAGGTGAATTCCGCGTGATCCTACATAAGCAACGTCGAAGATCATTCCCCATGGGACCTGGCGCTGGATGCCAAAGTTCCAGACGAAGGTCTTCGGATTGTGCAGGTTGGTTGTCACCGTTGACTGAGTAGCAGTCGGACTTGGAGGTGGAGTTACTGTTGGCAGGGTGCTAGTCGCATTGGCAAACCCTCGACCCCCGACAGTCGCACCCCGAGTGGTGATACCGATCGCGTTCGGTGACGAGGCAATCGTATTACTCAGAATGTTGTTGAAGTAGATGTCGTAGTTCACCGCGAAACCACCGCGAATCACCGTCTGGTCCTCACCAAACAGCTTCTTACCCCACTTTGGTGTGTAGGCGAAGCTGACGCGTGGTGCGAAGTTGTTCTTGTCTCTTTCTACTTCACATCGCGTAAGCAGCGGCACGCCAAAGCCACAGAACGCCGGGAAGGGCGCTGTGTTCTGGGCAACGCCGTACAGCTCATAGCGCAGACCAAGGTTGAGCGTCAGATTCGGTCGCACACGCCAATTATCATTGATGAAGTAAGCCTGATTGACCACATCGGGATGATCAACGTTCTCGCCGAATACTTTCGCTGCAAAGTTTCCCTGCGTCCCAGAGAAGTCATCCACAAAGTTTCCGAATGCGGGAAATGCCTCTACGCCGCCAGCTGCCGCGTTATTGGTGAAAGTAAACGTTCCGCGCGTATTGATCGGCACAAACTGTTTTGCCCTTTGGACCATCACATCAAAGCCGGCACGGAATGTGTGATTGCCGATTGTATGTGAAACAGTGTCCTGGAACTGGTAGTTATTGAAGATACGCCCTTGCGGGAAGGTAGGATCAGGACCGATACCCGTCACTCTGGATGCGCTCCCACCGAACAAAAACTGCGGGGGCGCAGTGAGTAGTTCCGGATTACGGTATTGGAACAGCACGTTGAATCGACCGTAACCAAAGCGAAATTCGTTCGTGGTGTTCGGCGACAAAGTGCGCGTCCAGTTGATGTAGGCGTTCTGAATCAAACTCGGCACATCAACCTCGGTTCCAGGATATTGCAGCGTTGTAAACTGCGGAAATTGATTCGAGAAGATTTGATCGTCGGCCAGATAACGAACAGCGATGTTGTCCTTCGAATTCGGAGTCCAATCAACGCGGAAGAGATACTGAGTATCGTCAACCGGCTGTGAGCTTGTACGGGTAGCCGTACCGAATGGAATGGCCGGCCGGTTGCCACCGAGAGGCACCGTAAAGACGCCGGTTGTTCCTCGAAGATCACCGATCGTTGCTAGATATCGATCAAGGTTAGGACTCGCTCCTGCTGGAAATAGGGAGCGCAATTGTGCAAACCCTTCAGCTGTCGGCACCACTGGTGATGATGTTACGCCGCCAGCGCGGAAGGGAGCCCATTGAATCGTGCTGAAGAAGAAAAGCTTGTTCTTGATGATTGGACCACCAAATGAGAAACCGTAGTCGTTCTCGATGGTCACAGGTTTTTTTGTTAACCCGAGTCCAGCCTTCTCAAAAGGCGATAGTGCTGCAAGCTTACTCGGAATGATTACATCGTAGACGGAACCGTGAAACTCATTTGTTCCGCTTCGGGTAATCACGTTCACCACAGCGCCTCCCGCGCGACCATACTCAGACGAGTAGTCGCTGTTGAGAACGGTTACTTCGTTATAACCATCGCGCAGTACGGGTTGATAAAACTGGCCGGTGATTGAGTTGTCGTTATTGTCCAGACCATCAACTAATTGATTGTTTGCGCGGGCCCGCAGTCCGTTTACTGAGAACTCTGTTCCCTGGACAAATCCTCCGGCCAATGGACCAGGATCAACGACGCCGGGCAGGGTGAATACCAGGTTGACTGGGTTCAGACCCTGGATCGGCAGTTCAGTAATTTGCCGCGTCTCGAGGGTGCTAACACGAGCGCCGTCTTGTGTTTGAAGTTCAACCGCACTGCCACCTGAGGTCACTGTTACCACTTCACTTGGATTTCCGATCTCCAATGGGAATGAAGCTTCGGCAGTTTGTGCTGCCGCAACAACGACATCACGCGCAGCAGACTTAAACCCAGCCGCGCTGACTTCAACTTTATAGGTTCCCGGATCGACCGCGTCGAAACGATAGCTGCCGTCCTCCTGGGAGGTTGTTTCACGGGTGACTCCAGTGGCGGTGTTCGTGGCTTTGACAGTGGCGCTAGCGACCGAAGCGCCGTTAGGGTCGGTAACGTTCCCGACCACGAAGCCCTTACTGGTTTGGCCCACGGCGGTGGGCACCAATACGAGCAACAGCAGAATTGTGCAAGCAGATACATATTTCAGTTTTGCCATCTGTTGACTCCTCCGATATCTCGGAAATTTCCTTTGGATGTTGGCTTGTTAATTTTCAAACCTGGTCTGGGGAATATTCGGAGGAGCAACTACTGAGCCATGTGCTGAGTCGGACTGATCGTATGACCAGAGAGAAGAAGTTTTATAGATTCGGATCATTCGATCCAAATCTGTAAATTTCTCCAAGAATGAAAATGGTCGAGAGTGCGAGCGGCGAATCCGAAACTTTGAAATTGCTGACTCGCTGGCCCAACGTAATTTCGGATCGTCTTTGTAATTGTGGATCGTACTGAGGAAGTGAAGATGAAAAGAGTGATCAGGTAAAGGATGGCTTCGAAGCAGAACAGGTTAAGAAGAAGGCAAACGGACGTACGACACAAGCCTAATCAGAACGAAGCAGCGAGGGGCAAACGATGAGTAAACTGATCGCTCAGAATCGCGCAGTTGGAAAGGGCACAAGCGGTCTTAGCTTCAATGTTGAAGCTGAGACCGCTTGCCCACTTCCCAACTTGTTCTGATTAGAAAGTTGCCTGGAGCGCCCGCTTGCACTTCCCCCAGGTTCTGTGATGCTTAGAACTTGAAGGGTTTTTTAAGCATGCGGCCAGTCTTCTTTATAAAGTTCTCGATCTTTGAATTTTGCTTGGGCGCTGGTCCTCGTCTGGCGTTTGCAGGCTTTCCAGTCGCCGGAGGGTTTCGCGGTTCTGGTGAATTCGAAAGTGAGTCGTCGTCTGAGCCTTTTGATGGTTCTGCTTTTTCCTCTCGCTTACCTTCGCTTAGTCCCTCAGCGTTGACACTCGACTCCAGGTCTTTTCCTGTCGACTCGGCGGTCTGGTTAACTTGCTCGGCTGCAACCTTGGCTGGTTCCGAATCGGAAGTAACGCTGACTGGTTCCGAAGCTGACGTAATGTTGAGGGATTCCGGAGCGGACGTAACGCTCACCGGTTCCGAGGGTGGTGCGAAGCTTTGCGCCGCCGGGTGAGATGCTCCATAGAACAAGAGTCCAGCCAGAATGGCATTAGGAATCGCGCAGATAGCCAGCAGTCGGTAAAACGGCCGAACTCTTTGCTTTGGAAAAGGTTTGTTGCGGGGAAGCTCATTAGGGTCGTGCGCAAGCACAGTCCCATCCATGTCACAATACCGCTGACCCTCTTCGTAAACGAAGTCGCAAGTTGGACACCGTTGCATTTACCGCACCTCCCTGGGGCCGGCTAAATTATGCCTCAAATGGGCACGATACTGCCAACAATTTTTAACTCACGCTATTTCACCAATTAGAGGCTGCCTTTGCTTGAGGCAAGGGGGCCCGAGAGGTGTTTGAAGGCTTCAGTCCTATATATAAAGGCCTTAAGGGGTCCTTAGGGGCAACAGGGAATATCCGGAAGGGGCTACTCTCTAAGCAGCGGTGAGTTTCTCGCGCAGACGTTGAGCCTCTTCCTGAAATCGAGGAGTTTGACATTGAGCGACCAGAGCTGCGTAAGAACTCAAATGCTGGTCGGCTTCGGGGAATTTGCCTTGGGCCAGTAGAACTTCCACGTAGAGTGGTCCCAGCCATAGTCGGCTGACGCGCGATTCTAAATCTTCAACTAATTTCAATGCCTGTACACACAGCTGCTCGGATTCATCTAATTCATTCCGGCAATAGTGCACGTGGGCCAAACAGCGATGGCCTTCGGTGCGCATGTACAACAGACCCGATGCTTCAGCCTGACTAAAATTCTCCGTTGCCAGTTGTAATGCCTCGTCCAGGAGAAGTTCATTTCCGTCCCTCTGTCCCAGATCAGCTTTGAGGGTTGCATAGTTACCCTTAAGAAGAAGCAAGACTCTGAGCTCACCGATTGCTTCAGCTAACGTAATACCGTCGTTGAACTCGCGTTCAGATCGTTCTAAGTCACCCATGCCGAGTGCGTTCATTGCCAAAGAAAAGTGGGCCCACGAGCGTCGCTCACGCGATTCCATTCGAAAAGCAATCTTTTTTTCCTCTTCAGAGTAATGCAATCCGTCAGTGTAGTGTCCTGCATTGATTGCATCCTCGCCCAGGAATTCAAAACCCATCGCCTGTGCAACCAGGACGTTATGCATGGTTCCAAATTCAATGTTACGTCTGGCCCAATGATCGGCGTCAGCAAACAGCCCAAGGTGTTGGTAAGCACCGGAAAGGTAGGCATAGACCGAAGAGATTGTTGTGGCAGCAAAAGGCGTCACCTCAGAGCCCTGGGCAGTTTCCTTAATCAGCTCAACCGC
Organism: Acidobacteriota bacterium; assembly: GCA_046726395.1. Taxonomy (GTDB): domain Bacteria; phylum Acidobacteriota; class Blastocatellia; order Pyrinomonadales; family Pyrinomonadaceae; genus PSRF01. Next base: position 8,279 of record JBKPAL010000342.1, read on the forward strand.
GCTTAGAAGTGAATCAATGGCTTCTTTGTGATGACCGCTAAGATGAAGGAACCTACCTTCAATCGCTTTTGCATTGGCAGTCTCAATTGGGTTAGCAGTTGGATCCAAAAACGAGAGTGCCTGCCGCACGTAGTCAAGTCCGCGTTGCTCGCCGGTAACGACGAGAGAGCTGGCCGCTTCACATTGAAGGCGTGCGCGCACTTGAGGATCACTCGTCAAGGCGAGCGCTCGCTCGAAATGCTCACCGGCGCTGAGTTGTTCGCCATGCAACATGCATGCTTTTCCAATTGCCTCTTCCTGACCGAGCTGTTCTTCGGTCAGCCCGAGTGTTTCCGCACAATCGCGTGCGCGGCTGTACGCAGCGATCGCTTCATCGAACGCGAAGACTCGTTCGGCTTCTGCCGCTGCTTGTTTTGCGTAGTGAAGTCCACGCTCGTAATCACCGGCTTGAATGTAATGGTGGGCCAACTTCTCCACGGCGACCGGCGACTTTTCACGGTTGCGTTCCAATCCTTCGGCAGCGAGCAGATGAAGCCGGCGACGGCGAATGGGATTCAGCTCTTCGTACAGCACTTCGCGAATCTTGTCGTGAGTGAAAGTGAAGGAGTCGTTTCGATCCGCCGTGATGAGCTGAGCGCCCACGGCGTCATCGAGCGAATCAAGAAGTATATTTTCGCTTTGTGTTCCGGCCGCAGCTAGCAATTCCTCAAATGTAAAGGTTTTGCCCAGCACGGCAGCAGTACGCAGCACTTCGTTTGTTTCTTTACTTACTCGATCCAAACGATCACCGATTGCTTCCTTCATACTCTGCGGAATCACGAGCTCGGAAGGATCGCAACGTTTCCATCGGCCGCTCTCTCTTCGGACGGAGCCTTTCTCGATCAGCGCCTTCAAAACTTCCTCGACGAAGAATGGATTGCCTTCAGTTTCGCGATGGACTGCATCACCGAAATCCGCGTTTACAGTTTCACCTAGCAGCGCACTGAGTTGAGCACTCGTTTCCTCGCGATCAAAGCGCCGCAGAACTATGCGTGTCGCCAGCCGATCGCGATTCCAATCAACCAGTGCCTTAGCCAGCGGATGAGCTCGATCGAGTTCGGCTTCTCGGTATGCGCCAACAATGAGAACGCGTTCTTCTCTAAGCTGTCTTAGCAAATGCCCCAATAGCCAAAGGGTGCCGCGATCCGCCCAATGTAGGTCGTCGGCATAGAACAAGAGAGCTTGACGACGAGCGATCTTGGCGAAGACTTGTGCCACGGCATCGAAAAAGAGCAATCGTTCTTCGTGAGCTGGTAAATGAGGACGCTCAAGAAAGGGGCCGAGGCGGGTCTCGATGTCCGGCGCCAACTTGGCTATTTGAATAGCTGTATCACCAAGGGTTTCCCCCAGCACCGCATCATCTTTTTCGTCTCGCACCCAACGACGAAACGCTTCGACGAACGGCAAGTAAGGGGTTGTTGCTTCGTATTCGTAACATCCGCCAGTGAGAACCACTGCACCGTCCAATGCTGCCTGAGTCGTCAGTTCACGCGCCAATCGAGTTTTGCCCGATCCCGGTTCTCCACTTAGCAATACCGCATGCCCGTTACCTTCTCTAGCTCGGCGCCAAAGAGTCCTGGCCTCTCCTAACTCCGCAGCTCTTCCGACCAAACGTCCTCGCGACAGAGCATCCAGAATCGCCACGGTCCCGTCAGCGTCATCATCTGCCGCGGGCGTTGAAAGCGCAGTTCGCAGTGCCAGAGCTGTCTGTGCAGCGGTAGCGAAGCGTTCCGCCGGATCTTTCGCAAGCAATCTCAGAATCACGCGTTCGAGTGCGCGTGGCAGATCCGGTCGCAGAGCGCGGGGTGGTACGACTGGGGCATGAACGTGCTGAGAAACAATTGTCAGTGGATCGTCACCCGTGAAAGGTAATCGTCCGGTGATAAGTTCATACAGCAGCACTCCGAGCGCATAGAGGTCCGCACGCCCATCGACCGTGTGGCCCAACGCTTGTTCGGGCGACATATACGATGCGGTGCCAACGATGAGTCCTGCTTGCGAAATGCGCGCACCGTGGCCCGGCAGAGCGAGTCCGAGATCAGCAAGCTTCACCGGGGCTGATTGGCCGGACGTGACAAGCAGGACGTTATCCGGTTTCAAGTCACGATGAACTATGTTGTTGGCATGTGCATGCTCTAGGGCTCCACAGATCTGAAGAGCGATGTCGACAACTCGCGATACTCCTGACGGACGCGCCCGCGACAGGCTGGGGCCCTGGACCAATTCCATCACAAAGAACGGCAACCCTTCCGTTTCACCGACGTCGTGAACAGCGATGATATGAGGATGGTTCAGCGCGGCAGCCGCGCGAGCTTCACGTATCAGCCGATTGCGCGCATCGGGAGCAGAAGTCGTTTCGGGAAGTACCTTAACGGCAACCTCGCGCTTCAACTCGAGATCAGTAGCGCGATACACGATACCCATACCTCCACGACCAATCTCACTATCGAGCCGATAGCGATCGCGGAGGATAATGCCGGGCCTGATAGTGCTGGTGCGGATCCCCTCAGCACCCAGGATTCGGGTCAGTTGCGCATCCTCTGCCATGAGAAGAGCATATCACGCCGTACTCGCGGCAAAGGAAAGGCGCAAACCCAAAAAAGTCGGCGAAAAAATCACAACTAAACGTTCATATGCGTCGGCGCAAATAGGCGCACCGGCTCCGATCGGCAACATTAAGATCTATTGAACCACTTCATGTGCGAGGTCAGTTTCGGACTCGACAGGACTCACGCTTGGCTGAGTTTTGTCCCGCTTGGATCTGTACTCCTTATCGAAAGCCTCTCGCCGTCGCTGCTCTTCCTCCCACTCTTCACGAGTGCGAAACCATGAAAAGGCAAATTGGTCATCCATGTGTGCTCCGTCAAGGTGCCAGAATCCTGGGCCGGGAAAGGCAATTTCATCCGCCATCATCTGACACATTGGACAGTCTTCATCCACAATCATGTCCTTCGGTTGGATAGCGATTGGCAAACGCCGACGCTCGTTCTCGATAATGTTTGTGGGAGTTCGATCGTCGTATTCAGATTGCGGCTCATTCAACCAGCGATCACGAACGTCTTCCAATCTGCGAACTGCCTTTTCCACATCCGTCAACGGCAGGAGGGCGCCACCGTTTGCAGTCACTGTATTCAAAGCATGCCAGATCAGTTTGCGCAAAAGATCGTAGTAGATGACCCATTCGTGCGTTCCGAAACCACCGAAGCGGTAGGCGAACGAATCCATTGACAAGCACGGTGGTCCTTCATTCATCAAACTCCACTGCATGGCCCGCGTATGCAGGTCGTAATCTATGAGGTCCTGTTTCACTAACAGAACCTCGCGTGGTGACTTGCCGCGTAGATCTTCACGAGACGTAAGCAGCCAACGAGCATGGATGGTTGAGAGCTGGGCCGAGATCTGTTGTTGCAGCCCGTCCAAATCGAGTTGGTCGCGCTGCTCTTCACC
>JBKPAL010000343.1:0-31147 GCA_046726395.1 Acidobacteriota bacterium
CTTTTCATTATCCACGTAATGGATGGTGAAAACGCCACGAGACTTCTTTCGTTACTCGAGAAAAAGAATCGTCGCAATCGCGCAGTAGTTGTTATCAACTGCATGCCCGAACTGATGCGCCATACGCGACTCGGTAGACTCGACGTGAATGGAATCTTTGCTGATTCCAAAACAGCGAGAAGCGGGTCTGCGCATAGAACGGGTCAGGCGATTAAGTTGTTCGGAAGTATAGGGTCCTGGGTAGGCAGACAAGCGCGAAGCGACAAAAATAAAAACGGGCATGGTCACTCTCAGTATTTGAGAATCGTCGATCGTTTGCCGGGTGTGCTGCGGTTTGTGCCAAACGCCGGCACTCTGCGTGACGTTAAGAGCTACCTGTATATCTTCTGCTACTTTCTCCAACCGACGCCCGCGAACGTCCGATCGATGGTCCTCTATGCACTAAAGCATTACGTTCCGGATAAGAGGCTGCGTGCGGCAAGAATCAAGATCCCACCCCCAGAGAGAGTGCCGTCGGTCGCCATCTACCATCCTGATGCGCAGAAGTTGTTCGAGTCATTTGATGAGTATGAGAGATGGTACAAACGTCGTTTCGGAAAGCGGTTGTTGGATCCCGCGTCGACGATCGGGTTGTTATTGATGCGTCCTCAGGTCGTCAGCAAGACAACTCAGCATTACGATCAACTGATTCGCGCCATTGAAGCCGAGGGGTTAAGTGTGATTCCTGCGCTCTCGACCCTAATGGACAATCGCGAAGCCTCACAAAAGTTCTTCACGAACCCCGGGACCGAACAGCGCACCTCGAGAGTCAGTCAGATCTTGTCGTTAACCGGCTTCAGTTTCGTAGGTGGACCTGCGATGAATGACAGCGATGCCGCTTCAGACTTTCTCGAACAGATGAACGTCCCTTACCGCTCGGCCGTAAGTTTGGACATGCAAACAATTGAGTCTTGGCAAGAGTCGCAGGTTGGGTTGAATCCGGTACAGGCGGGCATGCAGATCGCAATTCCCGAGATCGATGGTGCTACAGAGCCATTTATTTATGGAGGAATTCCCAGCCGTGGCCTGGAGCCGATAGCGCTCGACGAACGATGTGCTCGGCTCGCGCGACGAATCCACAAATGGAATCGACTCCGGACTGCCCCTCGAAGAGAAGTCAAGGTCGCTCTCGCCGTGTTCTGCTTTCCTCCGAACAAAGGGAATGTCGGCACAGCCGCGGATCTCGATGTCTTTCCGAGTGTCTGGAGAACGCTGCAGAGTCTGAAGTCTGAGGGGTACGAGGTTGATCTTCCTTCTTCTTTGGAAGTCCTTCGAAATGATCTGTTAGTCGGTAACGGTGAAAAGTTCGGTGCCAACACAAATGTTGCCTATTACATGACGCCAGATGAATACAGCGCCAACTGTCCGTATGTTCATGAGATTGAACACGAGTGGGGCGTGGTACCGGGTCGAATTAATTCATTTGGCGGGAATCTACTGGTTCAAGGACTTCATCTGGGCAATGTCTTCATTGGCATCCAGCCGACATTCGGCTACGAAGGCGATCCGATGCGGCTGATGATGGCCCGAAGCGGCGCGCCTCATCACGGCTTCATGGCTTTCTACGTTTACGTATCTAAGATTTTCCAGGCTGACGTTTTGATCCATGTAGGAACTCATGGCGCGCTTGAATTTATGCCTGGGAAACAGTTGGGATTATCGAGTGAGTGCTGGCCGGACAGGCTGATAGGGGGGTTGCCGCACATCTATCTTTACAGTGTGAACAATCCTTCCGAAGGTTCGATTGCCAAACGCCGGTCTTATGCTGAACTGATCTCGTACCTCACACCGCCAATCGAGAACGCTGGTTTATATAAGGAGCTCGCCTCGCTCAAAGCACTCGTGCAAAGTTACCGTCAAACGTCCAACGAGAGTGAACGGGCCCGGTTGTTTGAGATGATCGAGGAATCCAGGCTCACCTTGAACCTGTCAGCCTAATCACAACGAGCCACATAATTGCGGAAATCTTCTGCTTTTAGGCGATGTCGAAATGCCTCGACTCCATCGATCGTGATGACTGGAATGTCATTTCGATACTTTTCCAACAGCGTCTCGTCACTTTCGATGTTAATTTCCTGCAATTTGATCAAGTGCTCACACCCCGCCGACAAGATCTCCTGTTTCGCTTCCTCACAAAGATGGCATCCCGGTCGTGAATAAATGACCACGAGTGCTTTGGACAAGCTTCACCTCAATTCTCGATTTTGTTGGAATCGTAGCATCTCAAACCCCATACGCCTCGTCATCTTTTCTCAACGTTGTTTTTGATCTTTAAAGATCAAACCGAACAGTCGTCTCAATTTTAGAAACTCCTTGCCAGAAATTCTCGAAACAAGGTATAAATACGGGCATCGCGTCATTTCATAAATATTTTTGGCGCGGCGCTCTTCATGATTAAGCTAATAACTTGCGGAACTTCGCAGAGAGCAATCCCTGCATTGCGGGGAATTGTATAATCAGCACTCTGCAACTCCGTAGACGTGTGCAAGCGCGACAGTAGATTTAGGTAACTCCGAACGCATCGCCAATTCCTTTTGAACGGAGGTTTTGCAATTGGATAGCGAGGTCAATCGAGAAAGATCTGCTGAACAATCTAACGTTCCAGCCGGTACTACTGCACCGCCTCCCTCGCGTGTTCCACCTTCGTCGGTTCCTGCTGCGGCGGCGCGCCCAAATGGAAGAGGCACTACGCCCATAGTCGAAGCCAAATCTGATCCACCAGTAAACAAGATGCGTCGCCGCATTGTCTGGGCGAGCATCGCAGGTTTTCTGACTACTTGCTTTCTGATGTTTCTGCGGTTTTTCTTACCGCGCTCGATTCTTGAACCTTCCAGCGTCTTTCGCATCGGCTCGCCAAGTGATTATGCCCTCGGCGTCGATACAAAGTGGCAGCAGCAATATCGTATTTGGGTGACTAAGACTTCGGATCGACTATTTGTCATTTACGCTCGCTGCACACATTTGGGCTGCACTCCGGACTGGAAGTCGAGTGAAAACAAATTCAAATGTCCCTGTCACGGCAGTGGGTACGACAGTGAGGGAATCAACTTCGAGGGTCCGGCTCCCCGACCTATGGATCGTGCTCACGTCGAACTGGACGCTGAAGGCCAAATAGTTGTCGACATCAGCAGACTTTACGATTGGCCAAAAGGAACGAAAGGAAGATTTGATGAACCTGGAGCATCGATCCCGCTCTAGTTTTAGTTCGTCAGTATATCTATCCACAACTAACGAGGTTTCATGGAGCCGGAAAAACCCGAGCAACAAGAGACAAAGCAGCTAACAACGGGCGAAAAATCCGAGGCGGGTCTTGTAAAGCGACTCCGCGAAGAGGGCTCTGCGCTTAAAGAACGCGCCATTGAAGAAGTAAAGACCTATAAGGACCCGCAGGACACCCAGCTCTGGAAATCGATATTTCGTGTTTCACACGATCGTTCCGACCCACGCAATCGTTCACTCGCAATTCTTTCCAACGTATTCCTTCACCTTCATCCGGCGAAGATTAATCGTGACGCAGTCCGCTACCCATTTACCTGGGGCATGGGCGGCATCACCTTCTATCTATTCATCGTGTTGACCTTCACGGGTGTGTTGTTGATGTTCTACTACCACCCAACCAAGGCCGACGCTTTCAGGGACATCCTCTACCTCGAGCACGACGTTCCATTTGGCAAGTTGCTCAGGAACATGCATCGGTGGGCGGCTCACTTAATGGTTATTACAACCTGGCTGCACATGTTCCGCGTTGTTCTGACGGGATCCTACAAGCGCCCCAGAGAGTTCAACTGGTGCGTGGGCGTAGTGCTGCTGGTGCTCACGCTACTGCTTTCCTTTACCGGATACCTGCTGCCCGACGATCAACTAGGGTTCTGGGCGGTGACAGTTGGAACAAACATGGCACGCGCTACTCCGATGTTCGGCTCTGAAGGACCGTTTGGAGTGCAGCTTGGAATGACGCCATATAACGATGTGCGGTTTGGTTTGTTGGGTGGGTCTATTGTGGATTCCAACGCGCTCTTACGGTCGTACATCTGGCACTGCATCGGCATTCCGCTGGTGGCTTCAATCTTCATGGCTGTCCACTTCTGGAGAATTCGCAAGGATGGAGGAATATCCGGACCAGCTCCGGTGATGCTTGAGTCTGAAATGAAGTCACTCAAGAAAAAGTAGTTTAGGAGTCGAGACGAATATGCAGGCGATCGAGAGTCCCAGACGCAATCACCGAATGCGCAAGCTGATCTTCCTCGGCGGCGCCTTGTTGCTGGTAGCCGTCGCGGCATTCATGGTTCAGGACTGGCATCAGCTGTGGATGATTTCGTCTGCGCCAGATAATGTCCCGATCGTCGCCATGCTTTTCCTCGTGCCTTTCTTTACGTGGTTGGGGATCAAACAATCGCGCTCCAATGATCGACTGATCGATGAGTTAGAACACGACGCGAAACTAGCGAAAACGCATCATCGAAAAGTAGAACCATGGCGGCCGGGTTGGGCGCGCGAGCTTCACGTGTGGCCCTATCTGGTCAGAATAGAGTTTCTCGCCGCGGTTATCGTGACCGTACTTCTTTTCGTTTGGTCAATCACGCTCAACGCTCCATTAGAGGAGCCGGCCAATCCAAACCTCACGATGAATCCCTCGAAAGCACCGTGGTACTTCCTCGGACTTCAGGAAATGTTGGTTTACTTCGATCCGTGGATTGCGGGAGTGGTAATGCCGTCGATCATCATGATTGGCTTAATGGTCTTTCCGTACGTCGACTCGAATCCGCTTGGCAATGGTTACTACACTATCAAGCAACGACGCTTTGCGATCTGGATGTTTGGCGCCGGCTTCTTGATGTGGATTCTTTTGATCGTTATCGGCACCTTCATTCGGGGTCCGGGTTGGATCTGGTTCTGGCCGGGTCAGACTTGGGACCACAACGCCGTAGTCTTCGACAAGAACGTCGATCTTCATGATCTGATCGCCACGAGTCGCATCGGTAAGTCTCTGGGTCTGGCATTTCTCGCACACAATCCATGGAAGTTCTTATTCGGCGGAGCGGTAGTTACCGGGTTCTATATCATTGGCGGCATCTTCTTCCATTGGTTGATGAAGCGGGGAGGCATCGGGCGGATCGATCCATCTCTGCCGTGGTGGAAACGGATTTGGCTTTGGGCGAGTACGGATGACGAGTTTGAGAAGAAACTTCTGGACCGCACGAGCATTCTGCAATACCTAACGTTTCAGTTCTTTGCGATCAGTGTTTTGCTGGCGATGCCCGTGAAACTACTCCTGCGATTGACGTTAACGATCAAGTACGTGTGGGTAACTCCCTGGTTCAATATCTGAGAATTGCGGAGGGGCAATCTTAGTGGCTGATTCTCCTGGGCCTACCGGTTCGTTAGTAAAAAAAGCGCCTGAAGCACTGGCTAATGATCCCATCGTAAGCCGCTCAACGAGCGCCATCATGCTTTTGTGCGCGTTGTTGATGACTGCGTCGTTAGCATGGGCACTTTATGACGAAGCCATAGGTCAGCGTCCGTGGAAAGGGATTCAAAAGCAGTTCGTCAGTCGATACACACGTTACCTGAAAAGCATTAAGCAGAATGCCGGACAGACTGAAGCTCAAGTAAAAGAAACGGCCGAGTATCAGACTCTTGATGCAGAAGCCCAAGCTGCGCTTGAACGAGTCAAACCTGAGATTACCGAAATCGATCAGCGGGTGAGAAATATTCAAACCCAGCTCGACGTAGTAACTGACCCATTCCAAAACCAACGTGGTCGCCTCACGGTCATCAATTACAACATTGAAGTCGCTAAGGAGTCGGCTAAGAAAAAATACCGTGATCAGGCGGAGCGCAAGCGTCAGGAACTCGTGGAGGTTGAGCTACCGCCCGCGGACGGGAACGGCAAACCGACAGTTCAGAAGATGAATTACGTGCAGCTCGAGAAACTCTATAACGACCTGCGCGATGAGAAGGCGTCACTGCTAGGCAAGAAAGCGGAGTTGTTGAAAGAACCCACCGAGGTTGCCAAGAAACGTGACGACTACTTGAAACACCACATGACCGGGCTGGGTCCTGCGCAAATCGATGGACTCATCCGCAAGATGGAGAATTTCGACTACTCCATCCTACCGCACCAGATCAGCGTGAATCAGTATCAGATCGTCGACCGTTGCCAGGTGTGTCACGTAGGAATTCGAGAACCGCTGGACATCAAGGCTGAAGATGTTGCGCCGGATGGGCCGGGCAAGAAACCGGACGCCCTGGCGCGGGCCTTTGTCAGTCATCCCAATCGAGACTTACTGCAGATTCATAATCCAGAAAGATTCGGTTGCACCGGATGTCATTGGGGCAATGGACGCGCGACGACCGGCGAAGTTAAGGGGCATGGCCGTCACCGCTTTTGGCTCTGGCCCATGTTCGAGAAAGAGAACACGGAAGCTGGTTGCCAACAGTGCCACGCGCGCGATCGTGTCACTCAAGGTGCAGACACACTCAATCGCGGCCGCGATCTGTTTTCTGAACGTGGCTGTGTTGGTTGTCATCGTTACGAGGGCTTCGACAGAGAAACAGACGCTTTGTCTGCCACTCGTCAGAGTCTGGGACAATTGGAAGATCAGATTACCGCGAACGAGAAACAGATTCGGCAGGACACCGACTCATCGGGACAGGTTGAAGACAATGCTGAGGCACAAAAGCTTCTGGCACACGCTGAGGCGTTGCGCGTTACCAACAGCCTGCTGGCTGCTCGTATTGACCAGCTCAACCTTCAGTCCAAATACCTGATGCAGGATCAGAAGAAGGTTGGACCGAATCTCAAAGATGTTCAGATCAAGCTCCGTAAAGAGTGGATCCCGGTGTGGCTGGCCAACCCGCAGCAGTTTCGACCAGGCACTAAGATGCCAACGTTTTGGCGGTTGAGCAGCGATGCTGATGGCGCCGATCAGATCAAAGCGATCGCGGCATATTTGTGGCAAGAGGGTTTTAATGGCCAGCTTCCAGAACAGGCTCGTGGCGATGCCGGACACGGGAAGGAGTTGTTTGAATCCCGAGGCTGCCTAGCCTGTCACTCGATTGGAGAAGGCGATAGCGAGATTGGCGGAAAGTTTGCAGCGAACCTACAGAAGGTCGGAGAAAAGGCAAACTTCAATTACATCGTGCGCTGGATTCACAACCCACGCGAGCGATGGGCCCCATACTGTCCGAAGGAGAAGCGAGACTTAACTCCCGAAGATTACGCGAAGCATAACTTGCCGTATGAGTTCGACACCGAACTGCATTCGCGATGTCCAAATGATGGTGCAGAGCTACAAGTCCAAAACATGACGGTAATGCCGAACTTCCGTCTCAGCGACTCAGATGCTCGCGACATTGCGACTTACTTATTCTCACTCTCGTCACCTCCGCAGTATGCCGACGCGTCATTCATGGATGATCCGAATCTGAAAGAACATGGGCACGCGCTCATCAAGCAGTATGGCTGTGCTGGCTGCCATGAGATCAAAGGATTCGAAGAGGAGCAGCGGATCGGCAAGGAGTTGACAGTCGAAGGCGCGACTCCGATTGAGCGACTGGATTTTGCGTTGCTGACTCATGATGCACAGAACGGACACGACCCGCTAAACCTCCGGTCAGAGTCGCATCATGAATCCTGGTACAACCATAAAGGGTTCTTTGAACATAAACTCGAAGACCCTTCTATCTATGACCGGGGCAAAGAGAAGGATCCGAAGGATCGGCTGCGAATGCCCGATCCCTACATGACTCCCGAATGGAGAACTGCGCTCACGACATTTCTGCTCGGAAGCGTCGGCACTGAAGGAGCGAACGTGCCTCGCGCTGCATTCTATGAGCCTGAAGATCAGCGACGCCAGGACATTCAAAATGGGTGGTGGGTGATTAAGAAGTACAACTGCCAGGGATGTCATCAGCTGCAAGTGGGACAGCGATCGATTGTGATGGATCTTCCTTTCTATCAAACACCAGAAGGAAAGGATCTGCTACCACCGAGACTGACGAGCGAAGGAGCACGTGTCGATCCCAGTTGGCTTTTGAGATTTCTGCATGATCCATCATTAAGCGATCAGAAAACTGCCGCGGCGGCGCCGGCAGCAACACCAGCTAAGAATGGTAAGGCAAACACTCCCGCTGCTAAACCATCACCGACTGATGGGAAGTTGAAACCGCAGCCTGGACTTGATCGCAATGGCGTGCGTCCTTATCTCAAGTTCCGAATGCCGACTTTTAATTTCTCTCCGAATGAGCTGCAGACTCTCGTTCGTTTCTTCATGGCGATGTCCGGTCAGCAGGAGCCATATATCAAGGAACCCATGGCACCGCTAACTGATGAGGAAAAGCTTGTGGCGCGGCAGATGTTCACTTCGGGCACGCCTTGTTTGAAGTGCCACATCACAGGCGATCCGGCTCGCGATGCGCAGGCAATTGCTCCGAACTTCCTGTTGGCAGGTGAACGATTAAAACCAGATTGGACTTTTCGCTGGTTACTTGATCCGGCTCAAATCAGTCCCGGTACAGCCATGCCAACCGGGTTGTTTAGAAAAGATGGAGAGCGGTGGGTGATCAACTTGCCGAACCCGCCAGCAAGTGCAAACGACTATCATCAGGACCATGCGAAGTTGCTTGTGCGCTACATGTTCCTTATGACACCTGACGAACAAGCACGTCTGTTGGCGAGCGGTCCTGCAGCACCAGCTGCACCGCCTGCGGCTCAGGCAAAGGTAGGTCGAAAACAGGATCGAAGAGTCTCGTCAAGTCGCAGGAATAGAAAACGAGTCAATGGAATCGCACGCAGTTATCCGGTTAGATCGAACGCCCGAGCCCCCGGTCTTTAACCAGCACGTCCAGTCTGCATTCTGGCGAACGCCGTGTTAAAGTTTATGCGAATCTTCATACAACTGGAGGAGAATCTATGATTAAGCAGACAAGAGTCTGGCTGGTATTGACTGTAGCGCTGGCGCTGTTAGCGCTTGGCTCCGCTTGTAGCAAGGCACCAGAGAGTGGTCCCGAAACTAATTCCAGTGGTCCGACTGGTAAGAGTTACACAAGTAAAGGCGACGAAGGAACTATTACAGGAGTAATTGCATATAACGGAACTCCCCCCGCACCGAAGAAGATCGACACTTCGGCTGATCCGGTTTGCGGGCAGAAAGATCCGAATCTGCAGACTGAAGACACGGTAGTGAAGGATGGCAAACTGGCAAATACGTTTGTTTACATCAAGGACGGTACACTCGCAGATGGCACCAAGATCAATGAATACACATTTGCGACGCCCACTGCAGAAGTAGTTCTTGATCAGAACGGCTGTCACTACCGCCCGCACGTGTTGGGAGTACAGACGAATCAGAAGGTGAAGATTACCAACAGCGACCCGACTCAACACAACATTCACCCAACTCCAAAGAACAATCCTGAGTGGAACCAAACACAGCCCAACGGGGCGCCACCAATTGAGAAGACCTTCGCGCGTTCTGAGATTTTGATTCCGGTCAAATGCAATCAACACCCCTGGATGAAAGCTTACGTCGGCGTGTTGAAGCACCCGTACTACGCGGTGAGTGGCGAAGACGGAAGCTTCACGTTGAAGAATGTCCCAGCTGGGACTTACACCGTTGCTGCTTGGAAAGAGGGCGGCGCGACCGGTACAGAGAAGACGATGCAAGTGACGGTTCCGGCCAAGGGCAGTGCCAAAGCTGATTTTACATTTGGTGAAGGGGCAACAGCGTCAACAGGTTCTGGATTGCAGATGATGCCTGCTCTGGAACTACCGATGATGGGCCACAGCCATTGAAGATTGACGATTGACGATTGCCAATTGCCGATTGGAATGGCGCCGTCGGCCAGCAATTTCCATCCAGTTGGCAATTGGTATCGCCACCTAAGAGATAACAGTAAGCAGCCGGCAGCAGGGCGGCACGCAATTCGTTCAAAAGGCAGTTTTCTTTAACTAACATCACAACCACTATTCAGATTTGGAGTCGCGCCAATAGTCAATTGGCAATTTAAAATCGGCAATGAATTTGTTTCGTTTCGCCTTTCTCGTGGCTAGCGCCACATTTTTTCTAATCATCGCCGGAGCACTTGTCACCAGTCATGATGCTGGACTGGCAACACCTGATTGGCCGCTATCAAACGGTCAGGTCTTCCCCAAGATGGTCGGCAATCTTTTCTGGGAGCACGGTCACCGTTTGATCGCAACATCAGTTGGGATACTTACCATCTGTCTCGTCATCTATCTATTTCGCAGCGAAAAACGGTCGTGGGTTCGCAAACTGGGCCTGGTAGCTCTCTTGGGCGTTATCGCTCAAGGACTTCTAGGGGGATTGACCGTCAAGCTCATGTTGCCGCTTGCAGTATCAAGCGCTCACGCAACATTGGCGCAGCTTTTCTTTTGCACGACAGTAAGCTTGGCAGTCTTCACGTCTCGCAGCTGGCAACAGCCGATGCCTGTTCTGGAAGAGAAGGGAATGGTGCCGGTTCGTTATCTTTGCATCGCCGCCCTCGTAACGATTCTTATTCAACTCGTACTCGGCGCGACGCTTCGACATTCCGCGAGATGGGACCAGGACCTTCCTACTGAGCTTGTGTTAACGCACGTGGCCGGCGCGATTGTCGTCACCGTAATGCTCGGAAGCACTGTCTTCATCATTCTTCGGCGTTATAGAAACGAGAAGTTTTTGACGCGTCCTGCGAGACTCGCGCTCGCATTATTGGCGACGCAACTAGTTCTCGGTATGGCGGCGTACATGACACGCGTTGCTTCACCGTACCAACCGCAACCCCTCACTCCGATGGTTGCCATCACAGTTGGGCATGTGGCTTGTGGAGCGCTGGTGTTTGCCACGACGATCGTCTTAACGTTAAGGACATTTAAGGTGCTTCGCTCAAGCCATACATTTGCTTTTGCAGGTTCCGCACAACGAGCATAGGGGTCTACTCAAGTCATAAATGCAAGAAGCCATCAACATTACAAACTCTGGCGTTGCTGAACTCGAGCAGATTGTTCCTCGACCAGCGCTGAGTGTTCGTGAACGTGTCGCAGCGTATGCAGAGCTCACGAAGCCACGCATCACGTTTCTAATTGTGCTTACTGCTGCTGCCGGTTACGCGTTGGCTTCACCGGCGGGAGTTAACTACGTCGGATTAATAAGCGCGCTATTTGGGATTGCATTACTTTCTTCTGGCATTGCCACCCTGAATCAATATCTCGAACGTGACCTCGATGCATTGATGAGGCGGACTGCGGATCGACCACTGCCATCAGGAAAACTCTTGCCGTGGGAAGCTCTGTTGTTTGGCGTTGGATTAACTGTTGTTGCTCAGATTTACCTTGCTGTGTTTGTGAATCCTTTAAGCGCGCTGCTTGGATTGACTGTCATCGCAGGGTATCTGTTCGGTTACACTCCGCTGAAGACAAAGACATCCCTCTCCACGATGGTTGGAGCTTTTCCAGGTGCTGTGCCACCTTTAATCGGATGGACCGCTGCGACTGGCGAATTGACTCTTGAAGCATGGGTGCTTTTCGCAATTCTCTTTCTCTGGCAGTTCCCTCATTTTTTGGCAATCGCCTGGATGTATCGTGAGGATTATGCCCGGGCCGGAATCTTGATGCTTCCGGTTGTAGAACCAGACGGGCGCGTTACTAGTCAACAGATCGTGATCTACACGATCATGTTGATACCGGTTAGCTTGCTTCCGACCGCTTTGGGCTTATCAGGAAGAATCTATCTTTATGGCGCCGCAGCTCTTGGCATCCTGTTTCTTTACAGTAGTGTGCGCGCAGCCTTCTCGCAGTCTCGCCAGCAAGCCCGTCGATTGCTGCTGGCTTCAGTTCTCTATCTGCCGTTGCTTTTCATTTTGATGGTCTTAGACAGGTAATTGGTAAATGGTAAATTGTGAATGGACCTACACCGCTGCGTGACAATCCATTTACCTTTCACCATTCACCATTTGCCAATTAAGGAGACATAACCGATGGGACGAGTTCTGGCGGTTATTATCTGGGCGATAACTCTCGGCTCAGTATCGCTCTTCTTCGTCAAGAAATGGTGGTTTCCTACCCCCATATCTGCCCACGCACCTGCGTTGGATCGTCAGTTCACGATCACGATCCTTGTTGTCGGCATCGCGTTTGCCGCTGCGCAGATCGGATTAGGCTGGATGGTCTGGAAATACCGCGACGTCGGCAATCGCGCACGTGCTACTTACACGCACGGCAGTAGTCGGCTGGAGGTTGTTTGGACGATTATCACTGCAGTCATCTTCATCGGCCTCGCAGTGATGGGACAAAGCGTCTGGGCGTCGCTTCACTTCCATCAAGCTCCTCCTGGTTCGTATCAAGTCGAGGTTGTAGCCCAGCAGTTTCAGTGGAACTTTCACTATGCGGGACGTGACGGAGTCTTCGGTCGCACCGATCCCACGCTAATCGATGATTCAGCCCTTAACTTCATCGGGCTCGACCCTGAAGACCCAAATGCGAAGGACGATGACGTTCACAGTGTGCTGGCTATCCCGGCGGGACGTCCGGTCGAGTTGATGCTCCGGTCCAAAGATGTGATTCACAATTTCTGGGTACCGCAACTACGGTTTAAGCAGGACCTTGTTCCGGGCATGACGATCCGGGTGCATTTTACTGCGCTTACACCGGGAAAATATGAACTAGCATGCGCCGAACTTTGCGGTCAGCTCCATTTCAAAATGAGAAGTTACTTGCTTGTGCTACCAGAGGACGAGCACAAAGAATTGACTTTGTTGCCTCAGGAGCAATTCCAAACACGAATGACGGAATTGTTGGCGAAATACAAACTCCCGACAGAGATGCATTAAGCTACAGCACTCAGACTAATCTGATGTTCAGGGTTAATTAGACTTAACCACGAGGAGATTAGAGATGTCCGTTGATTCCCATGAAGTTCATCGGCACCCTGCACCAACGAGCTTCATTCGCAAATACATCTTCAGCGTCGATCACAAAGTGATCGGTATCCAGTACATCATGCTCGCGCTTGCAGCAGTGGTGGTCGGCATGACGATGTCGGTTCTCATGCGCATGAATCTTTCATGGCCGGGCACTAATTGGCCCATCCTCGGAACACTGTTTCCTGGCGGCGCACCGGGAGGCATGATGACCCCCGAGTTTTATCTGTCGCTAGTCACGATGCACGGAACGATCATGGTCTTTTTCGTGCTCACGACGGCTCCCCAGGGTGGCTTTGGCAATTATTTTCTGCCGATCCAGATTGGCGCTGAAGACATGGCGTTTCCAGTGCTGAACATGCTCTCGTTTTGGGTCACCTTCGTAGGATTCATCGTTCTCCTTGCCGCAATCTTCTACTCGGGCGCAGAGTCAACAGTGGGTCCCATCGGCGGCTGGACTGGTTACGCTCCGTTGAGTGCGTTGCCGAATGCGGGACCGGGCCAGGGAATGGGAATGAACCTCTGGATCATCAGTATCGCCATCTTCTGCGTGGGCTCACTGCTCGGAGCTTTGAACTTTATCACCACGCTCCTGAACATGCGCACAAAGGGAATGTCTTTGATGCGCATGCCGCTTACGTGTTGGGCTTGGTTTACTACCGCTGTGCTGGCACTGCTTTCTTTTCCCGTATTGCTGGGCGGCGGAATCCTCCTCTTATTAGATAGACTCGCCGGAACGAGCTTCTTTATTCCGGGCGGACTTTACGTTAGCGGCGTGCTCTCAGGAACGAGCCCGAGTTTTCCACTGCACACTGGTGGCTCCCCGATCCTTTGGCAACACCTTTTCTGGTTCTTCGGACACCCTGAAGTCTACATCGCCATTCTTCCGGGCATGGGCGCTACTTCGCACATCCTCTCGACGTTTGCTCGCAAGCCGGTATTCGGGTATCGCGCGATGGTCTTCGCGATCTTCGCGATTGGTCTACTTGGATTCTTTGTGTGGGGCCACCACATGTTCATCAGCGGCATGAGCCCATACTCGGCGATGACCTTCTCGATACTGACGCTTTCGATCGGTGTGCCGTCAGCCGTCAAGACGTTCAACTGGTTAGGCACACTTTGGGGCGCGCGAATACGTTTCACTTCAGCAATGCTCTTTGCCATCGGCTTCGTATCGCTGTTTGTGGCTGGCGGTATCACAGGTTTGGTGCTGGGCCAAACATCTCTCGATTTGCCGATGCACGACACTTATTTCGTCCCGGCACACTTTCACCTGGTAATGGGCGTGGCCTCGATCTTTGGAATGTTCGCAGCCACGTACTTCTGGTTCCCCAAAATGTTCGGTCGCTACATGAATGAGACCTTAGGAAAGATACACTTTTGGATCACTTTCATCGGCGTGTACTGCATCTTCGTGCCGATGCACACGATGGGTATAGTCGGCATGCCACGACGGTTTGCTCAGTTTACGGAGTATCAATTTCTCGCTTCATTGCACCCTCTTGTCGTGTTCGTGTCGATCAGCGCGATTGTAACGGTTCTCGCACAAGTGCTGTTTTATGGGAATGTTTTCTGGAGCATCTTTAAGGGCGAGAAGGCCCCCGAGAATCCATGGGAAGCAACGACGTTGGAGTGGACCACGGCTTCGCCGCCACCACACGACAATTTCGCGGGACATCTTCCGGTCGTATACCGAGGACCGTATGAATTCGCTGTGCCGGGGGCACCAAACGACTTCTTAATGCAGACTGACGCCGAAGCAGAGGTAACAAGCGGCAATGGCCACGAGGGTCACAAGCACTAGACCCGCAGCTACGAAGACAGCTGGGGGCGGTCCCAAACCTCCAGGTCCAAATGGCAAAGGACCAAGCGGTAACGGTCACAGGGGTGGACGCGATTCAAAGCGCAAGTTTTCGGTAGCCACGTTTCGCATAACTTTATGGGTCATCCTTGCAGCCGTAGTAATGATGTTCGCCGCGTTATCGAGCGCCTACATCATTCTTTCTGGCGGGGAACAGTGGCAACCGGTAACGATGCCGCGGATGTTCTATGTGAGCACAGGCACCATCGTTCTCAGCAGTTTTACTTTTGAAGCAGCAAAGAGATCTTTGAACCCGGGGAAAGAGCTTAGTTATCTCCGTTGGCTCGGGGTGACTTTGTTTCTCGGTTTTGCGTTCCTGGTTTTCCAGCTGATGGGATGGCGTGAGTTAGCAGCCCAGGGGGTCTACCTAAAGGCCCACCCGCACCGTTCGTTCTTTTATATCTTTACAGCGGTGCATGGAGTGCACCTCGCGGGCGGCATCATCGCGCTGATTTATCTAATTAGCCGGTGGAAGACCGGATTGAAAAAAGAGAGAGCGGAGAGGACAAATGCTTATGCGAGCGTGATCTCGCTGTACTGGCACATGATGGATGGACTTTGGCTTTGGTTATTCGCGTTGCTGCTTTTGTGGAGGTGAGTAAGGAGAAAAGATGGTCGCTGCGGTTCAAGAGACAGGCACGGTAAGCCTTACTGATAATCGATACCGTCTGGGAGTGTGGGTGTTGCTAGCTTCAGTAGTAATGCTATTCACTTCATTGACGAGCGCGTACATAGTCCGCATTGCTGCGGCAAACGATTGGCGCCAGATCCCGATGCCTCGAGTACTCCTCGTGAGTACTGTTGTACTTTTGCTTAGCAGCATCACGTTCGAAACCGGAAAACGTAAACTTAAACAGCGGGGAACCGCCGCTTCTCGTCGCTGGGTGATGCTCACGACTGTATTGGGTTTTGCTTTTCTAGCATTGCAAGTCATCGCCTGGCGCCAGCTAATTAGTCAGGGAGTCTACCTGGCTTCGAACTCTCAAAGCTCGTTCTTCTACTTATTGACCGCCACACATGGAGTGCACCTTCTTGGTGGTCTGCTGGCGTTGGTTTATCTCATGCTGCGCTCGCGCCGCATGGTCGCGAATGATTTTACGCAGGCGAGAAGCGTTGCGGTCACTAGCGCCGCAGCGCTCTACTGGCATTTCATGGACGCATTGTGGATCTACCTATTTCTACTCCTATTCTTCTGGAGGTGACAGGTGAGTACTGAAGCACGCGTGACAAGTTTTCCTGCAGCCGATTGGGACGGTGGTACGCTGCCTTATCACGTTGGAAGTCGCAAGCTCGGAATGTGGTTATTCATCGTTTCCGACTCGCTGACATTTTCGGCTCTCTTGATCGGATACAGTTACTTACGCGCCTCGAACGTCTGGCCCACGCCGTTTCCGTTTTATCCGAGCATCGTTTTCTCGTCGGTAATGACCTTCTGTCTGCTGTCTTCCAGCTTGACGATGGTGTTTGGCGTTTCGGCTTCGAGTCGAGGTGATAAGGACAAAGCTCGGAAATGGATTTTTGCGACAATCTTTTTCGGTGTCACGTTCATCGTGCTGCACCTGATCGAATGGAAGCACTTAATCGATGAAGGACTTCGCCCGTTTAGCCTTCCCGAGCATTGGGTGCAAGTCTTCACGACCACTGACGGTGTTCCACCATCACCACTGTTCGGCGCGACTTTCTTCACAATCACGGGTCTGCATATGTTTCACGTTGCGACGGGTGCGCTTTATCTCGCGATCGTAGCCACCAGAGTGAAGAAGCTTACGCATGAAGACGTGGAAATCAGCGGATTGTACTGGCACTTTGTAGATTTGGTCTGGATGTTTGTGTTCCCGCTTATCTACATCATGTCAGTAGACGTAGGTGGCCATCTGGCAGGTCATTGATTCCGGTCTTAAGGAGAGAGAATGAGCGCACACGCTGAAGAACATTTCGCTGGCACGAACAAACTCTTTATCTCGATCTGGGGCTGGTTGATATTTCTGACGCTGATCGAGATCTTTCTCGCATACAAGCCAATGCCGATTCACCTGATGCTGCTGGTGCTGATGGGCCTGTCTATTATTAAGGCAGCGCTTATCGTCGCCTACTTTATGCACCTGAAATTTGAGCGCATCAGCCTCATACTGACAATTGTGCCAATGCTAATTGTATGCATCATGTTACTGTTTGTGTTCTTTCCTGACAGCTTCCGATCCTGGGGGCTACGTTATAAATTCAAAGAGCCGCCACCGGTTACCACGACGCACGAAGCGGAGAGTTAAGGATGAGTTTAATCAGGGGAAGAGGACTTTTGCTGCTGGCCCTTTTTGCGGGAACAGTATTACTGCTCCTTGAACCCACGGCGTACTCGCAGTGCTCGATGTGCCGAGCCTCTCTCGCCGGCTCAAATAACGCCGCCTTCATCAGAAATTTCAACCTCGGGGTGCTGGTTCTACTCGTTCCGCCAGTGGCAATGTTCTGTTCGTTCTTTATGGTACTGCGACGGCACCGACTAAAGGACGGCGAAAAGGAACAATCTCTACCTGAAGATAATCCGAGCAATAAGAATGGCTGACGACAATCCGCTCGCTCTCGACGTTGAAACTCGTACGACGCGCGGCCGTGTCTGTCCGCGTTGCTCCGGCAAAATCATTCCCTCGGACAGGGCGGTATACCAGAGCACAGCCGATCCAGACGCAGTATTTCCCATTTGGCAGTGCGAGCGATGCGGGTACGAAGAGATGTCAGAACGTCCGAAGACTTCAGGGAAGAAACACTGACGTAACCAGATTTGAGCGCATCTCAAATGAGTGCTGAAACGACCGTAATGAAAAATGAGTTGAGATTTCTCAATTTGCTATGTCTTCTCGCCGCGTTGCTGTTTGTTGTGATGGCGATTCTCAATGCCGTTTTCTCGGGTCAACTGTTAACGACCGACAATCTCTTCATCACCATGGTCTGTTTAGTTATGGCCCTGGTGTTCGCAGTCATCCCAGTACTGCAATTGAAAGATGAAGGACGCTTGCCAATTCCTTTTGCCAAACGCTTAGGAAAGAAGAGTCAGGACCAATTCATCGGCGCTTCAACCCCGCCCCTTCTTGACGCCAAAGGTCGAGCTGTTCCACCTGACGTGAAATCGATGGTAACCAGAATGCGTCAGGCTGAAACTAAGGACTAGTATTCTTCCGGAATTACCCTGCCGTGGATAAACTAACAGCAAAAGTCTTAGCTAGCTTTGAAGATTGGAAGAAAGACCAATTGGATCTGCACACGTTATTTGAAGCTGGTGGCAACGACCCCGAAGCGCGCACGAAAGTGTTCGACATCGTCGAGCGACTAGTGAAAGAGGGATTACTTCGCGAAGAAGGGAACGATTTCTATTCTTTGACCGCGAAGGGACGAGAGGCAGCAGAGCGCAACAAGAAATCGAACCGGACATCGGCTTAATCCAGCTATTTTGATGTTTGAATATCTTCTGCTTCTTCCCCATCTCAATGCTGCACTAAATTCGACGAGCGCAGTTTTTCTTGTTTTGGGATATTTCTTCATCAGACAGGGCCGAATAACTGCGCATCGGAACTGTCAGCTTTCAGCTCTTACTGCCTCGGTTCTCTTTCTCGTTTCCTATCTTACCTACCATTATTTTCACGGCTCCACCCGTTTCGCAGGTCAGGGAATCGCGCGTCCAATCTATCTGGCGATTCTTTTGACTCATACAGTGTTGGCAGTCGTGATTGTTCCCCTGGTGTTAGTTACCCTGACTCGCGCACTTCGCGGAGACTTTGAGCGACACCGACGAATTGCGAGAGTGACCTTGCCTCTTTGGCTTTACGTATCAGTGACGGGCGTGATCGTTTACCTGATGCTCTATCACATCTATCCTTCTCGCTGATCGGATAAAATCCCTGGGGCAATAAGAACTACGAGCAATGAGTCTTCTACAAGAAAGTGGTACCGAACTCTCCCGTTGAAACCTCCTGGCGATGACAATGGTAACAAGCCAGGGGTGCGGGCCGTAGCGCCTCGTGTAAATCGCTTTCGCGCGTCTGGTCCAATTCTTCTACTAGCGCTGCTGTTCGTTGTCGGAGCATTCCTTACCTGGTATTTCACATGGTTCGGCCGCGAACTATCCGACCAGGACATCGCCACATATCTCGCCGACGAGAAACATCCACGCAAGGTTCAGCACGCCCTTCTGCAGATCCAGCAACGCATTGATAAAGGTGACCCGAGCGCCAGACAATGGTACCCACGACTAATCTCGCTCGCGGGCAATCCAGAAACGGAACTGCGATTGACGGTTGCCTGGCTGATGGGGTTCGACAATCATTCGCAGGAGTTTCATACCGCGCTACTGAAGCTGCTTTCAGATTCGGAACCGATCGTGAGACGAAACGCCGCCCTGGCGCTAATTAGATTTAACGATTCATCTGGACGTGCGGAGTTGAGGTCAATACTGAAGCCATATCCGATTCGTTCAAGCTCGGAGGGGGTTTTGAGTAGCAGCTTGCGGGCTGGCTCTTCGGTGTCACGCGGTTCTTTGATAGCACGCTTGAAGAAGCCGAATGGTGGAATCTTAGAATTGCGTTCTCCCTTAACGGGCATGGTTGAGAGCATTGCCGTTGAGAGCGGCAGTAACGTAGCACAAGACCAGATTATCCTGACGATTAGCTCTGACGAAGAAAGCGTTTGGGAATCTCTTCGCGGGCTGTCTCTAATTGGTGAGGCAGAGGATGTGAGGCTGATTCAAGAGTACTTGCAGGGCCCAACTTTTAAATCTGATCGGATAAAAGAACAAGCGGCCCTGACAATTAAGTCCATTCAGAGCCGCTAATAGTCTTGCGTTGATAAAAGACTTAGGCGGGAGGAGTTGGAGGAGAATCGGGCAACGAGATTCCGTGCAAAGCCTCCCAGTCCTCAGTCGGGACCATCTCGATTGCATCCCACGGACAACCGTCGAGAAATGCGCCATCAGGACCTTTGCTGGTGCACTTCTGGCACCCGATGCAGAGATAAGGATCAACTTCAATTCGACCGAAGGGCGGGTGGTCTTGGTCGGAAATCCAAAACATGCAGCCCTCGATCGGACAATACTCGATGCACGCCGGTGAACCCGAGCAACCGGTGCAGCAGTCGGTCGTGATCGCAAGGATGCGTGGCTTCTTTTTACGAGTCGCCTTTCCATCCCCGACCGACATCGGCCATTCTTTTTCTACAATGTCGTACACGCCCTAGGCTCCTTCAATTCCTTATACGATCAACCCGACTCTAACATACCTCTTCAGATTTCCTCAACGATTTGTGTCGATTACACTCAGCTCTTGCTGGTCCACCGTCGGTCAAGTTACAAAGATGTCATCGTTTACTGAAATCGATGAGAAGGAGTCTCGTATGGAATCAGTAGCAGGGATTTTCAATTCACGACCTAAGGCCGAACAAGCAGTTGCACAGATCAAATCTCTTGGATTACCTGACGAACGAATTGTTTTGTTAACACCAGAAACACCGCCCGATGAAGTAGAAGCAGAAGTAAACACGACGGACGCTGAACCCCCGGGAATTGGAAGCGCGTTAGGAGGAACTGTTGGCGGCGCTCTTGGAGTTGCGAGCGGTGCAACGTTAGGCGCTGCTGCGGCAAGTCTGATGGTCCCCGGTGTGGGTCCAGTTCTCGCCCTCGGTATTCTCGGCGCGGCAGTGCTGGGTTTGGGTGGGACGGTTACCGGAATGGCTGTTGGCGGAGCTCTCGATGAAACACTGGACGAAGGATTGCCACACGACGAGTTGTTTATTTACGAAGACGCGCTCAGAAGAGGCAGAACAGTTGTCATCGCCTTTCCAGCTGATGAAGAAACTGCCGATAGTGTGAGGCAGGTCCTGGCACAAGCCGGCGCGGAATCAATCGATGCCGGGCGTGAAGATTGGTGGTTGGGCTTGCGCGATGCTGAAGAAGAACATTACCGAGCTCAAGGTGGGGACTTCCACGCGGATGAGGTAAGCTATCGCCGCGGTTTTGAGGCCTCTTTGAATACAAGGTTCCGTGGCCGAAGTTTCGCCCAGTGCACGCACGAACTTGAAAAGTTTTATGCGGAGTCAGGCGTTGATGAGGCCTTTCGCCAGGGATTCGAACGCGGCATCGCTTATCAAAATCAATTTCAAACTAAGTCGACAAAGGCGTCATCTGGTTGAAAGAGCTTTTACTCAATCTCGCCGTCTTAATTGGAATCCTCGGGCTGAGCGCGCTTATCACACATTGGTTTGCACGCGCCATGTACATCCGCTGCGGCGCCTGCGGCACACTTAACGCCAGGCGACGTTCCAAGTGTCGATCATGCCAAACTGATTTTTCCAAAGACTAGTTCGCCTTCAACCCAGTCTGCTTACGGTCCAGACAATGTCAGAAGCGACTTCAAGTGAGTGGCAAACTCACGCAGAGAAAACCGAGTATCGAGAGACACCCCCCTACAAAGAGACAATCGATTACGCGAAGGGTTTAGCCGCGGCGTCGCCACTCATCAGGTTTGAGAGTTTTGGTCAGAGCGGTGAGGGAAGGGAACTACCACTACTCATTGCTGCGGAAGATGGGACCTTCACTCCCGAGGCAGCAAGAGCCAGCCAGAAACCTGTAATCCTGGTTCAAGCCTGTATTCATTCAGGGGAACCTGATGGTAAAGATGCAGGTCTCGCTTTGCTTCGCGACATCGCGATCGCGAAGATTCATCCAGACCTGCTTAAGAACGTCGTGCTGCTCTTCATTCCCATATACAACGTAGACGGACATGAGCGGTCCAGCCCTTACAACCGCATAAATCAAAATGGTCCAGTGAACATGGGTTGGCGCGGCACGACTACTAATCAGAACCTTAACCGCGACTACATGAAATCCGATACTCCTGAGACCAAAAGTTGGCTCGCACTCTGGAACCGTTGGAACCCTGACTTGTTTATCGATTGTCACGTCACAGATGGCGCCGACTATGGTTCTAACATTACCTATCACTTCGAACACCATTCGGGTATTGCACCCAGTGTTCTCGGGTGGGAACGAAACGCAATCGAAGGCAGAGTTGTGCCGGCGGTAGAGGCTGCAGGCAATGTCATATCGTGGTATCTCGAGTTCATTGATAATCGCGATTTGACGAAAGGCATGCGTGACTTCAACGGCACACCTCGTTTCTCGACTGGCTACGTTCCGCTACGAAACCGCCCTGCGATTCTGATTGAAACGCACATGCTGAAGGATTATCGCTCGCGCGTAGTTGGAACCTACGATTTCCTCCGGTTCACTTTGGAAGAGGTGGGCCGTGATCCAGAAACACTTCTGCGTGCCGTAGCCGAAGCCGATGCTAAAACAATTGAAGATGGAAGTCGGTATGATGTCAGGCGCTCACAACCGTTGCACTTCGAACTCACTGACGAGGCGAGGCCCTTCAAACTGAAGGCCGTTGAATCTCGCACGGAACACAGCGACATCTCTGGAACTGCTCGTGTAATCTTCGGCACTCGTTCCCTGGAGCTCAACGTGCCAATGTACGACACCTTTCGAGTAGCTCGAGCGGTTGTGCCACCGCTCGCCTACATCGTTCCGCGGCAATGGTCTGAAGTAGTCAACGTGATAACAGACCATGGTCTGCAAATCTCTAGGACCAGTGAACCGCAGCAGCTTGAAGTGGAAAGCTATCGCTTTTCTGACGTGAAGTGGGCCGGTGCGCCTTTCGAAGGTCGTTTCCTTTCGACTTTCAAACTTGAGCCAGTTGTTGAGAGGCGCACTTTTCCGGCTGGCTCCGCTGTCATTCGTTTAAATCAACCGCTGGCAAAGGTCGCCATCAACCTACTGGAACCCGCAGCACCTGACTCGCTTGTTGTCTGGGGCTTCTTCAGCGCGATATTTGAGCAGAAGGAGTACGGAGAAAACTACGTAGTTGAGCAACTGGCGAGAGAAATGCTCGAAACCGATCCGGACTTGCGGAGAGAATTCGACCGGCGCCTCGCTACGGACCAAGAGTTCGTAAGCAACTCCGACCAAAGGTTAATGTTCTTTTACAAGCGGTCCCCTTACTGGGATGCCTTCATGAATCTTTACCCGGTAGGGCGTATTACAGCTGACGTCCCCATCGATTAAACAAAGTAGAGTGCCCATTGCGGTTGGCTGAGGCCACCCGACAAAGAGCACTCCGCAGGGCTGCCAGTCTGTAAAATCTAGATTGTTGTTCGGCGACCACCGATGATATTGATCAGCAGAATGACCAGGGCTATCACCAGCAGAATGTGAATAAACCCCCCAACTGTGTAGCTACTGACCATTCCCAGTAACCATAGGATCAAGAGAATCACAAAAATCGTCCACAACATGAGCGCTTCCTCCTTCTATGCGACTACCACTGTATAGGGTAATTTCGAACTCACTCGCAGGTGTATTCGGCAATGTCTATGCCAACATGCTGAAGGAGGAATTCCCTAGCAAAAGCTGCATTTGGCGTCCCCAGGTGTTTTTTATACCGCTCACAAACCATCTCAGGACGTATTGAAACCGTCCCCCTCATTTAACTGCTGGTATGTTTTAATTCAGACCACTCGTCGCTACGAGCAGTAATGTCGCTACGAGCAGTAATTAAGAGAGATCGCTGGCGAAAATCTCTAACGAGTTCGGGTTTTAGTTGGACTTATCCTATGCAGCGTTGGTAAAGTAACTTTGCGTTTCGCCAGTGAGTGGTCGGCAGACGCGATCGATTGTTTGTGTTCTCGCGTGCGGGCTCCTCCCCGAGCTCCCGCCCTAAATCACAACAAATCTGTTTTTCAGTTTGAAATTTTTCAGGTGCCAAAGAACCCCGCTTACAAGCACCTCTGTTGGAGATTTGCATGCCTACCCCCAACTCTAGACTAATCCTGCGTACCCAAAAACTGACTGCATTCCTGGGAGTTTTTCTTTTCGCTTTTCTAGTTACCGGCACGTTTGTTTTCACTTATCAGCGGCAAACCGTTCAGGTGCAGGTCATCAACTATTCGGAACTCTATCAAATCGCAGAGGCATCGGGCGTTGCTCAATCGGTGCGGATTGACGCTGAGGCTTTCACGATTACCGGAACGGACGGCGTGGTACGTGAAGCGATAGTGACGAACCAGGCGGCCCAACAAGCGCTGATAGAATTGTTCAGAAAGAACAACGTTCCCATTGAGTTCCGGCCATCCAGCCCAAGTGCGCTAGCGACTTCGTTGAATTGGGGAATCCCAATCCTGACGTTATTGCTTATGGGACTGGTTGGATGGAGGATTCATGCGTCAGCCAGCGGCAGAGTAGGCCGCTTCAATTATGCCGACGCGAGTGGCAAACAAGATGTGACGTTTGACGATGTCGCTGGTGTCGATGAAGCCAAGGCTGAGTTGGCAGAGACTATTGAGTTCCTTCGCGACCCAGAGCGTTTTGGCAAACTGGGCGGAAGAGCGCCACGCGGCATTTTGTTATCGGGCCATCCAGGCACTGGCAAAACTCTATTAGCTCGTGCTGCAGCATCAGAAGCAGGCGTTCCTTTTCTCTCGGCGTCTGGTTCCAGCTTTCAGGAGAAATTCGCAGGAGTTGGCGCCGCCCGCGTTCGAAGACTCTTTGCGCAAGCGCGAAAGTTAGCGCCTTGCGTGATCTTCATTGATGAGATCGATGCGCTGGGAAGACAGCGCGGGCGGAGTAACGACTCGGCTTCCAGTGATCAAGACCAGACACTAAACCAATTACTAATCGAAATGGACGGCTTTGATCAGTCCAGCTCGATCGTCGTCATTGGCTCGACGAATAGGCCCGATGTTTTGGATCCAGCGTTAACGCGACCTGGTCGGTTCGATCGAGAGGTTGCGGTTAACCTTGCAGATGTACGCGGACGTGAGGCAATTCTTCGCGTTCATGCTCGTGGAATCCAATTGGAACCAGAATTGGATCTGAGTTGGATAGCACGCGGTACTCCGGGGTTCTCCGGCGCCGAGTTAGCGAACCTGCTCAACGAGGCTGCGATTGCAGCGACACGACAGAACGCTGCGGCAGTTGGAAGGAAACATGTTGAGGTCGCGCGCGATCGCATTCTGATGGGTGCCGAGCGTCAAGGCTTCATGATGGATGAAGACGAACGTTATGCGACGGCGGTCCATGAAGCTGGACACGTTGCAGTCGGTCTTGCTGTTGAGAATGGAGATCCAATCCATAAGGTCTCCATCCTACCGCGTGGCCGAGCGTTGGGTGTCACACAGTCTCTTCCCGAACGAGACCGCCTCATGAAGAAGCGTGAGTATCTCGAGGATCAGATTGCATTGCTCCTGGGTGGCCGCGCTGCCGAGCAGGTGTTGCTTGAGACCATGACCGCGGGTGCGTCAAACGACATTGAGCGAGCGGTCGAGATCGCTCGTAAGATGGTAAGTGAGTTTGGTATGAGCTCGTTGGGACCAATTCACCTCGGTGCAGAGGGAACGCCGCATAGTCAGGCGTTGCTGGATCGAGTAGAGGAAGCGACGAACGGAATTATAGATGACCAAATGAAACGTGCTTGCGATGTCGTGACGGCAAGACAGGAGAATATCAATCGGTTGGTCGAAATGCTGATGGAACGCGACACACTCGACGCTGAGGAAATTCAGGAGTGTTTCGGTCTACGCGACCAATGGGCAGCGTAGGACTCGAGTACCTATCAACAAAAGATCCACCAAGTAACACACAGCACGAGAATTAGTTTTTGTTCGTGCTAGATAGTGTGATTTGGTGGATCGTTTCACTTTAGGCCGGGAGTAGACAGCTCAAACCAATAGATAAAGTGGGTTCTCCAGCATCCTCTTGAAGGTCTGTAAGAATTTGGCTCCCGTCGCACCGTCAATCACGCGATGGTCGCACGACATGGTTGCGTGCATCATCTGCCGCACCACAACTTGACCATCCCGAACTACGGGCTTCGGCGTCATCGCTCCTACCGCCAGTATTCCCCCTTCAGGCGGATTAATCACCGCAGTGAACTCATCAATACCAAACATTCCGAGATTGCTGATTGAAAAAGTTGCACCGGTATACTCCTCAGGCTTCAACTTCCGATGTCTGGCTCGTTCTGCAAGATCGCGAACCTCTGCCGAAATCTCGCTGATGGACTTTTGATCGGCTGACCGGATAACTGGTGTGATCAATCCATCCTCAATTGCCACTGCCACGCCAATGTCTGCTCGTTCGTAATAACGGACATGCTTGTCCTGGAAAGAAGCATTTACCTGCGGATGCTGGACCAAAGCTGCAGCGGCCACCTTGATGATGATGTCGTTGATGCTTATCTGCAGCTCGGGATTCAGTGCCTTGATGTTTTGACGCATCTCGGCAGCACGATCCATTTCTACTTCAATTGTCAGAAAGAAGTGCGGTACCGGCCCAAGTGATGTAACGAGACGACGAGCAATGGTCTTGCGGATTTCGCTCGTCGGTTCATCGCGATAGGGCGATGCCCCTGTCGTAGGTCGTTGCAGTTCTGGTACGGCTCGGAGCTTCGTTGGTGCTGCAGGTTTTGCCTCCCCAGACGTACGCTGTGTGAGCGCTGATTCAATGTCTCGCTTGACAATGCGGCCGCCGGGGCCTGTCCCCTGGAGCGAGCGAAGATCAATACCTGACTCAGCTGCCATTCTGGCCGCTAAAGGCGAGACGATCAGACGATCTGATGACGACCTGCCCGCATCTGCTCCGTTGTCTTGCGTCTTTGGGACTGGAGCAGGTGCAGCAGCAGCGGCTACAGGGGCTGACTGTGGTGGTGCAGTGGTCTTCGGTTCCGGCGCTGGCTTCGGAGAGCTTGGTGCTGCGCTCGTCAATGAAGAGATGTCCTCATCGGGCTCTCCCACGATCGCGATCGGTTGGCCCAGAGGCGCTGATTCACCTTCTTTAACCAGAATCTTGCGCAGCACTCCGTTTGTGAGTGCCTGCATCTCCATCGTAGCCTTGTCCGTGTCTATCTCGGCCAATGGCTCACCCATGGCGACCTTGTCACCCTCTTTTTTCAACCAGCGTGAAATCTGTCCCTCCTCCATGGTGGGAGACAGTTTCGGCATCATCACCTGAGTTGCCATTCGGTTCTTCCTTAAGAAACTTCAAAAGCGCATTGCGCGCTAGTCAAGATAAGAGACTTCACGTACGGCGGCCGCGATCTGTTCAGCAGTTGGTATAGCAAGGTTCTCGAGATTCTTCGCGTAAGGCATTGGTGCGTCCGCGCCGGTAACACGTTTCACAGGTGCGTCAAGGTAATCAAACGCCCGCTCATTGATCTCAGCTGTGATTTCTGCAGCAACTCCGCAGAACGGGTGTGATTCTTCCGCTATCACCACGCGATTCGTTTTCATGACCGACTTAACAATCGTGTCGATATCCAACGGGCGAATGGTCCTTGGATCGATCACTTCGCACGAAACACTATCGGACTGCAGCATCTCGGCTGCCTTCAAAGCTGCAGGGACCATCAATGATCTCGCGACAATAGTGACATCAGTGCCTTCGCGCTTTATGTCGGCCACGCCGAGGGGAATTATGAAATCATCGCCTTCGGGTACTTCAGCCTTGCTCCCATACATCCTCTCCTGCTCCAAAAAGAGCACAGGGTCATCGTCGCGGATGGCTGACTTAAGCAGACCCTTTGCATCAGCGGGAGTGGAAGGCATTACGACCTTGAGACCAGGGAAGTAGGCGTACCAGGATTCCATCGCCTGCGAATGCTGGGAAGAAACCTGGAAAGCCGACCCGCCAGGACCACGAAAGACGATTGGCACATTGAACTGGCCACCCGACATGTAGAGCATCTTCGCTGCCGAGTTCACAATCTGATCAGTAGCCAGAATCGAAAAATTGAAAGTCATGAACTCGATGACGGGCCGCAAGCCGACCATTGCCGCGCCCACACCTAACCCTGCGAAACCCAATTCAGTGATAGGAGTATCAATCACTCGCTTGGGCCCGAAAGCATCGAGCAGACCCTTGGTAACTTTGTAAGCTCCCTGATATTCGGCGACCTCTTCGCCCATCAGGAAAACGGATTCATCGCGCTGCATCTCTTCACGTAATGCCTGGTTGAGCGCCTCGCGCATTGTGATGACGGCCATTTATATTCCTCAGCTATTGTTTTCGCGGCGGGATGGGATCTTTATAAATATCTGTATACAACTCTTCCGGCGCTGGTTCTGGACTCTCTTCAGCGAAGCGCACGGAGCGTTCGACGATCTCTTTTACTTCGGCCTCGAGTGCCGCTACCTGAGCATCATCGATTACTTTGTCGTCCTTCAGGTTTGTCAGGAATAGTTTGATCGGATCGCGTTCTTGATATTTTTCGATTTCAGCTCGCGTGCGGTAATTTCCGGGATCCGACATTGAGTGTCCCATGAAACGGTAAGTCCTCACCTCAATCAGTGTCGGTAACGAGTCTTTTCTAGCCCGGTCAACAGCGCGTAGCGTTGCTTCACGAACAGCTAATACATCCATGCCATCGACGAATTCGGAGGCAATCTCATAGGCACATGCCTTCTGGGCCACATCCTGCAGCGACATCGCTCGCTCTTGCGAAGTTCCCATTCCGTACTGGTTGTTTTCACAAATGTAAATACAGGGAAGCTTCCACAGTTGAGCCATATTTAACGATTCATGAAATGCACCTTGATTGACTGCGGCTTCGCCGAAGTAACATAGCGTCACTTTGTCCGTTCCCTGATACTTGCTGGCGAACGCGACGCCGGTAGCCAAAGGTATCTGTCCACCAACAATCGCATGACCGCCGAGGAAGTTCACTTCCTTATCGAACAGATGCATGGAGCCACCCTTGCCCTTCGAACAGCCAGTGGCCTTACCGAAAAGCTCAGCCATTACCGCTTCAGGCTTGATTCCTTTGGCAATTGCATGTCCATGCTCTCGATAACTCGTGAGTACGTAATCCTCTTTGCGAATCGCCGAGATTGAGCCGACTGCCACTGCTTCCTGACCTATATAAAGGTGACAAAAGCCGCCTATCTTTCCCATGCTGTAGGCCTCGGCACACTTTTCCTCGAAGCGACGTATAAGCAGCATCTGCCGATACAGTTCAATCAGTAGCTTACGATCGAGCTGTTCGAGTCGACTTTGTTGTTGCTCTTTAACTTTGGCGTTGTCGCGTTTGATTTTTTCTTGGTCGGTGGTCGGTGGCGCTCCGTTCATTACGCCGGTTTTGCTTTTTTCGTCCGCGCCAGCGCGCGACCGTGGTTCTGTTGAAGGTTTACTCATCCGGATTGTGCTAACTAAAAAACCGCCTGTCAGAGCGGAGTTAGACTACATACTCGAATTAACTTGTTCTGAATTGCGGGCGATTATACTTGAGTTTGACAGACTCGTCCAAAAGAGTATCAGGCGACAACTAGACAGAAGAACGATCCACGCAATTACACGAAGAACACTAAGAAGTATTTTGTCTTAGCTCGCGTGATTTCGTGGATCGGTTGTCTTTACCTCAGGCTATCCAGAGCACCCACTGGACTCTGTGCAAGCGCCAGTAGACTCTTGCGTCGATGCTTGTCACGCTGCATTTTCCTGGCCGCTTCAGTCAACAATTGTTCAGTCGTTTCACCGTCGTCTGGAAAACAAGCAATACCAATGCTCACCCCTACTTCGACGGTCTTACCGGTCTTGACGGAAAACTTTTGCATCTCGACTGCGTTTCGGATGCGCTCGCCAACTGTAATCGCAATTTTGTTGGAAGCCATCGGCATAATCGCGACAAATTCATCTCCGGCATAGCGCGTCAGAATGTCCATCTGCCTGAGCTCTTTGCGAATCACTCCGGCGATGCTGGCTAGTACACGATCTCCAATAGCGTGTCCGAACTCGTCGTTGATGACTTTGAAGTCATCTACGTCCATGCTGATAACAGCCAGCGCTTCTCGACCCATTCTTTGGCCTTCAGCAATTCTTTGCTCCAGCATCATGTAGAAGCCACGCGCGTTGGGTAGCTCGGTCAATGGATCGATCAATGCACTCTCTTTGGTCTTTTCAAAAGTGATTGCATTGTTGAGGGCGCTCGCCGTGTGTTGGGCGACTGATTCGAGTAAGCGTACATGCTCACTCGAATAGGAGGGTCGCGTTTTCGAGTACAGCGTGATGGCACCAAATGCGCCATCCTCTCGGAGCAACGGTGTAACCAAGACGCCACGGTACTGTTTTGCTATCTCTTCAGGAATACCTACTAGATCTAAATCGGGAGACGCATTGCACATCGAACGCGCATTGGCTATTACCCAGCCAGTGATTCCTTCACCGACAGCAATGCGTCGTTTCGAGAAAATGTCGTCGTTGTCTCCTGACGCATATAACGCTGTCGCCTTTCCCGACTTCTCATCGACAGTAAAGATTATGCAACTGTCGAAAGGCACAATCGCTCGCAACTTGTTGGAGACCAGCGTTACCGTGTCGTTCAGGTTCAGGGAAGAGCCAATGGTCTGAGCAATCTCGTGTAAGGCAAAAACCTCACGCTGGGCTTCCGTGATCCATTTGAAGCCTGCCGACTCGTCAGGTGTACCGAGTCCATCGGCGGCAAGACCCGCGTCGGGTTTTGTCTTCGTAACATAGTCAGCCTGGGTGCTTTCGGATGCGACTTGCTCCTGAATGTCTTCAGCATCGATCAATCGATCGAATTCTTCCACGTGTTCAATGAAGGTATCGACAACTTTTGGATCGAAGGCGGTACCGGCCATGCTGCGCAGCATGGCGGTGGACTCGTCCCTTGTCATCCCTTTTCGATAAGGGCGGTCGCAGCGAGTGGCGTCGTAGAAATCGACTACAGAGATGATCCGGGCGACAAGCGGTATTGCTTGACCCTTCAATCCTTTTGGATACCCAGTCCCGTCCCACTTCTCATGGTGATATCTGACGATGTCTTCAACCGGGTAAGGGAAGTTAACGCGCCTCAGAATGTCGCCACCCACGGTCGGGTGGATCTTCATCTTTGCGAACTCAGCTTCCGTGAGTTTGCCTGGCTTGTTGAGAATGTATTCGGGCACTGCGAGCTTTCCGATGTCGTGGAGGAGAGCACCAGCAAACAACGCCTGAACCTCGTTTGGACTAACGTTGAAGTGTTTTCCCATCTCGCAAGCGTAGATCTGCGTTCTTCGTACATGCCCGTGGGTCGTTTGATCTTTAGCGTCAATAGCGATGGCCAGCGATTCGATCGTGTTCATGTGGATGGTGGCCATCTCCTGTATGTGTCGCCGCTGTTCAGCCTCAGCTAGTCTGACCTCCTCGAATCTCTTTTCGTTGAACCGGTAGAGCATGTGGACCAAGCCCATGATCAATAAACCGAGCAAGACGTAAGGCAGTCCACCGCCACGAATCGC
>JBKPAL010000344.1:0-12738 GCA_046726395.1 Acidobacteriota bacterium
GGTGCGATAAACGCCACCAGTTGAGATGGCGATATGCATTCTCTTCTTGTTCGATGGGTCGGGCAGGATTGTGTGAAGACAAAGTCCACCACCACCTGGTTGCCAAAGCGGACGATGCGGGTGATCGTAGAGACCTTTCACCAGAGACCACGTCTTACCCGCATCATCAGATCTAAAAAGCGCTGCTGGTTCCACTCCCGCATAGAGGGTGTCCGGCTCGTCAGCATTCCCCGGAACTATCTGCCATATCTGTTTGACCGCCGCGTCTGCATCAGCCGGAAACTTCACACCGTAAGTTTCAGGCTCGGTCCAGGTGCGGCCAAAATCATCTGATGAACTCAAGTATGAGCCCCAGTAAGAACTATTGACTGCGGTCCAGAGTCGGTTACGCCCTTTGCGGTTGTCGTAAGCAAAAGCGTAGATCGCGCGTCCGGGAAAGTATGGACCACCGATATCCCAGCTCTTTCGCGTAGCGTCGCCTCGAAGCACAAAAGCCCCCTTCATGGTGCCGACCAGTAACAGGGCGTCGCCCGAGTTAGCCTTTACATGACTCGTAGTTGGCATAGTGAGCACTCCAAAAAACTTTTGTAATGGAAACCGTGCGATTATAGAGGAACACTTATTCTC
Organism: Acidobacteriota bacterium; assembly: GCA_046726395.1. Classification (GTDB taxonomy): domain Bacteria; phylum Acidobacteriota; class Blastocatellia; order Pyrinomonadales; family Pyrinomonadaceae; genus PSRF01. Next base: position 628 of record JBKPAL010000344.1, read on the forward strand.
GCAAAAACTAGCACACTGTGAATATATTTAACCGTCCCTCCTGGTTTCTTTAACGCGTCAAGGTGGAAATGTGTTTCTAATGAATCGAACGTTTATCCGAACTTCTGCATCTTTTTATCTGGAGCACACGGTTTTAACTCTCCTGGACTTATCAATCATCGTCAGAGGTGGATTCATGAAGCTCGTTCGCGATAGAAGTCTTTGTCTGTTGACAAGCGGCATAACGATACTGGTCATATTAGCCTCAGTTACGTTTGCTGTAGGGCAGACCACAAGGCCGGGCCGCGTTAGAACAGTTAACGCGAATCAATATCCAGGCAGAGATATCGGAACGAAGATCAATGCGGCTGACAGGGATCTCGGGACGGCGTCAGGCGACATCGTCATTAATGGCGGCGGCACGATCTCGACTCAAGTTGTGATTTCACCCGGACACACTCTCCGTTTAGGACCAGGCACTTATGTCACTCGAACGGCACAGATTCCCATTCTCCTCAAGCCGGGTTCCTCAATAGTAGGTTCCGGTTGGGATTCGATAATAGTTGAGTCTCCGTCACCCGGACAGTTCACGGTCATCAAGGCCTACAACAGCTCCGTAGATAACGCCAACGCGGATCGTGATCTAGTTATCAGAGACATCCAGATAAAAGGAGCCAATCCTGGCTTCGATTCGGTGCAGCAAGCAATCTCTTTGGGTAACTGCACGAACTGCACGGTGGATCATGTTTGGATCAATGGTACTCGCTCCATTGGTATCCAGCTCGGAGCCTCATCTACAGAGGGACACTTCGCAGAGAATTCGAAGGTTGTGAATTCTCTGTTTACGCGAGTTGCTTCGCAAAATCTTGCACTGGTGAATGGCCGCAACATCACGTTCGAAGGAAATCGATTTCTGGCATCGGGTCAGATAGGCGGTCCGGGAAACACAAACATTGATTTGGAACCCAACAGTAACTCAGATCATCTTGAGAACGTCGTAATCCGAAACAATCTTATTGACGTCCGCGAATCTGAAGTTGCCCCGACTGGAAACGCCATCGTGGTTCAGTCACCGACTGGAACGCCTCACGTGGGAAACATACTGGTGGAAAACAACAACATAATTGGAGGTTCGAACGTTGGTGTAGTCACAAACATTCTCGCTAATGGCATCTACGTGTTCGGACCAACAATGCGTGATGTGATCGTCCGCAACAACACCATCACTCGCACGGGTCAGGCTGGTATCCATTTGGAAGGAACTCAGCTCACCGTTATGAACAATAAACTGACGGACGTCGGTGGCGGTGGCACTGCCGGATTTATCGTGCACGATCTTACGAACAGCCGCATTGTCGGAAATACGCTGACGTACAGTGGACAAGGACCATTGGACGGCCGAATGTTGATTACAGGTAATTCTCGAAACAATATGATAGATCGCAACTCGGGGTTTCAAATCACGCGGAATTAGGCCAAAAGTCAGAGGTCGGAGGTCAGAAGTCAGAGGCGCTCGGCGTGCGAAGGACCTTAGCTTTGCCATTTGGACTTGAGGAAGTGGCTCCGCCCTTCCGGGAAAGACTACTGGCCCAACTTTTGGGCTGCGCCCTCTGGACTTGAGGAAGTGGCTCCCCCCTTCCGGGAAAGACTACTGGCCCAACTTTTGGGCTGCGCCCTTGAGGAAGTGGCTCCGCCCTTCCGTAAAGACAACTAAGAAAGTTTGGGCTGCGCCCTCATTCACGATTCATCAAGCAACATTTTGGAAGAACCCTCGCCTCCCGGGTGTCTAAATGTACGTGCTCACCGAAATCGTCCCGCACACCGATGCAGAGTTGCCAGACGAGACTATCGTTGCGCGAGTGTGTGCGGGCGAGAACACTCTGTTCGCACTTCTCTATCAACGATATCGAGCGAAAACCTTTGCGCTCGCTTACGGCATGACCGGGCAGCGCGAACAGGCGGACGATCTCACTCAGGACATTTTCCTGCGCGTCTACGAGCGACTCAGCACGTTCCAAGGACACGCCAAATTCTCCACCTGGTTTTATCGGATTTCTCTTAACTGCTGTCTTAACTATTGCAGGCATGAACGCGGTAGCAGCACTCGACTCACCAGTACGACAGACATAGCGACACCCATGCTGGTTGAAGTTCGACGCACTGAAGAAGCACATGAAGCGCTGCTGCGTCAGGAGGTCCAGCAACAAATAAAGCTGGCGTTGCTTAGCCTGAAGCCACAATTGCGAATGCTTTTGATCCTAAAAGAGATTGAAGAATTGAGTTACGACGAGATAGCGGAGCGACTCGAATGTTCGACCGGTACCGTAGCCTCTCGGTTAAGTCGAGCCCGCCAGTTGCTCGCCCGCAAGCTTGAGAGTTTGAAAGGAAAGATTTAGCAATGTTGCGCGAACTAATTCAACGATGGCCTTCCCCATGCAAATTTAGTCGATTGTTATCGGCGTACCTCGACAACGAACTGAGTACTTCAGATGCAACGGATGTGGCAACGCACCTTCGTGACTGTGCGCCCTGCAAGAACGAGTGGCAACAACTTAGTCTCTCCAAAAGGGCGCTGATGCAATTTGAGATTCCCGTTTCGCGCGGCCAGTGGACGAGTGTGGGGGCTGCGAATTCGATAAAGCTCACGTCGCTACACAAGCGAATCTTCCAACAAAGAATTTCAATTCCGATTCCGTTAGCTGCGGCGCTGCTCTTAGCGCTTATCGCTGGATCATGGTTCGCATTCTCTTCGCAGCAAACGACAACTGCTTTACCTCAATCAGAATCGGTAAAGGTAATAGAGGTCCCTGTTGAGCGTGTCATCACTCGCACGGTCTATTTAACGCGCACGGACAAATCACGGAACTTCAGGCCGAGACGGACGTTACGATCATCATCGACTCTAGACGAACACCTCGCACGCCAACGTTCAACGAGGCCTGAATTATCAAGTCAAGGATTGGGAACGTTTCGACCGGCAGCGAGCGCTAATCTGAGGGTGGTAAAGGATCCAGATCAATGAGATCTTCCGCACTCGTTTTTCTGGCCATTGTCGTGATCGCTTTGTTGGCATCCCCGATTGCCGCACAACAAAGGAACCCTCGGCTGATTGTGTCGCTTGAGCAGGGTGGCTTCGCCGCCTTCAAGATAGAAGTAACACCGCTCGAGATACACAACGCAAGCGTCCAACCTCTGCAGGACTTTTCGGTACCAGTTACGGCTCGTGTTGTGCGCGGTGCCGGCAATGTCCTGCATCGCATGCTTGTTGACGAACATGGAAAACTCATCTTTGCCTACGACGTAGTCATTCAAGAATTGGAGTCACCCAGTCGTTTCAGAGTTGCTGCACGACCGCCGGCTCCCGGTCTTGAGCGCCGTCTTCGGCTTCAGAATCCCGATGCGTTTGAAGGTATTGTCGACACAACTGGCACCCCTCCGACGCTCACAGCAGCGACGAGCCAACAGACGGTTGATGACGGTGAAACCTTTGCACTCGACCTCCTGGTGAATGAATCGCTCGGCGTCAAGGTTGTTGATTACGTCACCGTCGCGTCTCAAAGGTGGCTACTTTCTCCGCGCAGACCAGCACAACCTGCGCGCGATTTCGGCCTTTCGAACGTGGAACTGGCAGTTAGAAATTACGAACTCTTTATCGACGATGTGCCGGTCGTCAGCCGATCGACCAAGAGGACCTGCATTGGCGCACTGATCTGGTTCGCAGTCCCTGACCAAGGCAGGTTTATCTTTTCACTGGTTCCTTATGAGGGTTATGACTTTCGCAAGGTGGGTGTGATCGAGGACAACAAGATCGTCTTCAGCTGGAAAGGCGTTCGCTACGAATGGACCTCTCGCGAGCACATTGTGGGTAGTGGTGGCGCCTGGAATGTCTGGGTCCTCCATGAGCCTGACTATGTAGATCTTTTTACGCCGGCCCTTGAGAAAGAACCGAAGACCAGAACGGCGCACCTTTTTCCGGAACCAGTCGGAATAACATTACCGCCGCCGAAGAGAAAAACGAATCCAACCGGCCTAGGAAAAGTGGACAAAATAAAACCTGAAGTGAGTTGGATCACGATCGGCGGAGCAAAACGCATAGAGGATCTGCTCGCGAAGTAGAACTGACTAAACCCAGAAGCTCCCCTCCGACAACCTAATCACTCAAAGGAGATGGTATGAGACCGAACCTCATATTGGCATCGCTAGCGCTAGCTCTGTTTTGTTCAACTGATATGATTGCGCAATCAGATACGAAGAAGATTGAAGTCGGACCGCTATTTACGACAATAACAAAGCCAGACTTTTTTGGTGGCAGGACCGAGGCCGGCTTTGGCGGAAGATTCACTTTCAATCTTACTGAGAACTTTGCGGCCGAAGCAGAAGGCAATTTCTTTCCTGGAGATTGCGTTACTTGCACCAGCGAAAACGTGGGCAACCTCACTCAGGGCTTCTTCGGCGTAAAGGCCGGAAAGCGATTTAAAAGGTTCGGCCTCTTTGCTAAAGGCCGGCCGGGCTTCGCGAGCTTCAGTAAGGGAGCATTCGATCTGCTCCTTCTTCCCACTCCGCCGGGTATATATCCGCAGTTTCTGGTCAACCGCAGCAGGCAAACTAACTTTGCGTTTGATCTTGGAGGCGTTATTGAGTTGTATCACTCAAAGCGCATCTTTACTCGGTTCGATGCAGGCGACACGATGATTCGCTATGGCAGTCGCGTCAATACCTTCTTCTCATTTGATCCAGCGACAGGGATTACTACGCCAGTTCGGTTTACGACTCCCGCGCATACCCGACATAACTTTCAATTCACCGCTTCTGTGGGTTTTAGGTTCTGATTAACTCCAAGTAGCTTTTGCCTCAAAGGTAACTCGCTAGCTCCGCTTCGGCTGTGCCGCCGGGTGTGAGGCGCGGGCTTGCCCCGCCGGAACTGTGGTGGTTTGCTTCGGGCTATGCCCCTGGTGCGGGCTTGGTCCTTCTCGATCTGTAGACTGCAAATGCCTCGTCTGCTAGGAAATCTCTAGTGCAAATATGATGGGGCGAAGCCCGCACCAGGGCATAGCCCCATCACAATGGACGCCAAGGGCGGGGCAAGCCCGCGCCTCACACCCCCGGCGGCAAAGCCGACGCAAAGAGTGTATTGCTTACGCCTGCGGCCATTGCTTGCGAGCGCCAAGGAACCGAATCGATTGCTGCTAACATTCGCCCGTGTTATAAGCGCTCGCGTGTGTCTTAAACCATTAAGGCTCACGACTTGTTCTCAAGGACCATCAAGACGATTTGACTGTTAACTCAGCTGCGCCAGCCCTCGATCCACTTCCTCCACCACTCAAGTGGGCTGGTGGCAAACGTTGGCAAATTCCCCATCTGCACACTTACTGGACGCGCGAGAACCATCGCCGACTTGTTGAGCCATTTTGCGGCGGTCTCGCGGTCACTCTGGGTTTACAACCACAACGAGCCTTGCTGAATGATGTGAATCCACACTTGATCAATTTCTATCGATGGTTGAAGCGGCGACTAACTATCTCGATAAAAATGGAAAATCGAGAGAGTCAATTTTACCGACATCGAGAGCGATTCAACGATCTCCTTAAATCCGGCAAGTCAGAGACAAAGGAGGCCGCATCGCTTTTCTATTATCTAAACCGAACTGGTTACAACGGACTCTGCCGGTTCAATCGCTCCGGTGAATTCAACGTACCATTTGGCAGTTATAAGCACATCAACTACTGCCGTGACTTCGGCGCATATAAGCCGATGCTGGAAAACTGGGAATTTTCCAACTCCTCATTCGAATACCTCGAACTTGATCGAGATGATTTTGTCTATGCTGATCCACCGTACGACGTTGAATTCACGCAATACGCACGTGACCAATTTGGTTGGAATGAACAGGTGAGGACAGCGGAGTGGCTCGCAAAGCACTCGGGGCCGGTGGTGCTTTCAAACCAGGCGACTAACCGCATCGTTGGTCTCTATCAGGACTTGGGATATCAGCTGACTTACCTTGAAGCGCCTCGACGCATCAGTTGCAACGGTGATCGTACTCCCGCTCGAGAAGTCCTGGCTCTAAAAAATCTTGAGCTGAGTGGAAAACCGAAAGTTAAATCTCCCGATCGTCAGCGGTGGTAAACCCACCTTCCGAACCTGGAGACTCTAAAATTTGAGGCGTACGTTGCAGGTGAGAGCCTTTCAACCGATTATGTAGGCACTCACAATCGAAAGTCTCGTGGTTCGGAAGGGCGGTTTACCCCCGCTTGCTTTTAATCCTCTTCCTAAGCAGGTCTTCGCAGGTATGAGCGCAATTGTGGAGGTGTTGGCTTCCTTAGCAATGCTGCCTTTGCTTTCCATTCCAACGCACGACTCAGCTCAACCAGAAATCTAGTCTGTCCGGCCTCAAGCACTGCCACGGGTTCGCCATTATGGTAGAGAATGCGATTTGAAGTATGCGCCGTGATTCGTCCCCCCGGTGTGATGATGCCGACAAGGTTCAATGGATCTGCCGCACTAATCGATATCAAACTCTCAGCCGCCGTCATTGAGGATCCCGTTCTCTCGGTGGTCTCCAGCGGCATCGCGCTGCGAAACTCTTCACCAGTTAACGTACGAGCTCGCCGAATCGCACGCATCATTCCGATCGCATCCGGCAGTGCAAACTGTTCACCTGAAATTCCTGCGACAAACCTGCCGCCACGAATCTCACCGCGCGCTTCGAGCCGGTGGTAAATTCGCAGCAGCACTCGCCACGGAATCGTTATCCCTTCACGTTCCAGTAGACGCTTGAATACAACGCCATAACGAACGAGCAGAAGACGAGCAATCTTCTCTCCCGATGCCGCTGACTCAGCCGCGCCGATGGTTTCACCGTAACTGCGTTGCAGAATGGACCAACGACCGGCCGAAGCCATGTCGTAAACCGGTTCACGGTGCCGTCGCTTCTGCCCTGCCTGCGTCTTGCGATGAGCTGGAGTCAACAAAGCACGTAGCCCTGTGAAGCTATCCGACACAACCAATCCTTGGGCAACTAATTCAGCTAGCGACTCTTCGACTTGACTGCGGAGCAGCTTCGTATTTTCAACTATGTCGACGAAAAACGATGCGCCCTTGGTTTTCAGATAGTCAAAGACCGTTTGAGTAACCGTAGAGAAACTCGGTTCTTCTGTTCGTGCGGAAGAGATTGAGTTGAACAAGTTAAAGTTCTGACGGCGTATCAAAGCAATGGGAGTTGTACGCACTGGTCCTGAACTGCGCGACTTCGTCTCGCCAGACTTCTGAGGAGCCGGCGGCGTCAAACGAGCCCACATTACTTCGCCCGACAGGCACAGGGCATCCAGCCAGGCAGGATCATACTCAACTAACCGAGCAGGAAAGATTTCGCCCTCCCATGCTGCCGCAGGCGCTTCAAAGCCTTCCAACTGCTCAATGATGGCACGCACACTCTCAGGACCTTCCATCTGATGGTCGGGCGCGACCTTCTGCCATGCCAGCAGAAAACGAATAAAGTCAGCGCCCGAAACGGGTTCAATCTCTTGCCGCAGACGATTGAGAGTGTAGCTGTGGATTCGCGCCAACAGTCTTCGCGCAGACCACTCAGTTTCTTCCTGCCCGGGCGTGAATTTTCCGCGAATAACGAAACCTTCCGCCTCGAGTCTAAGAAGCGCGCCTTCGATCGTTGTAATCGGCAACGCGAATGACGCCGCCAAAGCAGGCACAGTTACGGGACCAAGTCCTTCCAACCTTCCTCTTACTAATTCAGTTAAGGCTTCTTCGAAGGACCATTCGCGAACGTCGGTGGTTGCAGGTGCTTGAATTTGTGGATTGAGATTTATCGATCCATAAACTGCTTGAAACTGAGGCAGTCGTTCAGCCGCAATCCACAGGGAATTATCAGCAACGGTCATCAAGGCAGCACGACGATCGTTCTGCAGCTCAACAAAAAACTCCTGCCATTCGCTTCCTTCTGCAGCAGTCAAAAAGCCGAGCTCACTGAGTGCGTCGTGCAATTCGTCAGCATTTCGCGGCTCAGGCCACACTTCCTCTCGCACTCGATCGATCGCCGCCTGATCCAGCTTGCCCATGTCAGCTGCTGTCTGCGGATCGAGCCAACGTCTTTGATAGACAGCGCGCGTCCGTCGCTCTTCAAGAGGCGCATCATCGAGGTATGCATAAGGCCGTGCGTTCAGAATTTCTGCCGCAAGAGGCGATGGCTCCACGAGATCTCGAGCAAAAAGATTCTTTTCGTTCCGCTCAATGGCTTGGAGCAATTCCTCGAGAGCATCCACGTCCATCGCTTCTTCCAAGCAATCACGGACGGTCTGCTCTACCAACGGATGTTTGGGAATCTCTCGTTGTCCGGCCGTAAGGTTCTCAGCGCATGCCATCTGATCGGGGAAAACAGCAGTCAGCAAATCTTCGGCGTCCATGCGTTGAAGCTGAGCCGGAATCTTCTTGCCACCACGGCGGCGCAATACTGCCAACGACCGCGTCACATTCCAGCGCCAGCGAATGTTCCACATTGGCGCGTCAAGCAATGCCTGACAAAGTAGCTCTCGTACAGTCTTTGAGTTCAGGTAATGAAAGACGTCTTCAAGCGGGAAACTGTGCGTTGGCCCAAGAGACAAAACGATCGCATCTTCGGTAGCCGCTGCCTGCAACTCAAAATTGAATTTGCGACAGAACCGTTTGCGTAACGCCAGTCCCCACGCTCGATTCAGCCTGCTGCCGAATGGCGAATGCACTACCAGCTGCATGCTACCGCTGTCGTCGAAGAAGCGTTCCATTACGATGTTGTTTAGCGACGGCATTACACCAAGAGCAGCCTTAGAAGCGCCCAAGTATTCAGTAATCTGTTCGGCCGCAGATCGTGATACACCAACGTCTTTTTCCAGCCATGCTATTGCCGGCTCAAGTGCGGCAGTAACGTGCGATTGTGATTCGGTTACGTCCGGCTCACCGTTGCTCGCAGCTTCCAGCGCCCGTTGATCGCTTATCCAGTCATTCACATCAACTCGCTCAGCGACTTCTTCACGAAGCCGAGAAACAGCAGCCGAGAGTTCATGTGTCCTTGAAGGTGCCTCACCTAACCAGAAAGGAATCGACGGCGGTTGGCCCTGGGCATCCTCTACTCGTACTTTCCCTTGCTCGACACGAAGCACACGCCATGAAGTGTTTCCGAGTTGAAAGATGTCTCCCTGAAGACTCTCAATCGCGAAGTCTTCATTCACGCTGCCGATTACGATTCCATTCGGCTCGAGAACAACGGCGTAATCTGCTGTGTCAGGAATAGCGCCGCCCGATGTAATCGCTGCTAGTCGTGCTCCGCGCCGGCCACGTAGACGATGATTCACACCATCGTGATGCAGGTATGCCGAGCGGCGCCCACGCTTAGTTGAGAAACCTTCGGCTAGCATTCTCACGACCGAATCGAATTCTTCTCTCGTAAGGTTTCGATAAGGATAAGCTCTGCGCACTGTTGCCAGCAGCTGATCCTCGGTCCATTCCTCAGCTGCGACCGCCGCCACGATTTGTTGAGCGAGAATGTCGAGAGGCTTTTCAGGAATTGAGAGTGTGTCGAGTTCACCTCGCCGAACGGAATCAATCAGGGCTGCACACTCGACGAGCTCGTCACGTGACAAAGGAAAGATTCTGCCTTTGGGAAAACCAGCGACTGTGTGATTCGACCGGCCAACACGCTGCAGGAAGCTGGCGATCGATCGTGTCGTGCTGATCTGACAAACCAGATTGACGTCACCGATATCTATTCCCAACTCGAGCGAAGCCGTTGCGACGAGCGCACTTAATTCGCCAGCCTTTAATCGCTGTTCGGCTGCGAGTCGCTGTTCCCGAGCCAGGCTACCGTGGTGTGCCGCTATGTTCTCATCACCGATACGCTCACCCAGATGGCGTGCAACGCGCTCAGCAAGTCGGCGAGTGTTGACGAAAATGAGTGTTGTGCGGTGTTCGCGGATGAGCTGAGCTATGCGGTCATAAATCTCTTCCCAAACTTCACCTGACATCACAGGCTGAAGTGGAGATTCAGGAAGTTCGATCGCGAGATCGAGCCTGCGGGTGTGGCCACTGTCGACGATTGCGCAATTTGGAACACCGTCAGTGTTGACGTTCGACGTGCCAACTAAGAAACGAGCGACCTCTTCAATGGGACGTTGAGTCGCAGACAGACCGATTCTGGTTAGTCGCCGTGGGGCGGATGGTGCTTCGGCATTGTAGCCGTTCACAAGTTCTTCAAGACGTTCTACGGAAAGAGCGAGGTGGGAACCACGCTTATTACCGACTAGCGCGTGAATCTCATCCAGGATCAGCGTGTACGCAGTTTGCAGCATGCGCCGGCCGCCTTCGCTCGTTAGAAGAATGTATAGAGACTCAGGTGTCGTCACCACGATGTGAGGAGGACGCTTGGTCATCGCCGTTCGTTCCGACGCAGGTGTGTCACCGGTGCGCACGAGCGTGCGAATGTTCACACTCGGCAGACCCATCGACTCAAGTTCACGCTGAATACCTTCCAGAGGCACCTGGAGGTTAGCTTGAATATCGTTACTCAATGCCTTTAGTGGTGAGACGTAGATGACATGAGTAGTGTCATCGAGCTTACCTTCGACGCCGAGACGAACGAGGTCGTCTATTGCTGCGAGGAAGGCTGCCAGCGTCTTACCCGAACCAGTCGGTGCAGCAATAAGAGTATTGCGGTTGTCTTTGATAGTCGGCCAGGCTTGTTGCTGCGGAATAGTAGCTGCGGGGAAAGTCTTACTAAACCAGCTGGCCACAGCCGGATGAAATAGTTCCAAGCTCATGGGAGGTTGGATTATAGCCTGTTAGCGAGGAATTTGCACACATGAAACACTGGCCTAGACGTGCAATCGACTAGAGGACTTGAGAACTACTCGAACTGCTTCTTAAAAGCTTCGAACTGCTGCTGCAGGTTCTGCACTTCCGCACTCAGCATGGTGATCTCCTGTTCGAGTCTTGCCACGCGGTCGTCTTCACCGCGTCTCGGCGAACGCGCATTCAAAGGGGGGGATTGTGTCTGTTGCTCTAATGCCACGGGACCTGAAAGTAAATGCGCAAACCGGACCTCCTTCTGTCCCGCCTGTCGAGGAAGTCGCATAACCAGCGGTTCTGGTTCGCGAGAGATCAGCGAGTTGAGCGTTTGCTCCACTTCATCCAGCCCAGAGAACTCGTAAAGCCTTGATCCATTGCCTCGTAATTCTCCCGGCGTCTGTGTCCCGCGCAGCATCAACACACAAAGAATTGCCGTCTCCGGTTGGTTGAGATGCAAGACTTCTGGCATCACATGCTTGTATTTGGGAACCCGGCTTGTACTGCCATGGAATATGTAGACGAGATTCTTCTCGCGCAGAGTCTCCAAAGCATTCGCGACTTCGTTTTCGTCGTAAGCCGTTGGGGGATTGCGATTGTTCTTTTGATTGCAGGCGAGTGTCAGAGAGTTGAGTGTGAGCGGATAGTATTCGGGCGTGGTTATCTGCTTTTCAACCAATGAACCAAGTACGCGAACCTCAACTTCATTTAGGATCGTGGACATCGTGATCTTGAAATACTCTGGAAATTCTCGCTTCGCTCAACTTAATTGCTGAAATATGGCTTTGCATCGCTTCGAAGCGCGACGATGGCACTCACCAATAGGGAACCGCGAGCGGTAACGAACATGATTTCCGCATCAGGTGAGCGTAGCATCCGGTCGCTACAGCTCGCGGTTCTGTAATCTTTGTCGTCTCGACGCGGATTTGTCGTTTTTGAGCAGAGCATCAAACTCAACGGTCCTTCGCACAGCGAAAGCCCGAGACCATCCAGCGCTCGTACGCATGGAAAAAATTCCGATAGGTAGAACGAATGTGGAGCTGAGGGGTAGCGAACGACCCCCCGCGAAGGACTTTCTGATTTACAAACCATTTATCGTTGTATTCATCAAACTCGGATTTGAATCCCGGATAAGGAACGTAGTCGGATGTCGTCCATTCCCACACATCACCGATCAGCTGCTCACAACCGTAGACATTTTTGCCTGAGGGATAGGAACCAATCGGAGCCACACTCCAGTGCTGATTCTCAAACAGATTCGCTTTAGTTTCCTCAGGCGCTGGATCACCCCATGGAAACTCTGAT
>JBKPAL010000345.1:0-28698 GCA_046726395.1 Acidobacteriota bacterium
GCCAACACCTTCGCCTACATCACGTGCTTCGGCACGCATCTCTCGCCGGCGCTCTCGTTCAACCTGTCGTTGTGCGGCTTGGATCTCACGTTGCGATTCACGAAGCGCGCGATCAACCTCGCGACGAGCTTCCAACTCAACCTGTCGTTGAACTCGCTCCTGCTCCATCTGCTGCCGCACCTGCTCCCGAACCTGCCGTTCGGTCTCGCGAGCAATTTCCCGCTCCTGCGCCATTTGCTCGCGTACCTGCCGTTGCGCCTCCTGCGCAATTCGACGAGATTCCTCACGGAGCTGCCTCTTGTCTTCGTCTGAAAGCACGCTGTCCTTCTCTTTATCTTTGTCCTTGTCTTTATCCTTGTCCTTCTGTGCCAACAGCGAGGTAGCTGGGCTTACCTTGGCGCCATCTTCACTGTGGCGGATGATGATTCCACCATTCACATTTCCCAGTTTGATTCGTGGCCCACCCGAGCCAATTTGGCCATAGAGCTCATGTCCTACGTAGTCGCCATGTTGCACTTCGAGACCAAACTGGTTGCTGATGTCTCCGTGGACTGTGCTGGCTCTAAGGACAGCATTTGAATTTGAAGGAATGACGATAGTGACATTGCCATTGACCGAGCCAAGTGAAATTTGACTCGCTGGATCAAGTCGCGTGAATACTGCCTCGACAGTTCCGTTTACTGTGGAGAGCCTTGTGCTTCCCGTTAAGCGTCGTGCCGTCACACGTCCATTTACCGAAGAAGCTTTAATTTCGCCTTCGACACTGTCGATATCAATCGAGCCATTGACAAGGTCGATCGATTCAAGCCGGGCCTTGCGTGGCACAGTTAAAAAGTAGTCCACGCTGCCGGGATTGTGAGAGCGGTCCTTCTCTTCATCACTGTAGTCTTGGTTGTCATGCGGATAGACAGTTTTGATCTTGATCAGATCTGGCGCGGTACTAACATCAATCTTCATCTGACCGAGCCGTTCGCGATTGCTGGCACGCTTTGTCGCTTTGACCTGAACTTCATTGCGATCCCAAACCGCAATCTTTACTCCTCCATTAATGTTCTCAAGAATCACGCGACCAGTCGCATTAAGTGGATACGTTTGCAGAAACTCTTCTCTAGCTTCCTCACCATCGCCGCTCACATGATTTGTGGCTTCATTACTTACATTCGAAATGCTCGTCTCGTTCTTCACGTTAACGGCATTCTTCTCGTTAACGGTATTCTCAAGTTGCGCTACCCGGGGCACTACTGCGGCGGCTGCAATCACTAATAATGTCACTGTCAGTCTTTTCAACATCACTCAGACAAGCTCCTCAAACTTCTCGTTTAGATAATCAATAGATTCAATTGAATTGTTTATAAGCCCGCACGCCTCAGATTGATACTTCCATTGAGTGTCTTCAAAAACAATTCGCGTCCACCGGCGCCAATTGTGCCGGCTAATTTCTTGCGACCAGACTTGCCGAGCACCGTAACAGCGAAATCAGATGAGATATCACCATTGAACGTGCTTGCCTCAACACTTGCATTGGTTGATGCCGGCAGGTCCAGATTAATCGCACCATTCACGGTCTTGAATTGCAGAGACCCGGTCCAGTTTGCGTCCCCGAGTCTTGCATAGATCTCACCGTTTACAGTCTTCGCTTGTGCATACCCACTGGTCGAGATTTTTATACTCCCGTTTACCGTGTGCGTCACAACATTGCTCGACAACGAACTCACATTTATCTGGCCATTGACCGTACGAGCCAGTAGGTCTACTCCAGCTGGGACTTTCACTTTGAAGTCAACGTTCACATCATTGCTCTTCATGTTGAACTTAGCTGAGCTGTTTTGATCACTAACGGATCTTCCACCAGGCTCGCAAGAGGTGGTCTGATTCGGATCGTCCGTCGGATAAACTGCGCAGATTGTCACACCGCCCGAATGCTCAACCACTTTGATGTTGACGGAACTCACATCACTTCTTCTTGAGTGCTTGGTTGCGACTACTTCAACTTCACCCACGCCCGCAGTCGCGTCAATATCTCCACTGATGCCTTTGATCTCGATCGCCTTCCCTGGAGCCACATGACCACTCCAGCGAAACTCCTCAGAGCTGTTACTGACTTGCGACATCGCTTCACGACAAAAGCTTTCTTCCGCCGAAACTCCAGCGGCGCTCACTGCTAACACTCCTGTATCAGCCCATATCGACGCAATCTCTTGTAAACCGCTAGCGAGTTCCTGGAGACGGTTGAGGTCACGCGTCGCACTAGACAGTGCCGCCAATGCTACCAGCAGCAGAAGCAAGGTGCGATAACCGCGATTCGGTTTTCTTTCTGATCCATTTAGGTTCGTCATTGCTCTGGTTCTCTTTTCTGGGCCGGGAATAGCTTCTCTGGAGTGCCCTAACTCCTACTCCCGGCCCATCTGCGTTGCTCTATTACCAGAACACCGGGCCGCTTTTGTTTGTGGCAATAAATTTGGGATTTCGAAGCGTGTAAATTGCGAGCTTACTTCAACTTCCCACGTTATGCGGCGGCTCAAGAAAGCCATCGCGGAAATCTAAGAGATTCCCGCGACACTTCAATCGACGTTTCGGTTGCTAGTTCTTTTGAAGATGAAGAGTACCGCTGAAGGAGGCCACTGTGATGAGCGCGTCACCGGTGCCGCAGATAGCGTTGACCCGATTGCGATAGTGCAAATCGCCTTTTACTACTTGCTTACTGACTATAACTCCTTTAGCAGGAGTCGCCGGAGCGGGAGGATTTGCCGGAGAAACCTTTGTTGGCGTGTTTGGAGTCGCCGGTGCCGTTGGACCAGTTTGAGGAGCCGGAGTGGCAGGTTGCACAACCGGTGCGATAACGACTTTCGCATTAGGCGCATTTACGACAACAGGCGCATTCACCGTTTGACTCACAAGCGTTAGCGGGAAGTCGGTGATTATGTCGGCACCGCTCGACATCTTTGCATCAAGTCGAAAAGAAGAATCTGCGGGTAACGCTAGCGTGACATCGCCTGACATAGTGTTAATACCGTAACGACCATCACTCGGAATGCGACCCATCAACTTCATATTGCCATTAACAGTGCGAAGGTTTATTTGCGAGTGGGCCACCTGATCCAGCTCAATGTCACCGCTTACCGTAGTAGATTGAAATGCGTCGCTGGATTCCACGGGCCGAACATTACTAACAGTGACAGTGCCGCCGATTGATGTAAGTTCCAATGAACCTGTCGAGTCGGATACGCAGATATTTCCTCCGATACTGCCGACTTCTATGGCTCGCGTAACTTTTTCAATACTTACTTCGCCATTTTGCGTGCCAGCATATGCTGTGGCCACTTCAGCTATGTCGATGTTTCCGTCGCGTGATTGAATGAAGATTGTTGCGCCATGGGGAACGTTCAATTCAATGTCACTCGAGGATCGACAGCCATGCTTGGTTCCAGAACTTTCATCCGTATCCATGACAATCACGTTAATCTTTGCAGCAGGCGTCGCCGTCTCGGTATTACCATCCGCTCGTTTAAGTTGAATCTGTGCGCCCTCTTCCGATCGTGCAGTCACTTCGTTCTTATCCCAACCACGCACCGTCACACTTCCCGAAAGCATACATAAGGTGACGGTAACGTTAGACTGCGCTGCCGTTGTCTCCTCAGTCTTCTCTGGATCGTGATCGCCGGAATAGTTTACCGCATAGCCTGACGCGGGCCCGGCCAAGACTGTAACAATCAAACCAATAAGTAAGCTTCTGAACTTCATCTCTTTAGCTGACCGTTCGCTCATTGTCCGCGATTGTAGACGCGCGCATCGGCGACGGTATTCATCAAATCAACCTTGCTTTGATAGGCGGCAAACACAAAGTCAACTGCGTCCGGGTCATTAGGATTCTTCTTCGCAGCGTGTCGCGCGGCTGCCAACGCGCGATCTACAAGCGCCAGGTTTCTTTCATACTCAGCGCGCAAAGCGGGTCGCATCGGTCGGTCGTTTGCAGACTTGATTGTGGAATCAAGCGCAGCAATCGTCCGCAAGTAGGTTCGTTCTCCCGGTAACAATTTGACCTTCGCCACTGCTTCGTTCGCACCTGGTCTCACACGAGGTCGGGAAACTTTGTTCGGTTGACGTTTCTCGGTACCCGACTTTAAATCCGGTGCCGGAGGATTTTGTTCCTTAGGAGTCGTATTTGGACTTGCAGTTGGTGTCGGTATAGCAGGCTTGCTCTTGGTATCGTTGTTTACTGCTACCTGTTTAGGATTTTCAGCATTCTGGAAGTAGAGTACGCCAAATATTCCGGCGAGAGCGATGACTGCCACCAGTGCTGCGTAACCAATCGCCTGAGGCTGGCCCAGCGTGAATAGGGAACCGAGGGAGCCAAACCAATTGTTAACTTTGCCGAGAAGGGGTCGGTGATTCGGAGCGTTGATGACGCGAATGTCGGCAATCGCGTTATCGATCTGTTGGCGCAGGCGTTCACTTGGAACCGCTGCTTCAAACTCCGGAGCGAGCGCAGTCGAAACAAGTTCGTTCTGCATCAGCAGCTCTTCAAGAAGTGCAGTGCAGCTCGCGCAGTGAGCCAGGTGCGCAGTTACATTCTTGCTCTGCGCATCTGCAAGCTCAGCATCGCAAAAACTCTGCAACACATCTTCAGCTATACACTCTTTCATCGTTTGCCTCCGATCTTCCCATACACCCTCGCAAACTCTTTTCGACCACGCGCAACTAGACTGCCAACATTCGTCTCCTTGATTGAGAGAGTGTTGGCGATCTCACGATACGAAAGGCCTTGCTGTTTAAGCAGCAGGCAGCTGCGCATCGGCTCTTTTATCTTCTCGAGAGCGCGTCGCGCCTCTTCAATAGCCATGCGCCGTTCGTAGTCTTCTTCCGGCGGCGCGAACCAGTTATCCGCGGCGTGCGCTTTGTGGTATTCGTCATCGCGGACGATCGAGCGGGTTTGTCCACGTAGTGTATTGCGCGCGACGTTCAACGTCACACGTAACAGCCAGGGACGTAGCCACTCTTCACCCGGTGTCGAATCAAGATTGCGATACAGTCTGAGAAACACTTCCTGGGTTACATCCTCAGCCAGTGCTGAATCGTGCACGACAGCGCGCGCCGTCCGGAACACCGCACGGTGATGCAGAGTGAAAGCTTCATCGAAGCTGAGGTGATTAGCCTCTACTGCGATGTCATTCGGCAGGGAGTCAATCAAGGCTCTAGCTTGTCCGCTCATCAATCACCGCTCTCATGAGGACAAACACCGCAAACTACTGATTTGTGGCAACTTTCCAGATTAGCTGGGTGGCTATCGAATTTCGGCCGTTTATTGTAGTCTGAATCGCTGCTTGCACAAATAAAGTCGTGTTTATTTCAGTAGTTTCTGCTGGTTCGTACGGATCCCAAGAGCCTGAGCTCAAGTGATACTTGAACTACGCTGCGAACGCGCAGACCCGAACAAAACAGCAGCAAGCGACTGAAGAACTCCTCGTTCAAGCGGAAACTCAATACGACTTGTGAATACTGAACCGCTCGCTTGAACGTCTGAGCTAAACGCAAAGTTCGAAATTATCGACAGCACAGATCATGGCTTCTGAAATACGCACATCGACAGATCTCCTCTTGGACAGTCCTTTCATGCGAGCTTGTAGACGTGAGCCTGTTCCATACACGCCTGTTTGGCTGATGCGTCAAGCTGGTAGGTACATGCGTGAGTACGCTGATGTGCGGGCTCGAGTTGGTTTTCTCGAACTGTGCAAGACTCCATCGCTGGCGGCGGAAGTAACTGTCACTGCTGCTGAAAGGCTTGGTGTCGATGCTGCGATTATTTTCGCGGACATTCTGCTCATCGTTGAACCTATGGGAATTCATCTCGAGTTCGCGATAGGCGAAGGGCCCTCAATCGAAAATCCGGTCAGGACAGGTACTGACGTGGGACGCGTTAGAGAGTTGGAAGATGTGAACGAACTTGAGTTTGTCTTTGACGCGATTCGGCTTACGCGTCGTGCCTTAAAGAAGGATCTTCCTTTGATTGGTTTTGCAGGCGCTCCATTTACGCTCGCTTCTTACATTATTGAAGGAGCCGGCTCCAAGAATTACGTCCACACGAAGCAGATGATGTACAACGACGCCGCTGCCTGGCATTCATTGATGGCTAAACTCTCACGAGCCCTGGTGCGATACCTTAACGCACAGATCGATGCAGGAGCTCAGGCCGTGCAAATATTTGATTCATGGGTTGGTTGTCTAAGCCCGACTGATTACCGCGAGTACGTGCTACCTCACACCGCGGCAGTTATTGATGGGATAAGTAATGATACGCCGATCATTCACTTTGGTACTGGGACAGCCGCATTGCTCGAACAGATGCGCGAAGCTGGAGGCGAAGTCATCGGTGTTGATTGGAGAGTACGACTGGATGATGCATGGCAAAGGATTGGTTACGATGTTGGCATCATGGGCAATCTGGATCCTGTCGTGTTGTTTGCTGGAAAAGATCGGATTCGCATTGAAGCAAAGAAGATACTTGATCAGGCGAATCGACGTCCCGGCCATATCTTTAATTTAGGTCATGGCATCTTGCCTGAGACTTCAGTTGAAAACGTGATTGCACTTGTGGATGCAGTTCACGAAATGAGTCAGCGGTAAGTAGCCCTCTGTGTAGCAATATTGGAGGGTCTTTTTCAAGATTTCTTCGTAACGGCTTTGCCGCCGGGTGTGAGGCGACGGCTCTGCCTCGCCGTAAGCTTATCCTTCTTGTTTAGGGCTCTGCCCTTGGTCCGGGCTCCGCCCCCTCAAGAGAGCGCCGAAGATGCTGTTTGAGACTATTTCCCGCCAATGAAATTTGGGGCAAAGCCCGCACCAAGGGCCTAGCCCAAAATGAGAGGTGAGACGTTACGGCGAGGCAGAGCCGTCGCCTCACACCCGGCGGCAAAGCCGTTACGAACACGAGCGCATTTCTTTATCGTTGTGCTGCCCGGGATTGAGTACTTAAGAATGTACGACGCAATTTTGATTGTTTCGTTTGGTGGACCTGAAGGAATGGAAGACGTACTTCCCTTCCTCCAAAACGTCCTTCGCGGACGAAACGTGCCGCAGGAACGAATGCTCGGAGTCGCCAAGCACTATGAGATGTTCGGCGGCGTCAGCCCTATCAATGCGCAGAACCGACAACTGATTGCCGCCTTAAAAGAAGAACTTCGATCGAACGGGCCGGACTTGCCGATCTACTGGGGAAACAGAAATTGGCATCCACTTCTCACCGAGGCCATGCTTGAGATGAAGAATGACGGCATTAAGCGAGCCCTGGCATTCGTTACTTCTGCCTACAGTTCATATTCGAGCTGCCGGCAGTATCGGGAAAACATTGCTGCAGCTCAGGAAGCTGCGGGCCCAAGTGCACCGCACGTAGACAAGCTGAGGGCTTTCTACAACCATCCACTTTTCGTTCAGGCGAATGTGTCCAACATTCGTGCGGCTTTGCAACAGATTGATGAACGACGACGACCTGAGGCGGTAATTCTTTTCACCGCTCACAGCATTCCTGAATCAATGGCCGCTGGCTGCAACTATGCAGCGCAACTTTACGAAGTAAGCACCATCATCACTCGTGAACTCGGTCATTCACGGTTCAAGCTGGTCTACCAGAGCCGAAGTGACTCGCCGCAGCCCTGGTTGGGCCCCGATGTGTGTGATGAGATCAGGGTATTGAAGCAGGAAGGAATGAAGGACGTAGTCATCGCACCCGTCGGTTTCGTTTCCGATCACATGGAGATCATTTACGACCTCGACACCGAAGCGTTCCAACTCTGCAATGAACTGGGAATCAACATGGTTCGCGCGGCAACAGCCGGAACGCATCCACTGTTCGTAAGGATGATTCGCGATCTGGTTGTAGAACGGATCAACGGCGCAACCGAACGTCAGTTCGTCGGCAAACTGGGACCAGTGCCTGATGTTTGTGCGGATGATTGCTGCAAACTCATTTCCAATTGCCGATTACCGATTGCCGATTAGAACAGCAACCGTTGAGCCTTTGAGATTGACTGAAATCTGCCCGAGACTCACAACGTAAACTACATGAAGAAAGTAGCAGTAATTGGAGGTGGTATCGCAGGACTGGCAGCTGGTCACCGACTCGCTACGCTATCCAAAGAATCCAAACAGCACCTTGAAATCATTTTGTGCGAGGCCGGTTCACGATTAGGTGGCGTGGTTCAAACAGAACATCGCGATGGTTTTCTACTCGAGTCTGGACCAGATGCATTTATCTCGGAAAAACCTGCTGCGCTTCAGCTGGCCAAAGCGATCGGCCTCGAACAACACCTCATTGAAACGAATCAACAACATCGTCGCAGCTTCATCGTACGTAACAACCGCCTACGGCCTGTGCCTGCTGGTTACCAGTTGATGGCGCCTGGAAAACTCTGGCCCTTTATCGCGAGCGACATCTTCAGCTGGTCCGGAAAAGCGCGAATGGCACTCGACCTGGTGTTGCCTAAAAGAGTTGCTAACGGCTGGGCCGACGAAAGTCTCGCCAGCTTCGTTCGCCGCCGCTTGGGACGTGAGGCATTGGAGCGAATGGCGCAACCTATGGTCGCCGGTATCTACACTGCTGATCCTGAGCAGCTTAGTTTGCGAGCGACGTTGCCTCGCTTTCTCGAGATGGAGGAGACGGATCGCAGTCTGATACTCGCACTCCTCAAGCGAGGACGTCAGCAGAATGAAATCAACAGCGGAACGAGCGGCGCACGTTACAGTCTTTTCCTTTCATTCGATTCAGGAATGCAGCTGCTGGCGGATCAGCTTGCGACAAAACTGGTAGGAGCTGAAGTTCGATTGAATACGCGCGTAACGCGTGTTTCAAGAGACGAATCGAAGAATCAATGGCGCATCGGATTGCAAAGCGGTGAATTTGTCAATGCTGATGCGGTGTGCCTTGCCGTTCCGTCATATGCGACAGCATCGATGATTACCGATTCCGATCCACAGCTTGCGGCTGAGCTCAATGCGATCCCTTACGAGTCTACCGCCACCATCAATTTTGGGTACATGCGAAGAGACATTACCCATGCATTGGATGGATTTGGCTTTGTCGTCCCCTTTGTCGAGAAGCGTTCGCTTATCGCTTGTACATTCAGTAGCGTGAAGTTTGCCGGCCGTGCACCCGAAGGACGAGTACTACTGCGTGCGTTTGTTGGAGGAGCACTTCAACCGGAGTTGTTTAATCTAGACAATAATGAGCTGACGCGACGAGTCCAAACGGACCTGAATGAACTACTAGGAATCAAGGGTGAGCCATTACTTAATCAGGTTTCCAGGTGGGCTCGGTCAATGCCGCAGTACCACGTAGGCCATCTCGAAAGAGTGAGACGAATTGACGAGCGATTATCACGATTGCCGGCACTTGCTCTGGCGGGCAACGCGTACTCGGGTCCCGGAATTCCTGATTGCATTAGAAGTGGTGAGAATGCAGCGGACAGTCTTGTCAGGCAATTATCCAACCAGCGGTGAGTCGGACATTTTCCATTCGTCATTTGACATTCATCATCTGATTATTTCGAAGAGACAGCAGCGCGTGCGGAGGAAATGATTCATCAAGAAACGATGGTCTGATGGAGCTCCGAGCTATAGCAGATGACGGTATGATGAATGGAAAATAATCCACTACGACGACTCCACTAAGTCTCTTCTCGCAAGCATCAAATGTCACCATCTATCCGCTACCGCGAGATGGTACTGACTTGCAGTTGCCGAATCCACTCGCCATTCATTTGCATCAGCGGTAGGAATGCTTCACGTGGCACCGTCGTTTCAATATGCATGTTGTCGTCGGTGTTGATTACCGCACCCGCTACTGCCGGAGCTAACCGCGTGTCATCACAGACATACCAAGCTCTCACATCCGATTCCGTTGCCATCGCCACTCGAGTCAGCTCCGCATTAATCAGCGGATCTTTTATTCGCTCGCGCATCAAGTCGAGATTGAGTGGCTTCATGCTGCCTAAAAGAATCAGATCTTTTCCACGCCCAGCACCGCCCACGCGAAAAATCTGAACATGCGGGAAGACCTTGTGATATGTCGCCAGAATAGAGCGAAGACTATCCGTGGACATCTGGTAGATTTGTAGCCACTGCGCAAATACGCCAGTGTCAGTCAGCTTTCCCCGACCAAGTTCGAAAAACTCACGAGTAAAAAGGTTCGCTACGCCGGGCACCCATGGATGGCTCGGTTCGCTCACGATCATGTCATAGCGCGTATTCGTCACGCGCAGATAAGTGCGAGCATCATCAATAATCACTCGCAGTCGGGGGTCCCGTAACGGTTGATTGTTGACATGTTCAAAAAAGTGCGAGGCCTGAATAGTAGATGGTTCTAATTCAACGCAGTCGAGTGATTCTATTGGCGATTGCAACATCGCACCGAGCGTCACTCCCGAAGCAAGACCTACCACCATGGCATTCTTAATGTTGGGAGCAAGCAGGAGTGGTAGCTGGCCCAACATTACCTGGGTCGGCATGTCTTCTTTATCCGAAGCGTTCGTGCGTCCATTGATTGCCAACGAGGTGATGTCCCAATCCTTCCGCACTGACACTGTAGCTGTTGTGCCTTCCTGATACATGAGTACCTCATGCCCTTGCGGACCCTGGGTGTTCTTCACGGCTTCAGCGGCAGCATCACTGGACTTTGACAACTGGCGCACCAGGCTGTCGTAGGCGCCGATCGAGAGATCGGCGACATTTATTCTTGGCGGACGCAACATCAACGCAAATGCAACCGCAACGCTGAGGCCTACAGCGATAGCGCGTTTGAGCGCAGCCTCTCCTTCTTTAACGCGAGCCTCATAGGCCAGACCAGCAGTGATCACGCACATTGCGGCGGTAAAGACGATAGTGAACTTGATTGTGAGCTTGGGAATCAAAATGAATCCTGCGGAAAACGCGCCGACTATCGCTCCCACAGTGTTTACCGCGTAAGTTCGTCCTACCAATCGCACGGAATGGGCGGCTGAGTGACCACTGGCCCAAACAAGAACGAGTGGCATAACCATGCCCATCAGAAACGAAGGCAAAAGGATGAGAAGAGCTGCGGAACCGATCTGCAAAGCCAGCAATCCGATCCAGCTCGAAATGTGGAAACGCAGCCCGAGCCCCACGAGCAAGGCAGGAATTCGGTTGATGACAAAAATACTCCCTACCAGACTGATGGCTGTAAAAATTTCCAGCTTGAAGATCGTGGAACGCAGATTCTTGGTAATGCTCTCGTTACGTCCCACAACGTACGCACCTAAAGAAAGTCCGATGAGAAAGAGAGCGACAACTATGCTGAAGGCGTAAGTGCTTGAACCGATAATCATTGTGAGCACGCGCGTCCATGCGACTTGCGTGCTGATCGTTACAAAACCAGACACGAATGCACAGAATAGCCAGAATGCTCCAGCTTCAACCTTCACATTGCTAGTGAGTGATCTATTGTCGTCATTCACCACGTCGCTGGCGCTTGCGGAGCTTGGGAGTTCAGAGTCATCTCGATCACTGAGGAATGCGATCACACCGATAATGATGTTGATGAGTGCGGCAATGTAGATGGTCGAGCGAACGCCAAACATCGGCAGAAGAACAAAACCTGCCAACAATGTTCCGATAATTGCTCCCAGCAAGTTACAAGTGTAGAGGCGTGTTACTGAAGTTGATTTGAATATTGGTGAGCGCATCAACGCGGCCGAGAGTACCGGCAGAGTAGCACCCATCAACGTCGTCGGCACCAGAAGCATTAGACACGAAAGTACGAACCGCCAAATGCTGAACGCAAAAAATCCTGGTTGGTATTGCTGCCAGATCAGTGCGTAAAGATTGTCAACGAGACTGAACAGAAAAGGCACCGCCAACGCGTAAAGCGCAATCCCCAATTCGAGTAATCCATAAGCGCGAAACGGCCGCCTGATTCTTGGCGCAGCGCGACCGGCGAGCGCACTGCCTAACGCAAGGCCGCCCATGAATGCTGCCAACACCGTGCTGACTGCTAGCGTAGTCGCACCAAATACTAAGCCGAGCATCCTGGCCCACAGAACTTCATAGATCAGGCCAGTCGCTCCTGACAGAACAAAGCAGAAGCCAATCAACCACACGCTTTTTTGCGCGTAGATCGTCGTCACAGAATTGTCTTGAGCTCGAGAAACGAGACTGGCCATCGATTTGATTTGCTCCTTAATAAAGCGGAGGGTATATGGCCGACGGGGCCGAGATTTTCAATATAACATCGAAAGTAACACTGTTGTTGGAAAAGATAGAGTGGCTTTTTCAGTGGTAGATTACGTGAGAAGTTCTCCAAACCTTTGATGGGATCGAGCCCGGCTTGGCGCTGGTTAACAGAATTGCGAAATCCTCACCCCAGAAGACTTGGTCAACCCTTCCCTTTTCATTCTCAGCGAAGTTCGAAACTGATCCTGCCTCTGAATCAGGAGTTGCTAACGCTAGTCTGCGAAGACATTCATAAAGATGTTCAAGCGTGGATCCGTAACGACTAGCTTGTGTGCCAATCACTAGTCGCACTTCTGCCCCTTCGTCGATGAAGTGTTTCAGCAAAGAAGCAGCCTGGATTATGCCTGCCTCAAATCGGTCTGAACCGTCGTTCGCTTTTGAAGCGGTGGGCCAAGTTGTGTCCAGGATTATTGTGACTCGCTTCTCATCTTCAGAAGTGAACTCTCGCACCGTTAGCCGTCGTGCACGCGCCGTCGCCTTCCAGTCAATGTGCCGCAGATCGTCTTGAGGTTGATAATCTCGAAGAGAGAACAGATCGTGTCCGGCTCCCCTTCTTACGGATTCCATGCGACCTGCATACATAGGCAACAGATGAAGCTCGTCGCCGATCGGCACAGGTTTGGGATAGACGACGATGTCTACGTCTCGTGCTCGGAGGCGGCGACGAGTTCTGAAGAAACCGAAAGGAAACTTGGTAGAGATCTCGAACCCGTCAATGAGTACGTGACCTCGCTTGGGAAATAATTGCTCAACACGCTGCTCAGCAGCGGCGTGATGCGGAATATAAGTGAAGTATGCGAGCGTGCGTTTTCGGTAGCGAGTTTTTGCTCTCTTCTTCCCGCGACTCTCATGAACCGGCCCACGCGCTTCTACGAGGACCGAGAACGACGGCAACAAACGTTTGGTATTTTTCAGCGTGACAATCACCGGAGCCGCTTCGCCTGCAAAAATGTGATCAGGAAAGCGGGCCGAGACAACTAGATCTCGCAGCGAAGCTCGTGCGGCCATTGCTGCTACGAAGAGTGTCGAGAAAAGCAATGACATGATTAGAAAGAGAAGATTGTTTCCGGTGTTCCAGGCGGCGAAGCCAACAACGACGAGGATGACCAGAAAGATAGCGCCACCGGTCGTAATTTCAATCGGGAAATCCAGATTCTTGACCTCGAAACGCGCAGAACGAGCCAGTGGTGGCACAACGAATATGGCCAATAGACCAGCGATTGCGAGCGACAGCATCGCTGCAGCACTAGCCAATGTTGTGTCATTTGTTCGCCGAGCGAGAAGCGTTACGACTGCTGCCGCCAAACCAGCGGTGACCAGAAGTGTGCCGATGATCGCGGTGCGCCACTTTGCGAATGATGGAGGAAGAAAAGGAGTGCGTGAGGGGCGTTCTTTAGTGCTCGGCTTAATGCTTTCATTCATCTGAACAACTACAAAGGAACACTCACGGTCTTCATGATCTCGCGCAAGACCGCCTCACCCTCTTCACTGCGCCGCAACGATGAAGAGAAGCGAGAGCTCACAAGAATGCGATGAGCAAAGACCGGCAACACCAAACGTTTGATGTCGTCCGGTATGCAGTAGGAACGTTCTTCAGTCAACGCCAATGCCTGAGCTGCACGAAACAGAGCCAGACTTCCACGGGGGCTTACGCCGAGATCCAGCATCTCGGAATCTCGCGTAGCCGCAACGATTCGCATCAGATATTCAACTAGCGCTTCGTCGACGGTCACCTCTGAAACGGTTCGCTGCAGGTCAACCACTTCGGCCGCAGCCATAACGGGAGAAAGTTGTTCTA
Organism: Acidobacteriota bacterium; assembly: GCA_046726395.1. GTDB lineage: Bacteria > Acidobacteriota > Blastocatellia > Pyrinomonadales > Pyrinomonadaceae > PSRF01. The sequence continues at coordinate 14,033 of JBKPAL010000345.1, forward strand.
GTGGATCACCAATCTCACGATCCCTCAGAATCTGTTTCTCGTCGTGACTATCGGGATACCCGATGCGGAGGCGCAACATGAAGCGATCCAATTGAGACTCAGGAAGCGGGTAGGTACCGTGATGTTCAATTGGATTCTGTGTGGCAACGACAATGAAGGGTGCTGGCAGGTGGTGCGTTACACCTTCGACGGTCACATGACGTTCGGCCATGGCTTCCAACAAAGCCGACTGGGTCTTTGGAGTAGTACGGTTGATCTCATCGGCAAGGACCACGTTTGCGAAAACTGGCCCAGGCTTCCAATCGAAGATACCGGCATGCTGGTTAAAAACCGAAAGACCTATGACATCGGACGGTAGAAGGTCTGAAGTAAATTGGATTCTCTGGAAAGAGCAGTCGAGAGCTCGAGCGAGCGCGTGGGCCAGCGTGGTCTTACCGACTCCGGGAACGTCCTCGACCAGCAGGTGACCACCGGCTATCAACGTGACGATAGCGAGGCGCACCGCTTCCGGTTTGCCCTGAATGACGGTTTCGATTGCACGTTGCAGCCTGTCGATGCGTTCGACCGCATCAGATGCAAGCACGTCGCCTGGTCTGTTTATGGGCTCGACTCGTCTCATCAATGCTTCCCGGACAACCGGCTGATTTCATTCTACATGCTCAGACTAAACGCCGCATCTCTTTAAAGTGCGCGATTAATCCCGGTCCCAACCAAATACAGAACCGGGAGCGGTAGCGACCGGATGCTAAACTAACTGACTTGGAACCGGGTTCTCATTAGCGAGCTGAGTCTAGCATCCGGTCGCTACCGCTCCCGGTCCTGTATCTTCGTTGTGACATACCCAGTTCACGGTGAACTACGTGCGTACCGACGACATGCGATGTTAAAGGACCTTGTAGTACACTAACGACCGGACCGCGAAGGCTCACCGATAATCCCCAGAATCCCGGAACTAGATCGTGGTTAACGCGTGTGATCATTTTAGGAGCTGCTATGAAACCCCAGCGTAAGAACTTACGAAACCAGAGAGGTTTTTCTCTTATCGAATTAATGATCGTGATCGCGATCATCGGAATCCTGATTGGAGTCGGGATCACCGGTTGGCGAGCAGCCGTACGTGCGGCAAACGAGGCTGCTGCGATCAAAACGCTACGAACGATTGCCGAGCAGCAAATGCTCTATTACAACTCTCACCAGCGAAGCACGTTTGGCACGTTCGATGAGATGCTGAAGGAGAACCTCCTGGATGCTCGATTCTCGGGTGGCACACCGGTCATTGATGGCTATGTGTTCACGATGACAGTGATTCCCAAGTCCACAACGGCACAACCCGGGTACACGATCACCGCCGATCCTCAAGTGGCTGAAGGCGTGGGCTCTACTGGAAGAAACCATTACTACGTAGATTCAAACTCAAGCACGATTCACGTCAACGCAGCTCAGACTGCCACGCCCACAGATCCACCGATCGGGCAATGACGCACCCAAACCATCCCGTCACAGCAGTTGGTGCATGGTTTAGATCCTGCCTACATAACAACTCGCTGCGGCACTCAAGCTAATCCCCGCAACGTCATTTTGTGGATGGGTTCAGATGTAGCCTAACAAACGAACTGCATGAGATAGCGCGCTAATCCCACCAATGGCAGTTGGTGGATGGTTCAGATCCGACAGGAACTCGGCTATCGTGAGGTGTCTGATGTCCGCAATCATTCTTCAACTTAACTGGAAAGAAATCTTCGTCCCGAGTATCCCAATCGCGGAAATCATTCTGCGTGGGTCATTAACCTATCTTGCTCTGTTTTTTCTGATGCGCTTTGTCCTGAAGAGAGAAGCAGGAGCGATCGGAATTGCGGATCTGTTAATGGTTGTCTTGATTGCCGATGCTGCCCAGAATGCGATGGCAAGTGAGTATCGCTCCATAACTGAGGGCGTTATCCTTGTAGCAACGATTATCTTTTGGAACTATGCTCTTGATTGGTTGAGCTATCACTTCCCTCCGATAAGTCGTCTCATTAAGCCACCGTCGTTGCTCTTGGTGAAAGACGGCAAAATGCAAAAGCGAAACATGCGAAAAGAACTGATTACAGAGGACGACTTGCGTTCAGAATTGCGCGAGCATGGAGTGGAAGATCTCGCCGAGGTTAAGGAAGTAAGAATGGAAGAAGATGGACACATTAGCGTGATTAAAGAGCAGGGACGAGGTCGACAAGGTTAAATCAAGCGCGCTCCATTGACTTCACCCTCGTTGCAGTTTTGGTAGATATAGCCAGCGGGTCACCGCCGAAAAGACTGGAGATTCCCTCGGGTTAAGTATGGGCTTTCGAAGTAGGTGAACTAATTACCAACTGCCGTTACTGGAAATCAACGAAGTGATTAAAGACTCGAGAGCCAGAGCTCATTTCTACCCTGTTGATACTTAATCCACACGATCTTTCCTGCCGGAGATACATCAAAGAATTGTCCGATGGGATGTAGGGGGTATAGTTCGACAACCTTCTTTTCGCGTGCACCATCCGGCGATGTGGTCCATATTTCTTCAGCGCCTTCCAGTTTTGATTCGCGATAGAAGTAAATGAGTGAGTTGCTGTACCAATGCGGATAGTATCCTTTGGTCACAGTACGACACGCGCCTCCATCCGCTGGACAGATCACAACCTCATTCAAGTCGGATCTTCCGGCGGAAAGATCACTACCGATTATGAACTGACCATCCGGCGACCAACGGGGATTTCGAAGGAGCGTCGTGAATGCTCGTTCGGTTCCTGTTGTGAGGTCGCGAACCATGGTGGCGACCACTTTTCCTTTGTCCAACTTGCTATAGACGGCGTGTAGACCCTGTGGATCTACTCGCGCACCATTGTGCGTTCCCCATTCCCATCCCGAAACTAACTCAGTGCTTTCTTCGCTGCCGATTGTAAGTTTGCGAAAAGAGAGGTTTGGTCGAATCTGGTAGAAGTAGATTGCCGACCCATCAGCTGACCATTGCGCATGAACGTTGCGTTCATTTCTTCCATGCGTGATTTGAGTCAGTCCCGTACCGTCCGTATTAATTGCGAATATTTGTATCTCTCCATCTCCCGCCACTTCAAAAAAGAGCAGTCTGTTGCCATCAGGTGAAAAGTTCGGATCAACCATATCAACACGGGATTGTTTCAACGTCTTACTTTCACCTGAAGCAGGATCGGTCAGCGTCAATAGGAATTGGTTTCGTGTATTGGTGTAAATCAGCTTTTTGCCGTCGTGTGAGATCTCGGGTTCAGTATCTTCACCCGCGCTAACCAGAACCGGTTGCGGCTGACCACCTTCAACCGGAACCTTCCAAAGCGTTCGACTACCGGCGCGCATAGAAGAGAAAACCACGAACCTTTGGTCAGGTGTAAACGTTGGAGTGCCACCGAGCGTGTTATCAAAGGTTAACCTCCGTGCTTGGCCACCGGTCGATGGGATAATCCAGAAGTCGCCAATAGGTCCCTTGTCCTTCTCAAAAAAGCAGATGAGCGAGCCGTCCGGAGAAAAAGCTGGACTACGATCAGCGAGGAGAAGATCTGTCGTTGGTATACCCTCAACTCGGCGTTGGTCACTGCCATCGGCATTTGCTGTCCAAATGTCATATGAGCGCTCAAACACCAATCGTTTTCCATCCCAAGACCAATTCACATTTCGACCGCCCTCAATAACCTTTCGCGGCTCTCCACCATCGGGCCTTACCAACCAAATGCCTTTGGTGTCTCCGAGGCGTCGTTCATAAGCAATCTGATCTCCGTTCGGAGACCAGCGTGGACGAGCAGCATAAGCGTCTCCAAAAGTGACTTGCTTGAGCTCACTCGCGGACAAACTCTTGATAAATACCTGCGGGATCTTATCGACTTCATTAATGAATACGATGCTGTTTCCATCAGGTGAGAAACTTGCAGATCGATGTGAGCCGGAAAATGTGGAAATCAGGTGCTGCTCTGGTGGAGTGAAAGCCCGATTAGCTCTGCTCGTACTCCAGAGGTAGTAAGCGACCGCGGCGAAAGCTACAAGCAATACGCAAAGAGCGAAAACCACTACGGATTTTCGCTGATTTATTTTCGACGGCGCAGTTTCTCGAGCAGCTGTGGCCTGGGTCCGAGCAGTGCCGGCGACCGCGTCTGGAGACGAACCCTTTACCGGCTGCATTTCCGACTGGAACTCACGTAGATCCCTTGCGACATTCTTGATCGCCTGATATCGCTCGTCCGGATCTTTCGCTAAGCATCGTCGAACAATCCGTTGCAGCTCTGGTGGCGCAGATGGGTTGTAGTCTGAGATTGAAGGAACGTCGTCATAGAGGATTTTGTGAAGGGTATCGAGATCCGACTCGCCCTGAAACGCCATGCGTTTCGTAGCGCACTCGTAGAGAATGCAGCCAAACGAAAAGATGTCTGAGCGATAATCGACTACCGCGGTTTGCCCGCGAGCTTGCTCCGGCGACATGTAGCCAACCGTGCCCAAAATCGTACCCGGCACGGAGTGTTGGGCCAAGATCGCCGTTGGAAGGTCGCTCAAGCCTTCCGCAATCGCGAGTCCCGACATTTCCGAACGCACGAGTTTTGCGAGTCCGAAATCCAAAATCTTCGCGTAACCTTCGCGGGTGATCATTATGTTATCGGGTTTGAGATCTCGATGTACGATTCGCGCAGAGTGGGCCTTGGCCAATCCATCGGCAACTTGAGTAAGAAATTGCAGTAGCTCGATTAGGTCGGTCTGATTGCGATGGATCTTCTTGCTCAATGTTTCTCCGTCAACAAACTCCATCGCAATGAAGTTTGTTTCCTTGTCAGATCCGATTTCGTAGATGTGAGCGATGTTGGGATGGCTGAGAGAAGCTACGGCATACGCCTCCTGGCGAAAGCGTCGAAGCCTGTTTTCGGCTTCTGCAAATCGCGCCGGCAACAGCTTTAAAGCAACTGACCGCCGCAACTGCGTGTCGTGGGCCAGGTAGACCTCGCCCATACCACCCGCTCCAAGCAGGGAACGAATCTCATACCGACCGATTATCGTTCCTTCAGGAAAAGCCATGAAGGGTTGTGAATTCGCTGGTGATTTCAGACTGCGTTGGTGAGTTTATTACAGTCGCAAAAGCACGAAAAGCCAACAAGATGATTACGAGAACATACAGATTAGAACGAACCCACGCTTGACTGAGAGAGAGGTTTCGCTCGAACTGTGCGTTCAGAATCTATGCATCTTCCGCAATTTGTGGATAGGAGGTTGGATAAGCTCACGTAAGGTATGGGCTTTCATAGTAAGTAACGGCACGATCCTCTTTCGGGTGGGATCCAATCAGTTTGAATCTCAGCGTTGACACATCTCCATCCCCTGAACGTTGCACTTCGATCAGTCCGACATTCATCCCTATAAAAGGATTCTGAAAGCCTGCGCCGCTCGCACCAGGCAGCAGAGCGACGTCGCCCACGCATGGACCTCCAAACTTCGTGCGTGGCGAATCGATCGTTGACAAGAGTTTCGGACCAAGTGTCGTCACGTCAGCTTCAAAGCCGCGAAACATTGCTGAGATCGGACTTGAAGTGAACTGATAAAGGCGAGGTCGGTTCCCTCCCCTCCAGTGAATGCCAAACGCATTCCCAATGTGAACATCACCACTGAGGATTGCCACTCGCTGCTTCGGATGAGCTTGTTGATGTTCATGGAGCAGACTGAGAAATGCGTTACGGGCCGGGATGTTTGCGCGAAAGGACCAGTGATCGGGAAAGTCGATGTCCTTATCAAAGATGCTGAGGATGGGGTTAATCACGTCTACTCCGATATCAGTAAGCAAACGAGCGAGGTGCACGACTGGGACACTGGCAACTATGAACAATACTTTCTTGTCTCCGTTGTCACGAAGGAACGTGCGGAAGTCATTAAACTGTACTTCGCTGAAGAGCGGATTGAGCGGATTAGTAGATCTCTCCGAACGGATATCCATTACGAATACTCCGATGTTCCCGTAACTGAATTGATAGTGAAATGAACGCGGCCTCTGCTTCATTGGCGGCAGAACGCTCGACGCCTGGTAATCGAAATAAGCCCAAAGAGCGCCATCGAGGACGCGACGATAATCGGGGTTCGAATGCTCTGGAACACTGCCCCAGTCACCTCTTATCTCGTGATCATCCATTGCCGGATAGCAAGGGTAGTTCGCATACATCTTCCGAATCGGTTCAAGTGACCAAAATGTGCGATAGCGCATGTCGTACACGCGTCGAACTTCTTCGGGCAAGCACTTGAAGATGTCGGTCTTCCCCGGCACTACTTGCCGAATCAGATACGGGTTTCGAAACACTGAGAACACGCCGGGACTGTCGGCATAGATCTGATCGCCGCAAGGGAGCACGAACTTAACGTTGTTCTCCTGCAAGATACGCGGCAAGAGACGTAACATGCGATCAGCTTCTGGAGTAACGGTTCCGCGATCGTTAAAGGGTTGATGACAACTCATCAGCGCTATCACTACTTTCGAAGGTGTATCGGCATCTCCCACGGGAGACGTCTCAAACGAACCTTCGCCAAGCGGGTTGCCGTCACTAGTTCGAACGACGCGATAGCGATATCTCGTCAATGGATCAAGAGGAGGATTCTCTGCAGAGCGCGGGTATGTGATCGCTAGTGTCTTGTCACCTAACTGTCCTGGCGGTACGAGCACCTTTAGGTTCTGTTGACCAAGTCTACCGCCGAAGATCTGTATTTCGTGTATGCCTGGTACGTCGGTTCTCATCCAGAGTCGCACCCAACGTGGTCCAGTGATGCCAACGGCGATCATGTTCTTGAGCTGATGGCTGGCAAATTTCGCAGTAGGAAGGAGTGTGGTCTTGCAGAGAGCATCTCTTGCAAGCTCTTCGGTGCGGACCGGACCGATGTTCAGTTTAGTAGTGAGATAGCGAACAAGTTCTGAATGATCCTGGAAATATGCTTTAGCGACCATAGCGTGACCGGCGACACTAACCAGGTCTGTCGCGCACGCCAGATGATTAACGTTGCCCTCGGACTTCATCGGCTCCAGTTTTTGTTCTCTGAGAACAAGGTTTGCAAAGAACAAGCTAACTCCCTCATCCATAGAGTCACCAAAGAAGCTGCGAAACCCTGGAGCGGAGAACTTGATCATTGCCATTTGGAGCGCATGGCCGACGTTCGAGGTTGGGCGAAGATGAATTGACTCGGTGGGACGATGAAAGAATCTGCGGATATTAAGTAAGGCCTTCTCTTGCGGTGATCCAAAGGGGACAACAAGCTTATTGAGTTTGAGATATGCGTGGTCAAACTCAGCATCAAAGCCGTAATGGTGGTAATTCTTAGCTATCGATACTTTTCCGATTTTGTTTGCGAGAAAGGATTTGAGAAAAGGACTTTGTTCGATTGCACTCTGAACTCGTACCGGAGTGTCATTGTCCGCTCTCTGAGTGGTTCTCAATCCGGCCAGGGATCTCAGTTGTATCTTCGGGACCGCTTCGCCCAGTTGAAAGTTGCGGGGTCTAGTCCCGCCATAAGCTCCGGCAAGCGACGCATACTTCTTCACTTGTGAACGAGTCGGAAGATCCCGAAGTCTATTAAAGAATGCCAGCTCAAGCTTTTTGATTTCCTTGAGTGCCAGTTCTGGTTGCGGCGTCGCAAGATTCGTCACATTCACCCAGGCGTCGCCCCAGCGAAGGACCATCCCCAGAGTCAGCTCTTTTACTTTTCCGAAGAAGTAGGCACGCGCAATGGATTCCGGTGAGAAGATTCTCATCATCTCAACCGCCACCGGTGTGAACTCTTTGTAGGGTCGCTCAGATTTGGTTTTGCTGATGCCTTGATCCTCCATTATGTGTTCGGCGATTAACTGGGTGACACCTTCGCCTAGTCCAGAACAAAACTTTCTTTGGAAAGTTCCAACAGTCGTATCCCTGATGCAGGCTCTTCCGTACCTATTTTGAAAAGTGTTCTCGTCCACCAGGCTCATGAACGGGTGGGCAAACAGATGAACAGCCTCGTGTATCGCAAACTCGAGTCGGGTATCAGACCTGCGCCCGGGCGGAGGAAGCATGTAGATCGTGCCTGTTCCGCGATCGATTGTTCCTCCAACAGCCTTTTGGTTGTCCGCCTCAAATCTTCCGCGCAGGTGTTTCGGCGCTTCACTGACTGAGGAGATTATTCGAAGGAGTTGCTTGGGCAGTTTTGTGCCCTGACCAGTCATGATCGGCTGGATGTATTTTTGGTACCGTGAGGGTCCGGTGATGATAGTTAGAACTTTATCCCCGTCGTCTTCACGAATGAACTGTCCCCCATTCGTGATCGGTGGTTGATATGGCTTTGGATCGCCGAATCCTGGACCAACTGAATCCTGCCAATCTTGTGTTCGTATATACATCTGCTTGGGACGACTTTCGGATGCACATCTTTCTTACAATTCTTCAACGTCTCACAGGCGGCGGGCCCAGACGTATCGCATTCTGCGATCGAAAAATCGTGCTCAACTTTCGAAGTGAGGGAGGAGCGGCATACCCAAGATGCGAATAACCTGACACTCCCGAAGCCGCAACTGGACCACATGGAGTTGTCGGAGGACACCTCGTTACGAAATCTGGATCAAGCGGACTACCATTTGTCGCTGCGACAAACTGCCTGAGGCATTCGGCCACACCAACCGTCCTGCCCGGCGCATCCGCTGTGCAGTGATAGAGGTGGGAAACTTCATGGATGATTGTCTGGGCCTGAAATTCTTTATGGTCCGCCTCGCTTACGGTCGGAGCGCGTACCCAAAAGTTACTGCAAAGACGAACGATGGTCGGCTCGGTTCGTTGACAAGTCGGATCTACTAGGACATAGGCCCATTCGTCTGGATCGCACTGAGGGCCATTGCACACATACAAAATTACGTTACTTGCGATCAGGTTTCTAACGCGCGTTAGTCTACGGATCACTTCCGCAACTGATCTATTTACGAATGTACCTGCAGTCCATACTCGAATATCGTCAGCACATACACTCAATCGGTTTTTCAGCCAGTCAAGCATGATGGCGTTCACTGCTGTTGCCGGCGACTCGCCAGCGCACACACGCGTACGCGCGTTCACCAGGTCGCCGATCGTCTTGTCGAGCATCTCTAAAGCACGCTCAACTGCAGCTCGAATCACAGCGCCAGGATTAGACTCGCCAAAGACACCGCGTTTTTGACAAGTTCCAAATACTCTGTTTAGCGTGAAGGGCCTTTTTGTGACTAGGGTAGGAATGCGCGCGTTATCGCAAGTAAGCGCACCGGCCGGCGCTTGCCCGAAGCGTGCGTACTCTGGATAGTTCGGGTATGACATGTGTCAGTCCTTGCCTCGCGTCAGGAGCTATCTCCGCGACTCTTTCGCTCTCGTCAAGCCATCGCTCCCTGACATTCCTTCATACAGTCTCGACCGATCCGTTGACATTCCGGGGCCCTACGCCCTCCCGGACACTTCTCAACCTTCTGTTTACATTCAACAAAACATTCGTAAGGGCTACGCACGCCCGGCAGTTTGGGAACTACAGGTTTCGACCATGGAAAGAGCTTGACTTGTTTCTTGAGCTCTTCTATCGAGTCTCCCTTGCATGATTCGAGGTAGGCTTGATATGCGACTTCATTCAGAAACTGCTTGTACTTCGACAGTGGATCGTCAGAGCTTTTTGTTCGAAGTACGTAATCTAACCACTCAAGGTAGCGACCATCGTGTCGCAACAGCGGGCAGACGGTTTTTTGAGAACCGATCGGGTCGATGCCTGGCCCCACTGTTTGCGGGTACCCCTCCATTCCATCTGTCGAGTACAAATACATATCGGCCTCCTTCGCTACTTGAGCGTCTTTGGTGCGGGTGGTACCTGCGGTGTTCCCCCCGGTTCTGGAGTCCACCGTAGTCCCGTAAGCATTTCAGCGATCTTCTGCATTAACTCAATCGATACCTTTTGTGTCGGAGCGGCAACGCAGAACTTCTTTTGAAAATCTTTATAGCAGTCTTCTTCGCGAAACCGTTTGAATTTGGACAATCGATCCTTAGCGTTAATCGAACGATTCAGGTAAGTCTGCCAATCGATGAAAGCCCCGGTCGCAGGATCTTGAATGAGCGGACAAATTCCAGTCTTAGGATTCGTTGGGTTTGTCCGTGGATCGGTTCCCGACCCTATCAACGAGAACTTTTTGTTTACGTCACACTCGCCCAAACCGTCTGTTGAATAGAGGTACATTTTGGTTCTCCTTCACCGTTCAAGTCATCGACACCGATTTCAAAGTTTCTCTTTCTTCCAGCAGCACCGGCGATCGAGATTCCTCGTTTCTCTATAATCATTCTCAGTGCCCTTCTCGCTAATGTATTTACCGATACCAATTACCCGGCGTTCCATCTCCTCTTCATCTGCGACCACTGTTCCGTTTTGACTGTGCCAGGCGTGTAGCAGCTCATGAAACAGACCAACATCCGGGTTCGCGACAATCGTGGGCAGATTTCTCAAATCAGGGGCGTTTTGGTCGATGAAGATGACAGCCGGCGATCCACGACCTCCAATAGCTTCAGCTCGATTTGTTTCAATCGTACCGTTGAAGCCAAACTTACCGTTACCCCAGGCGATCTCCACTGGATGGCTCCCTTTTCTAACTGCCTCAATCAACTTCCGACCCACGCCATATTTCAGAATCGGATCACAGAAGCGCTTGATAAATAACTCCCTCTTCTTTTGATCCATGCCGCCTAGCCGTCGAAATGAGATTGAAGCTCTTCCATCCCGCGTTTGCGTGCTTGTCACTTCGGCTTCGATAAAGCTGATCTGATTTGTCTGAGGCTGGCCCAGTTCGTATTCGCTGAACGAATGCCAACCATCTAATGCTCGTCCTCTACTTGAGTTTTCGTAGATGTACATCGGTTTGCCTTTTGGAGTGCGGTGACAGAGCGAAGCGGCGACACCGCTTTGGATTTCGAACGTTGATTTTCAATATTGAGAATCTGGCGCAAGCGTCGCGAAGCAATCCCAAAGCGGTGTCGCGCTACCGCTTGCCACCGCACTCCAAATTCCTCCTTGCAACGACAATGATTCGCTCAGGACAGCCGCTCGCTGCATCAGAGTTCGTGGCGTCATGTACTCCCCGAATCGTGAATCCAGCTTCGTGCAGTGCTGTTCCAAGTTCAGCCGGTGCGTAGGCTCGTTCACAATGTCGTTCGATGATCGGCTTCAACATATTTGGTGAACGAATCGAGACAAAGATCGAGATCAATTTCCTAAAAGGATCTGTTCGCACGGTTTGAGTTACACGTCGATACTGATGGCGAATTTGTCTGACATAAGATCTGCGACGGAACGGCAAACAATTCGTTATCACATCAAATATAAAGTGCCCGCCGGGATTTAGATTTTCACAAATTCCCCGCATTGCTTGCCTGAGATCTTCCGCACTCAGTAGATGATTCAACGTGTCGAAGTTCGCAGTGATGAGATCCACCTTTCGTGGCAAACGCAAACGGCGAATGTCCTGGCGCAAAAGAATCACATTTGTGCCACAGCAGTTCTGTGCTGCCATTCGCAGCATTGGGTTCGATACATCAACTGCGAACACTGCGACTCCACGTGAAGTTTTCAAATGTCTGGCGAATAATCCGGTCCCGCAGCCGATGTCGGCAGCCGATCGAAACCTGATTCCGTATCTTCTGACGAGCTTCTCGAACGCGTTGCGAAACTGACAAAAGAATGGAATACCAATCGTGGCATCGTAATCCTCAGCGAATCGACTGTAAGGCAACGCAATCTCTGCTTCGAATGGCCCACTCATCTCGTCACTTTGGAGTGCGGTGGCAAGCGGTAGCGCGACACCGCTTTGGTATAGCTCTCGAAACTAATTCAGATCCTCGAGCTTGAAGTTCAACGCACGAAACACAAAGCGGTGTCGCGCTACCGCTTGCCACCGCACTCCAAAGATCAGCAATGCTTGAAATCCTTTCGCGCCCGACCTTGCGCTGCAGCGATCTCACGAAGCAGTCTCGACAAAATCGGCACGACTGTGACGTGCCACGGCAAGGCCTTCACTTCAGACTCCAGTACCTTCAGCGATGGTTCACAACAGCCGGTAGCTATGTAGGAGTCCAACGCGCTCACCATCCCTTCCACGTCCAGATCAAGCAGCTTCTTCTTTAGGTCCAGCCTGCGCGCAGACGCGCGTGCTCCTTTTGCTAATTCGTTGTTGACTAAGGTGAGATCACCCGCAATGGTCGCAAGGTCAGCTCTCGCGGCCCCGCAAACCGGATCAGCGGGAACTCCCGCGAATCCAAAGCGAGCCACCCGCCGAATTCGCCTTGGTCTCATGAGAAAGGGTCTTATCGGCAACCTGCGAAGGCTTCGCAACTGCCGTAATGCCGGAAGAACCATCTTCAATCGAATGTGTTGTCTTTCACTGAGCAGTTCGGTCTCGTCTGGCTTTATCGGAGTGCCCTTCCGACCCGGATGTCGCGCGAAGAAAACAACGTCGGTAAGCTGCCAGGGATTTCGGATTCCATTACGCAAAGCGTCCTGAATTAATTCTTGTTCGGCCTCTGGGGAACTCGGCGCGGCTGTTACAGGAGTCTCAGTTGTTGGTGGAGTGTCAACTGGGGCTGGCGCCACTGCAGGTCGTGACTCGGGCGCAGGCGTGCTTGTCTCGGGAGCTGGGGATTCGTTTGACTTAGAAGCCTGCGTCTCTGTCTCCCCAAACCCGTAATAACCCCCATACCAACCGTTCAGGGGAGCAGGAGGCGGTTCCGTGGGCGGCCGCAGTTCCTCCTCTTCGTCTTCGCGTTCATACCGTTCTCCAAAGCCGCTGATACCTGAACGGCATGGTCCACAACTGCATCCAGGGCCACACCCCAGCCAGCTTCCTAATAATTGTTCTTCGCTGCTGGAAAAGTAAGACATGTTCTTCTGTCCGTTGTGGGTAGCTCTATGCCTTGGTGGTACGTAGTTATAGAGCCATTACCACAAAGGCGGAGGGCCCACAGTGAAATTCATTTCAAAGGAGCCAATGACACTAAAATCCTTTTCTGCGCCAGAATATCTCCCATTCGGTAACCATCTTCTCAGCGTCATAACCACCGACCGCGAGTGTCTTCAAGGCCCAATCACGGACCACTGCATCGGTTAGCATGTCTGCTGGAGGACGAACCAGCCATAGCTGTTCATCGAAAGTTCTGCCGGCGAGCAACGCCTGCCATTTCAAGGTTTCATGGCGCGTCCTAAGAACTCGCAACTTGTTCCAGAGCATTCGAATGCGCGCACCAATAGTAGGCCTGGCATGCATGTCGTATAACGCCTCTTCACGACTGATCTTGAATTCGAATTCTTTTATGAACCGCCCCGGAATGTAGTCTTTAAGTGAGGCAGCAGCCGACGCTGAGTCCTCGGCCGTTCCTGTTGCGAGCTCCACCTCTGCCTTTGGCGCGAAAGTTTGCAGCTTGCTCTTCACGCTGGTCACATCAATCGTCGGGTCGTTGGCCGCGACTAGACGAAAGACACGTTCATGGGCCAGCAAGGTGTTTGGTTCTCGCTTAGTTGGTAACGGTGCCGGCCGGAGGGGCAGCACCAGATCAAGTTTGGCCGCGATCTCGTCCGTCAAAAAGTACAGCCGTGCCCGACCTGCGTTGTCTGACTTGTAAACCTTTGCCAGTTCGTCAATCGAGACGACGCGTTCTGTTTCGAGCACCTGGACGTAGCACGGGAGCCGGTACGCATCTTTCAGTCGCTCTGGATGGGTCAGTTGTTGTCCCAATATTTCCTTAAACTCACCCCACCAAACGACGCGCCACTGTCCGGGATCGGCAAACATTTTTCGATAACTTGTTTCTGAGGACTGCTCTTGAATCTTCTGCAACGGTACGAAGGAGGACTTTTCCGAATCATTTCCAGTTGCAGTTTCCCGCGATTCAGACCGAGTCGGACTCTCGACGGATTTAGGACCAGTGGCAGCAGCAATCATTCTCGGACCGGAAGTATTCACTGGAACCAGATCGATTACCTCGCCAAACTGTCCGCTAGCGAGTTGATGAATTGGCCCGATCTGGTTTCCCAACTTTTCGTAAAGATGCCCATTCGCATCGCTCAGGATTTCGCCTCTGATTATTCGCTGTTGAAATTGTGATGAGGCAAATTGCGGGGAGTCTGGCCCCGGTGGTAGCGCACGTGGCAGCACGTTTGGTAGTTCAACCTGGGGCTGACCGTCGGGATTCATCTCCGAGAGCAGGCGCGGATCGACAACAACTACACTCATCGGCTGAAACATCATTCGCCGGTGGACCACAGGGGGTGCCAGGGCGCGCTCGATTGCCAAAAGCAGCAAATGATTTAGATCGACAGGCTTTGTATCCGCATTGAAAGGAAACATGGCAGCCTGATCGAAAAAGGGTCTTTGAGTTGCAAACTGTCGCATGACTGTAACCTCCGGAAACCTCCATTTACCGACTGCCAATTGCCGATTGCCGCCTAGGCAATTACCTTCCCCGCTCATTTCGCCACATGAATATGATCTCGATGCGCGTTGAGCAGGAAGTCGCTTATTTGTTTCCACGGTCCTTCACTTCTGGTCCATGGGCCAAAGAGCTGAATCGGATAGCCACATGGTTGAGACCATCGCCCGCATGTCTGCAGAGTTTTGTATAACTGCCAGCCGAGGTTCTCTTGTCGCTCTC
>JBKPAL010000346.1:0-3035 GCA_046726395.1 Acidobacteriota bacterium
GTAACTTTCGACGTCGTAGGTTTCGTAGTGAACAATCTCGGTAAGGCGAATGACGGATTTAGTCAAACAGTTAACGCGACCTTTTCGCCGAATGAATACCAGCGCGCGTTGACGAACGGCATCAGCTTCACCGGCCATGCTGTATTACCACCCGGCAATTATCAGTTTCGAGCAGTCGTCCGCGACGCCCAAAGCGGGCGATTAGGGACCGTCACTCAGTATTTGGAAATACCAGATTTGTCCAAGAACCGTCTCACGTCCAGCAGCCTTTTTCTTTACGCGGTTGATCTAGCGCAAGGGAATAAAGCTCCGGCCGAACCGCTCAACGCAATGCGTCAACTCCCTCGCAAGCTTGACCTTCGCTATGCCGCAGTCATCTACAACCCAAGAGTGGAAGACGGCAAACCCCAGTTGAAGTCACAGCTGATTATTAGTCGGAACGGGAAGATTGTCTTTCAAGAAGAAGAACAGCCTGTTCCTGGTCCAATACAAAATGGACAGATGGCTAAGATAGGTCAGCTGAGTTTGGCTAAAGCTTCGCCGGGAAGGTACGTACTAACCCTGCTGATTACGGATCCCCTGGCAGACAAAAAGGCGCGAACACTTGTGCGAAGCACGGCCTTCAATCTCGTGGAATAGTTAGATTACAGAGCAGAATTCAGGCGCCGGGTTTAGTACCAACTCATTGGCTTTGCCGTCTGGACTTGAGGAAGTGGCTTTGCCCTTCCGGTAAAGTTGTAAAAAACTCTTTGGGCTCCGCCCTCCTGAAAAGCGGAGCCCGAACTTTTGAGAAGTTAAAGGGCAGAGCCCAGTAAAATCTCGGTAGCCTTGCCCCGGAAGGGCAAAGCCACTTCCTCAAGTCGAGACGGCAAGCCAATCCACTCTTGGGTCGGTGTCCGAGAAGTGACTTCTAGCCTCTGATCTTGTTCTTACTTGAGTACCGCTGCTTGTGCGCTCAGTGCTAGTAAATGCCAACGCTGAAAGGTATTGATCGGCTCGTTCGGCATGATTCGTACGTACGCCGTTTGGATGTAGAGTTTGTCGGGACTGGGCCACTCGAGACGCACAATCGGATTGAACGAAGCAGGCAAGCTCGCTGTTGATGACGCAGCATTATGGCCTTCGTTCTTCTTCCGTCCCGCCGATGACTTCTCATCAAACGCCTGTGACGCCTTTATAAGTTGATCACGAAGACGGATGCGCGCCTGTGTTGGCTTATTCGTAGCCGCATCATAGATCGCCACGTCGCTATCGAAAGCCGTCGCAACTTTAGAAGCATCTGTAGACCACACCGGTAAGGCTTCAGTCAGGTTGTCATCAAGCAACCGTTCTTTCCCGTCTAGATCAATCAATCGCGGACGTCCGGAAGGCAGCTTGAACTCTCGCTCCCGCGCAACCCATTCAGCCTCACGACACGCAAGCGCTGCTACCGCATGCGCATCAGGCGCCCATTCGAAATAAAAGTAGATAAGACCTTCTCGCGACGTTAAAGGCCGCATGTCATAGCCATCACGGTTACAGATGTAGATCTGTTCGGTATTGAATAACGGTACCGCCGGAAAAACCGGAGCGACGGAAGGCGAAGGAACCGCTTCCGGCGGGATGTCTTCCTGAATTGGCGGAGTAGGAGTTGGTGATGGCTTCACCGCCTTGTGAGCTATGAAGGTGATGAAGTTCCCATCCGGGGACCAGGCGACTGTTTCTGGAAAAACGCAGGACAGATCGGGTGGTGTCAGGTTCTTAAGGAACTTGCCATCAGCTGCATAAAGGTCGATTTGAAATGCTGACGTTGGTTCGCTCTCTGTTCCGTAAAGTGCAAGCGCACGCTGTTTGTCTGGAGAGAGAACAGTGCGCACCAATGCATCGTCCGGTCTCCGACTGTTGAAGTCAGCCTGAATAGAATCGCGTTTATCGTTATCGTAAGAAAGATCAGCAGGTGCGTTGACGTCAGCTTCGAGACGATAGGCAAGTCGTTGCGCTGGGACGTCTCGCATGACCAGCGGCCGCACGTTCTGTCGGTCCGTGATCGTCTGACATCCAGTCGCGAACACTGCGAGGAGAAGGTTGACGATGAGTGTAATCGTGACGTTACTTCCAGATTTCCTGACAGCATTGAACGTTGGAAAGGCGACACCAACACGAGTTGCAGATCCGTGATGGCGTGTCCTTCCCGCAACTCTGCTCGAAAAAGATCGTGTCAACAGTAATTCGGCCTCGTGGGTGTGCATCCACAGATTAGGCAGATTACACAGATTAAGAATCGGAAAGCAGCTAACCAGAATCAATCAGGCAGTACCTAACGTAATCGGCGTAATCTGTGTAATCTGTGGATAGCTTTCTCGCGCGATGATAGAAACCGAGTTCTAGCGCTGTCAATTCAGAGTGCGAGTAAGACCGGTTAATTCCGTTTCGTAGCGGGCTTCTCTTCGCGGTCGTAAACGAGTTCTCGAGTCAACGAAGGATTGAGCGCGAGAAGAGCGCGGATGGTATTGCGCGGCGAGAGATGATCTTCATCACCTTCGTCTTCGTCGACGCAATTGTGTTCGACTGATCGGGCTATCCGCCTGGCGATAGGTTCATAGCTTGGCGAGTTCGCCACGAAATCTCGCACGGCGAGGGCCCCAACCAAGTCACAGGTCAACTCCTCAGCACGTTGACCATGAATAGACAGTGCCGTCAACATTGAAGCCCGGTTGCCGATATTGCGAAAAAGTATTCTGAGACTATCAGCATCGCCATCTGCAATATGGGCTAACTCATGGGCCAACACACTGATCATTGCTTCATCGGAAGGCAGACCCACCAGAAAGATAGTTCCGAAGGTAATCGTATGCGGCTGTCGCAAAAGCACCGAAGCGTTGTCGCGCGAGTCCATGTCCGGCTTGATCTTGCGCACTGAACGCACGCGCGACATTGCTGATTGAAGCTGGCGCGTGTGGCTTTTCGTTTTTGGAAACTGATACTGGTTCGCAAGTTGTTGTAAGGAAGCGAGCACAAGATCACGCGCAATGGGCAAAAGGCGTTGAGCACGCTCA
>JBKPAL010000347.1:0-25056 GCA_046726395.1 Acidobacteriota bacterium
ACCTATTTCACCGCCCAGGCGCCAACCATGTTCGGCAGCGCAATAACGCCATCCTCGGGTATGTCTTTTCGTAATCTTTCAGCGAGCGTGTCAATGTCTACTTCTTCAGCCGTCGCTACCCCAAACTTCTCAGCCATCGGCATCAAGCTGCGCAGTGTCTGCACCAGAAACTCAAAGATGCGTGGATCATCACAACCCTCTACTCGAGTTCCTAAACTCATCTGCGGCGCTGGCAGACCAGCGCGCAGGAATACCTGCCTCAATTTCAAACCCATGTCAGTATCAGCGCCACTTCGTCGCAGTGTCTCCAAAACCCAGAAAGTGAATTGGTCGAGCACCAACGATCTCGGATATGAAGTTGGAGTTCTGGTGAAATCGAACTCTTGAAACACAAAGATGCCGCCGGGAACGACATACTCCGCGAGTCGACGTAGCTCGGCGGCCGGATCCGGGAGGTACATCAAGACCAGTCGACCAATGATTGCGTCTGCGGGTTCATTCAGCGAGATGTCGGGAATGCCACTCTCAATAAACTCGACATTCTCGATGTTCATCGCGACTGCGCGCCGGCGTGCCAGTTGGATCGCTTCAGCAGAACGATCGATTCCCAACACTGAACCAGATGGTCCAACAAGTCTGGCGGCAAGAAACGCGACGTCACCGGCGCCAGAGCCGAGGTCGAGTACGCGCATTCCGCTCTTGACTCCGGCTTTCCGCAGCCACTGTTCTGTAAGTTCTTCGTATACCAGGGACTGGTCCATCAGTCGCTGCAACTCTTTCTCGGAATGACCGAGCACATATGACGGCGAGGTGTCTTGAAGAGTGTTCAGTTGCGTTTCCATGTTTTCTACTCCGTTTGTTGTGCCACAATGCCGAAGGATCATCCTGCACTCTGCGACTTGCTCAAGACTTGCTGTCGCATCCGCCCGAGTCGTTGCTTCTGTCTGATTGATCGATGTCGGGGGGAGGTGAGCGAAACCCAGATCACCTTCAGCAAAATCTTTGAGTGAAATAGGGAGTTGGGCTTTCGCAGCATGTGAAAGATCTCTAGCATCACCCGGCGGACTTCTTTGTCAGTCGTCGTAAGCAATAGCACTCGGTCCAGATATGCATGCATGAACCGCGTCATAGCACTGCGTGACGCCCCTTCAGTTTCCAGAAACCGGCAATCTTCACCAGTTGCCAGCAACCATGGCGCTGAATTCAGCTTTGCCAATCGTTTTTGAAAGGTGCGCGAGATACAACTATTGGCTTCCGTCAGGGTTTGCGAAAGTGTAAGTGCCCCAATCGCTGCAACGGTCATTCCCTGACCGTAAACTGGATTGAACGCGCAGACCGCGTCACCAATGATGATTAACCGCTCGGGAAATCGCTCCATCGACTCGTAGTGACGCAAACGATTCTCCGCCGCCCGGTAGCTGAAGATCGGAGAACACGGTTCAAGATTCTTTACCGTGTTGTAGATCAAGGTGTCCGCCAAACTCGCTGCAAAATCTAAGAAGCCCTGATCATCCGCTGGCGGATAGTCGCGCCCACCACCAATCAGACTTACCATCCAACGATCTCCCTCAACGGGGAACATGATGCCGCCACGCTTGCGATGCGGTGGCGCGCACTGCACAAAAGCGCATTTCCAATCGCCTACGAACGGACCGGGTCGCTTAAAGAAACGCGTCGAATACCCGTGAAATGCATTGATGACCACCTCACGAGGCTTACCGTAGCCCATTGTTTCGAGCCAGCGCGGAGCTATCGAAGCACGCCCCGATGCATCCACAACCAAGTCGGCATGAAGCGGCACCTGCGTGGCTGCCGTCGTGTCTTGAACGCGCGCTCTGATCAGGACACCAACCACTCCATCGTTAGTCTCGTTCGGCAAGAGGCCAAGGACTTCGGTGCTGTCCAGAATGGTGATCTTGCGGTCCTGCGCGAGCCGCTTTCGAATCTCGTTATCGATCAGCGGACGCGTCATCGACAGCATCAGCAGATCGGATTTGAATTTGATCCCGTAACCCGCGGGGTTCAGCCATGCAGCGTCGCCCGCCATGTCAACAAGCAATGCGCCCCGGGCGATGAGTTGATCGCGCAAACCCGGAAAAAGGTCTTCAAGAATGAGCTGGCCGCGTCTCATCAGTGCATGTAAGTGATTTCCCTGTGGGACTCCTTTTCGCGGTGCTGCTTCGGTGGGATACCTGTCGCGTTCGATCAGTGTCACCTGAGAAAAGTGATCGCCCAGTACTCGGGCGGCAAGCAGCCCGGCCATGCTGCCGCCAATCACGATTGCGTGACTCTTGCTAATGTTGGAATTCTTCTGTCGCACACTCGTCGAATTTTTTGTATTGCTCACTTCAATTACTCCCTTTACTTCCGGCTGATTGTGTTTCGGTATAATGGAGGTACTTGAAGGTCCTCTAACTCCAAAGGTGTTTGTCGTGAGATGTTCCCGATCGGGTCCCGAGAGAGTAATGTGCAGCACACCTGGAATCCTTAGAACCGATTGAGGTTTTTCTGAAAGAATTCTGAAAGGCGTTCGAGCGAGAATGGTTTCAAGGCAGCCGCAGCGAGCATATGTGTTCGGGGACATGCTTCTTGACGTGCGGGAAGGTCTGCTCTTGCGCAATGGTCAGCCGGTGCCGGTAACACCCAAAGCCATCGAAACATTGATTGTGTTGGTCGAGAACAGCGGCCACGTGTGCACTAAAGAAGAGCTGATGCGGCGCGTTTGGCCGGACAGCTTTGTTGAGGAGAACAACCTTTCACAAAACATCTCGCAGTTGCGAAAGGCGCTGGGTGAGTCGGGCGACACAACTTCCCAATACATCGAGACTGTTCCCCGAAGAGGCTACCGCTTTAAAGTGCCCGTGACTGTAAGAGAGGGACTGGCGCGAGAACCTCTTGTGTCACGCGAAAGCGCTACTCCGCAGGATGCTGAAGGGCGAGCTGACCTGCTTGCTGAAACTATTCGTCACGAGAAGCCGTTCCGCAAAGAACTAACGACTGTTCCGGAAACCAGATACGCGCACAGTGGCGATGTAAATATCGCCTATCAGGTGCTGGGCAATGGCCCTCTCGATCTAGTTTTTGTGATGGGCTGGATTTCACATCTTGAGTATTTTTGGCTGGAACCAGGCTTTGCTTACTTTCTTCGGCGACTCGCGTCTTTCTCCCGTCTAATCCTGATCGATAAACGTGGTACTGGTTTGTCTGATCGTGTGCCGTTGCCGCAACTGCCAACTCTCGAACAACGGATGGACGATGTGCGCGCGGTGTTGGAGGCGGTGGGCTCGACGCGGGCGGCGCTGTGTGGTGTATCAGAAGGCGGTCCAATGTCGGCATTGTTTGCGGCGACCTATCCAGAACGGACCGCGGCACTGATCATGATTGGCACCTACGCGAAACGAGTGTGGGCGCCGGATTATCCCTGGGCGCCGACTACGGAGCAGCGGGCGCGGTTCTTTGAAGAGATCGAACAACACTGGGGTGGCCCAGTCGGTCTTGAAGAGCGCGCACCCAGCAAGGTTGACGATCAGCATTTTCGCGATTGGTGGGCAACGTACCTACGTATGGGCGCTAGTCCCGGTGCTGCCGTTGCCTTAACGAAGATGAATGCGGAAGTGGATGTGCGGCATGTGTTGCCGAGTATCAGGGTACCGGTGCTGGTAATTCACCGTGTCGGCGATCAGTGCTTGAAAGTTGAAGAGGGCCGTTACGTTGCTAGTCTGATTCCGGGCGCCAGATACGTTGAGTTACCCGGAGACGATCATCTGCCATTCGTCGGGGATAAGGATGCGATCGTCGATGAGATTGAGGAGTTTCTGACTGGCGCGCGTCACACCCTCACGCCAGAGAGGGTGCTCACAACGCTTTTGTTTGTCCACTTCGATGGGCCAGGAACGCACGAGAACAATCTGCTTGAAAGATTTGCCGAGCACATCAAAAAAGAGATCGCCTGGTACCGCGGGCGTGAAATTGATGGAGCGAACGAAGGACCTCTGGCGACCTTTGATGGGCCGGCGCGTGCCATTCGCTGCGCCTGCGCGATTGTCGAGTACGCCTCTCGTTTAGGTATCGACGTGCGCGCGGGGCTGCATACTGGAGAATGTGACCTGCTTGAGGAAGATCACGTCGGTGGCATCACAGTGGAAATTGGCCGACGCATTCGAGACCACGCCTCGGCAAAGGAAGTTTGGGTGTCGCATACGGTAAAGGATTTAGTGGCCGGTTCAGGCATCAGTTTCGAAGATCGTGGCGATCAGAGTTTTGAAGGGATTCCGGGCAGTTGGCGCTTGTTCAGAGTGAAATGCGAAAGCTGTTGAGCTAAGGTGTAGGCGGTGCGGTGCCCACAAAGTCTATCTCCTTCTTGTCCTCGCTAAATATCACGATGCTCTTATCCACCGGCGCGAACACGTAACCTTCTTTTGACGGCAGAATGCGCACCGGCTTCTCTGATGCCGTGACCACAAAAGAATACTTTCCTTCGGAGTCAGTGGTCGTCGCTATCACGGAACCCTTGGGACTAATCATCACCACAACTGCATTTGCGATCCCCTTACCTTCAGCGTCCTTCACTTGTCCCGTGATCTTCAACGTTGGCTTGGGTCGTGGCGGCTGCGCCGGTAGATCAGCAAGTGAAGGTTCTGAACTTGTAGCAGTTGATCGAGGTGCTGTTGTCGGAGTTGATTCAGGAGAAGGTGTGACCGTTTCTGTAGGCGCTTCTGTTTTTGTCGGAGGTGGTTCTGTCTTTGTCGCCACCGTTTCCGGTGAGCTGACAGGAGTAGGTTCACTTATCGGAGTAGGTTTCGGTGATGAGTTCGACGCTGTCTCGGTTGATGTAGGTGGCGGAGAATCAGTAGCGGCAGTAGGTGTTGGTTGCGTAGTGTGATTATTCGCGTTTGTTGCAGCTCCTATTCGCTCCTCCAGACCAGCAGTTGATCCGTTTACCTTAACGTAGAGTTGTTCAATCAATCCGCGTCGAACGGGATCGCGCTCACCCGTCACGTAGCTCTTGATGTAATAACTAAGCGCCTCTTCTTTGTTTCCCGTTTGTTCCAGCGCCACACCCAAGTGCCATACGGCAGTACGCCATGAAGGAGTACCTTCAAGGAGCACATTCGAAGCGCGTTTGAGGTGATCGACTGCATCCGCCGGCTTGTCTTGATTGAAGAGAGCCCAACCCGTGTAATCCTCAATGCGACCTCGCAAAATATTGCCGAGAGCGTTACGTGGAGCTTCAGCAATATCCGGCGTGGTGCCGCTCGCAATCGAGCGGGCCCTGATCTCTCGCAACTCTTCGGCTTGCACAGCAACGGTGACTGCAGGAGTTTGTAGACCATCGTCCACTGCTTCCTTTGCCTGCTCGGAAAGTTCAATGACGGTATCTAGTCCCTTGCCGAGACGAAGCAGGCGACCGGCGACGTAGAGTTGACGGTACACGCGCATTGCGTCATCACCTGCCGCAAACTCCTTACCGGTCGTCGTTAAGACTTTCTCGTCCACGTTTTCCGAACCAGCCGCGCCATGAAATGCCAGCAGCGACTTCATCATTCTGGCATTTGCCATATTGTCAGCAGCCGTTGACTGAAAAAGACCACCGCGTCGTTCTGGCCCAAGCAGCTCTATAAAGTTGTCTGCATGTGCGGGAGTTCGTCCTCCGAGTCGAGTCTCAATTTCGTTTTCCTTAAGCGTGAAAGATTGAGCCAGCGCTTCGGCCGCTTCATCGTACAGACCTGCTGACGACAGAACCGTCGCTAACTCGTAATCAAGCGTAGGGAACTTGCCATACAGCTGTGCATAACGCAGCGCTCTTTCAGCGGCAAGCGGTTTCTTCTCACCGAGCAGCGCACGTGCAAGCGCGATCTGAGACCACGTGTACCGGGGTTCAACCTCAACAGCTCGATTGGCGAGGTCCAACGCACGTGAAGTGTCATTGTGAGCTGCGTACCAGTAGGCAGTGCCGGCAAGCAACGAGACGTTTTTGGGGTCGTCCTGAAGTGCAGCATCGAGTTCCTTTCCGCCTTCCTCGGTCTTTCCCAATTCAAGCAGAGAAAGCACGACGCCTGTGCGCGCTGATTTGTCTTTTGGATCTGCTGTGACCTGTTCTCGGTAATAAGCGAGCGCATCCTCGGCTTTCCCGCTGGCTCGACTGAGGTCAGCGAGGCTTCTGCGTGCTGCCTTTAAATTAGGATCAAGTTCGATAGCCTTTTTGTATTCGGCCATCGCTTCGTCAAGTCGCAGCGAAAGGTGCAGGCCCAGGCCATGAATGTAGTGTGCTTCAGCCAAGTCAGGAGTGAGACTTATCGCCTTCTCAGCAAGACGTGCGACTTCATCTCCCCGCTCGATGTTCAGATAAAACTGAGCTATTCCCAGCAAGCGAGGTGCGGTAGTTCCGAACCGGGTCTCGATTTGTTGAGCTGTGTCGAAAGCCGCTACTCGTTCATTACGCAGATAAAGATTCAACGGAACCTGAGCGATAACACCCGAAAACAACTGATCCGAGACCTCATCCGGCGCCTCCTTCACCGCGAGTCGCAAGTGCTCTGTGCCCGAACTCAAATCGCCACTTTTGAGTTGTTTGTCGCCAAGCGTGGCATGCGCGCTTACCAATAGTTCGTATGCACGTGGCTTTGATTTTGAATTCGGAAGTTTCTCAATGAACTCCTTGAGTTTTACGATCCGCTCGTCTAGTGGGAGAGTGAGCGTAAGTTCGACCTCTTCCGACTCGTCAGCGTCGTCTTCAGCAGTGTTGACCTTTGGCGCTGCCTGTTTGCGAACATTTGTGCGAGCTGTGGCTGACGCAGAAATCTTCACAGGTTCTGAGGTAACTTGACGCTTACGAGTCTCATTGCCGGTAGCGAGCTCACTTGTCGATGCTGTTGCGGTTTGCTCGCTGGGCGAACTCGTCTTTTCCGGTACCTGCGATTCTGGTTGACTCGGATTTTGGGCCACGTCATCCAGCGTGAAGGCCATCTTCTTTCCGAGGTTGGCTACGAAAAACTCAACTGCATCGCTCAAGCCGAGATCGAACTGTTCAGCCTCCAACAGTGTACGTAAGCGCTGGCCCATCTCAGCGAGCATCCCTTCTGGAAGATCGTCCTGGATGCCTTTACTAAAGCGAGTGAATGTAGACTTGTCGGTGATTGAGACAACCAGCAGCAGACTCTTCTTGACCGTCGTCCGCGTGCCCACCTTCCAATCCCGAGCGAGCTCGAGTGAGTAATCGGAAATATCGCGGCCGTCAGTCGACTGGACCAGAGCTACATCGAACTGCACGCCGGACTTGAGCTGTACGTTTTGGAGGATTGTATCGAGTCGCTGTTTGGTTTCGTCTTTAATTACTCCAGCGAAATCATTGATGTGGCTGGTCCGCGCCAGCGTCTTGGATTGTGCAAACGGATTTGTGCTGGAATAAAAGAAGACACCGAATACGGTGGAAAACAGGATAATGAGCCTTAGATTTCGATTTGAGAGTTTCATGATTGCAGTATCAAGTGTGGGTCGAATCACTGACGCCCCTCGACCGAAATAAGCAAATAACTCAAGGTTTTTCACGATTGTTTTACGTGGGGGTCTATTCGCGCGCCATGATAACCTAACGATTGCGGATTGCGAATTGCGAATTGCGGGTTGCCACTAAGGGCAAATCCGCAATCCGCAATCCGAAATCGTCACCATTATGAGCGAGCTGGATGAAGCATGGATGTCGGCGTTAGCTGAGGCAGAACGGCGTGCCCGAGCAGTAGGTAAGAGTGACGTCCTCGAGTACCTCGCGTTGCGTAACTCAAACGACCTATTGCGTCAGACGGGCGTCACGTGGCTGATGGAAATTTTCATGAGCGTCGCGGCCGAGGCGAATCGGTCAGGCGCGAGTTTACAGGTAAGCACTGACGACGGTCACCGTTTTAAGTCAGGCAATTCAACAATGGTTGGAAGACTCTTAACTTTGCGAAACGGAGTGCGCAACCTTTTCATCGAAGCTGGATGGCCGCGCCAGCCTCGGGATGGTTTTGTGAGTGGCGGCGGACTGGCCCGCGGAAACATTCGACATCTGGGGTTCAAGTCGGCTGATGCTGAACTGCTACTTACGAAATCCCAGACCGGTGCGCCCGTGTGGTGGGTTTTGAATGTTCGCGGCGGCCGCACTGAATTGCACGAGTCCATTGCAAGAAATCAGCTTCAAATCCTCCTTAACGATAGCCGCACCCGATAATCCTTTTCCGGTTTTGACTGCACGTTTTCGCACCACACCTGGCTAAGCGTTATACGGTTCCCTGCAAATAACACGTTTTTCCCCGTAAAAGTGCACCTCACTGTCGGGGAGGCCTTCGGGCACAGTGCTTGCCACTTGAGTCTGCGGCAACGCTGCCGTCGATAGTTCCCCACAGGCTAGCGTTTGAAAGTGGGCCATTGAATTCAATGTGACTGGCCCTACAAAAAGAATTTGATGGAGGACTTGAAATGAACCGAAGAGCTTTGAGAGTTTCAGTTATTTCCGCAGCGCTGTTAGCACTGGCGCTGCCGATTATGGCAGCAGCGCAGGGAAGGTATCCAGATTGGCGTAATGACGACAGGCGTAACGATCGCTACGACGATCGGTACGACGCTCGGTACCTTCGCGATTCAATTCATCGTTTGGATCGCCTGGCGAAAGATTTTCAGAAAGATGTTGATCGTGCAATGGACCGTAGCCGTGCTGACGGCACTCGTCGCGAAGACAATGTCAATCGGGAAGCCCGTGAGTTTCGCAATGCTGTGGGCGATCTAAAATCACGATTCGGCAATGGTCGAGACTTGAATCGTAGTCGCAACGAAGCGTCTCGTGTCTTGGAAGAAGGTCGACAGTTGGATCGGATGACGCGCGTGCGCTGGTTCGATTCGCGGCTCGCATCGGAATGGTCACAGATACGACGCGAGCTCAATGAGATTGAACGAGCTTACGGAATGTATGGCTACAACGATAACGGAAGACGCGATCCCTGGTGGCAGCGGGTACCGTTTCCAAGCCGATAATCCAGCAGATTAAGTACGAACAGAGCCTCGTCGCATCCTATGTGTGACGAGGCTTTGTTGTTTTCTTTTCTGTACGTTCCGTTGCAAGACGCCGATATGCCTCGTCTCGAGAAATTCCTAGCTCCTTCGCCGCCTTCTTCAACGCTGACCGGGGATCCATGCCCTCGTTCTCGAATCTTTCAACTAAGTGGCCCAGATCATTGGCCGGTCTTGTTGCTCCTGAAATAACGTTCTTGTCGATTATCAAAACAATCTCGCCACGTGCTTCTTCAGAGAAGTCTACGGCCAGCGAGCTCAGTCGTGCGTGCACGATCTGTTCATGCAACTTGGTCAGTTCTCGCGCAATCACTGCGTCGCGTTCACCAAGGATCTCGTACGCGTCTTTCAACGCTTCTCCAATACGATGTGGTGCTTCGTAGAAGACGAGCGTAACAGGAATGTCGGCGAGCTCCGCGAGACGCTTACGGCGTTGGCTACTTCGTGCAGGTAGAAAGCCCGCAAAGAAAAATTCATCGGTGGGAAATCCCGAAGCAACTAAAGCTGAAACGAACGCGGTAGGACCAGGAATGGGTACGACACGCACGCCGGCTTCAATTGCTTGTCTGACAATTCGAAAGCCCGGGTCGCTGATCCCTGGCGTGCCGGCGTCGGAAACGATCGCAATGTCTTTGCCTTCGATCAATTGACGCAAGAGCTCGGGCGCGCGCTCACGTTCATTGTGATCGTGATAACTGATCGTAGGCGTGTCGATTCCGAAATGGTTCAGCAGCTTCTTTGTGTGACGGGTGTCTTCACAGGCTATCAGGTCGACTTCACCGAGAATGCGTATCGCTCTTTGTGTGATGTCCTCAAGATTGCCGATCGGCGTTGAGACAATGTAGAGACTGCCAGTCATTGACGATTGCAAATTGACGATTGACGATTGGCGGCTATGCTAAGACTGCCCTTCCTGGGCACAGACTGCGTGAATCTCTTAGAGTTGAACTCGTCGATTCTTAAGCGGGGGTAAACCTCCCTTCCTGACCTAGAGACTTTCAAAGTTGAGTGATGATTCGTACTCGATAGCCTTTCAACATCAGTGCGTCACACAAATTTGAAAGTCTTTAGGTCAGGAAGGGAGGTTTACCCCCGCTCAACGTTCATACGGTGAACTCTTAACAGTCCCTCATCTCTAGTTCGTGCGGATTAGTTCCTGAGGCAGTGGTTTGTCTACCCTTGGTCGCGTCGCTCTATTTGCCACTTCCCAGAGCGTCATGTAAACCGTGCGAGCCACCTGCTCCATCTTCTGATAATCAATCTTGTCAGCAGAATCGCCGAGGCGATGATAGTCCTCGTGTTCACCGTCAAAGAAGAAGATTATTGGTATCCCTTTGCGTGCGTAGTTGTAATGATCACTGCGAAAGAAGAAGCGATTGGGATCATGCGGATCGTCATAGCGATAGTTGTACATAAGATTGAGGTAACCTTTATTTACCGCCTCGCTTAATTCACCTAATTCGGTGCTCATCATTTTCGAGCCAATTACGTAGATCTCATGAGCACTGGAAAGCTCACGGTTGCGCGCGTTGGTGTCACCAGCCTTTTTGCTGCGACCAACCATGTCGAGATTGATCTGCGCCACGATCTGTTCGAGCGGCACCGTTGGATACTCAGTGAAGTAACGCGATCCCCAAAGCCCCTTCTCTTCGCCAGCATGCCAGACAAAGAGTACCGAACGTTTCGGCTTTGTCGACGCTTTTGACAACGCTTCGGCAATCGCCAATAAGGTCGTCGTCCCGGAACCATCATCATCTGCTCCGTTGTAAACCGCGTCACCAGTTGCCTGACTTGCCACGCCGACATGATCGTAGTGCGCCCCGAGTGCGACGTACTCGTTTCGTAGAACCGGATCACTTCCCTCAAAAACTGCAACGACATTCTGCGTAGACAAACTTTCGTTCTTACCTGCTATCGAGATCGTCATTCTCTTCTCGCTGGACAATTCAAAAGCTGGAAACGCTCGAGCGTCACCATAAGCGGATTCAAAGAGCGTCGGACCATTTTGCTTCTCTCCTGCAAACAGCGAATTTGCAATGCGTGGCGATACAACGACGACCGGCAATTGCGTCATAGTCTGGGTCTGAAACTTCTCCACACTAACCGAGCCGCGTTCCGTCAGTCGTTGCTTATTCCGCTCCCAGTTCGCGAGATATTGAAAGTCGGGAACGATCACCAAGGCTGCCACTCCCTGCTTTCGCGCATATTCCGTTGGTCCCATCCAATCCTCACCACGCACTCCCGAAAGATCGGAACGCGAAACTCCGCGAGGCAGACCATCGAGCGAGGAAAAAATAATGGCAATCTTTCCGCGAGCATCGATACCTTTGTAGGAGTCGATCTCTTTTCCTTTGATGAACCAGCCGTTACCTGCATACACGAGTTGTCCGCTTGCTGAGCCTGGCCTCGCGGTCGGAATGTAATCCTGGCCGATGGTCAATGGAGCATCGTTGAGCGCGACACGCGTCTTCTCCGGGTCGACGACGTCACGACGCAGCGCGATCTTCTGGAAGTAACTACCAGGGTCACCGGCGGGTTTCAGTCCAAATCGTGACATGCTCATCGCAAGAAATTTTGCTGTGGTATCTAGACCGCGCGATGGTGTATCGCGACCTTCCATTTCATCGGACGCAATGAAAGTCAAATAATCTTTCAACTGGGCCGAGGTGATTGTCTCGACGCCGCGTCGTGCGGCTAACGAAGCTGGGGTCTTCTTTGACTTGTCGGTCTTGCGAAGCTTCCCGGTATTCCTGGAAGCGCGGTCCGTTTGCTGGCTTCTTATCGACACCGCCGAATAAGGCAGCACCAAAACGGTCGTCAACAAAAGTGCACTAATTAATTTACGCATACTATTTAGTACCAATACAGAACCGCGAGCTGTAGCCACCGGATGCTAGCACTCGCCCTTACCAGTTGAATGTACTCTACAAGATCTCGGCAAGGTGAATGTAGCATCCGGTCGCCACGGCTCGCGGTCCTGTATGTTGAACTGCTACAGCTAAGCGTGCTGGACGGCCTGCACGAGCCGCGTCAAAGTGTCCTTTGCATCGCCGTAAAGCATTCCCGTCACGTCCTTAAAGAAGAGCGGGTTCTCTAATCCCGAAAATCCCTTGCCTTGGCCGCGCTTCAAAACGACGACTGACTTCGCGCGATCCACTTCCAGGATTGGCATGCCGGCAATAGGACTCTGCGGATTATCGCGAGCATCAGGATTCACGACGTCGTTGGCGCCGATGACTACTGCCACGTCAGTAGCAGGAAACTCTGGATTGATCTGCTCAAGTTCATAAAGCGATGAGTACGGTACATTTGCTTCGGCGAGTAGAACGTTCATGTGACCAGGCATTCGTCCAGCGACCGGATGAATTCCATATTTGACACTTACGCCTCTCTTTTCAAGAACGTCGGCCAACTCGCGTACCGCATGTTGGGCCTGTGCCGTCGCCATTCCATAACCGGGAACGAACACTACTTGCTTTGCATATGCCATCTGTACGGCGATGTCGTCGATGCCCACCTCACGCATCGTGCCTTGATGACCATCAGTGGAACCTGCTGTCGCAGCGCTACCGAAAGCGCCGAACAGCACATTGGTGATCGAGCGGTTCATCGCTCGGCACATCAGGATTGAAAGTATGAAGCCCGAAAAACCATCGAGTGTTCCGGCGATGATCAGAACCTTATTCGAAAGGACAAAGCCCGTTGCTGCCGAGGCGAGTCCGGCGTAGGAGTTCAGCAAGGACATCACGACCGGCATGTCGGCAGCCCCGATTGGCATCACCAGCAGGATGCCAAACACGAAGGCGAGACCAGCCATAACAAAAAACAGCGTCATTGAGCCAGGATTTATTACGAGATAAATGAAGATGAAAACGGTCGCTGCCAGCAGCGCCATGTTGAAAACGTTCTGACCCTTGTAAGTCAGAGGCGTGCCGCGAACCAATCCCTGCAACTTAGCGAACGCCAATAGACTTCCTGTTGTAGTTAACGAACCAAGCATGACTTCAAAGCCCAGCGCAGCCATTGTGATAGTTTCGACGTGTCCTCCGTGACGATAGAACTCAGATACGCCAACTAGTGCAGCGGCCAAGGCACCGAAAGCATGTGACAGAGCGGTTCGTTGGGGCATCGCAGTCATCGGCACCCAAAGGCCCATGGCGAGACCGATGAGCGAGCCTATGGTGAGACCGGTGACGATCCATACCCAGCTGACGATCTCATGATGAAGAAGAGTACCGATGATGGCCATCAACATCCCGAACTCGGCTAAGTGCATGCCGCGTTTTGCTGATTCGGGGTGACTGAGGCCTTTCAATCCAAGGATGAAGAGGATTGAGGCGAGTAGGTAGCTGAATTCGATGAAGTAGGTGCGCACTTTTAAATGGTCTTAGGTCAGTTGTTAGTTATGTTTCGAATCTCTGTGGTCCTCTGTCTCTCTGTGCCTCTGTGGTTCTCTTTTGCTGGAGTGTCATTCATGCGTTAAGAAAACCACGGAGACACAGAGACGCAGAGGACCACAGAGAAGCAAACTGACTCCACGAATGGTTATTCCTTCTCAATTCTCTTCCTTTTAAACATCTGCAACATGCGATCAGTAATCACGAAGCCGCCAACCACGTTGATGGTTGAGCACACTACCGCAATGAATCCCAATATTGTGCACACAGTGTTGTAACCCGCACCGGCAGTTACGAGTGACCCAACCAGGGAAATGCCGGAGATTGCATTCGTTGCCGACATAAGCGGCGTGTGCAGTAGCGGAGGCACTCGCGAGATCACCTGGTAGCCGAGAAATGCCGCGAGCACAAAAACATAGAGAGATGAAATGAAAATTTCTGCTGACATGTGATCTCTTTGAGCTCCTTTCCTAACCCTAACTTCTTATTTGATCTGCGTTAACCTTAGGACGATCCACGAAATTAAACGAACGGACACGCCAAGTCGGACTGTTTAGTGGTGTTTAGTGTGATTTCGTGGTTGTTTCACTGCCCAAATCCAATCCTGATTTCTATCCGAGCGCTGTGGCAACTCGTTGGTTGACAACCTTGCCGTCGTGTGTAACGCATGATGGTCCAACAACATCATCGCTGAGGTCGATATTCAACTCCCCGTCTTTAATCAACAACGAGAGAAACGAAGTCATGTTTCTCGAGTACATCTGACTCGCATGGACCGGCACAGTCCCCGCGAGATTTAAAGGCGCGGTGATCGTGACTCCATCTCTTTCGACAGTCTTGTCAGGAACGCTGCCTGCTACATTTCCTCCGGTCGCACCAGCAAGATCAATCACGATCGAGCCGCGCTTCATCCCGCGCACTGCAGCTTCATTCATCAACAGTGGTGCACGTTTACCCGGCACTTGGGCCGTGGTGATCACTACATCCGCCGTCTTGGCATGTTCCGCTATCAACTGCCGTCCTCTTTCCAACGCCTCATCGGACAACTCAACAGCATACCCGCCCGCGTCCTCTGTCTTAATCCCTCCGAGATCTACTTCCAAAAATGTAGCGCCGAGCGAGCGTACTTGCTCGCCGGCAGCGGCCCGCACGTCATAAGCTTCGACAACCGCACCCAATCGACGCGCGGTAGCAATTGCCTGTAAGCCTGCGACTCCCGCACCTAACACCAGCACACGACCGGGCGGGATTGTGCCTGCGGCAGTCATTAAGAGGGGGAACATGCGGGGAATGTGAGAAGCTCCAACGAGCACAGCTTTGTAGCCAACAACGGTCGCCATCGACGAGAGTGCATCCATTGCCTGCGCCCGAGTGATACGTGGGATCAATTCCACGGCGAACGTCGTTAATTCCTGGGCGGCGGCATGTGCTAGCGCTTGCGGTTCGTCGAGCGGACGTAAGAACCCGAGGACCACCGAACCTTTTTTGAGTTGATGAAAGTCTTCCTTCGAAGGTCGATTCACGACAGCGAGCAAGTCCGTGATCTCAAGC
Organism: Acidobacteriota bacterium; assembly: GCA_046726395.1. Lineage (GTDB taxonomy): Bacteria > Acidobacteriota > Blastocatellia > Pyrinomonadales > Pyrinomonadaceae > PSRF01. The sequence continues at coordinate 14,991 of JBKPAL010000347.1, forward strand.
AGCGCCCCTCGATCCTTCAAGACTTTTGCACCAGCATTTTGATAATCGTCGTCCGTACGCGCTGCCCCGAGTCCAGCGCCTGTTTCAATCATGACATTGGCCTTCAGGTCGACGAGTTTGCGGACAGATTCCGGCATCAGGGCAACGCGGGCTTCTCCCGGCATCGTCTCGCGTAAAACGACAATGTTCATTGAGACCCCCGAAGCTCACGCGGCTCAAATGCGATTGTAATTGGTAAGACGAAAAGTAAATCAGAAGGGGATTGAGTTTTTGTACCAGCCGGAAGGAGGTTCAGCATAGACCTCAGCTAATGTTGGTTTCTGATCGTGCTGTAGATGGAGTATAGCATCTACGAAAAGTCGTTCGAAAGAGGTTCATCCACAGATTCGCAGATTACACAGACACAAAAAGTCGCAAGTATGATTGGAGCGACTCAGCAATACAGCTCCGGTCGCTACCGCTCCCGGTTCTGTAATCGGTTGTCGAACTTTACATCTCCGACTTTTGTGCAAAGGCCTAGAGCTCTAACTGTAATGCTTTGTGTCTGTGCAATCTGTGTAATCTGTGGATTGGTCGTAAACTTGCGAAGTCGAGGTTGGCTACCTATAATCCGTCACGCATCCGGCGCATTGGTGTAGTCGGTTAACACGCTGCCCTCTCAAGGCAGAGATCACGGGTTCGAGTCCCGTATGCGCTGCCATCATATTTAAAAAGATACGTCCCATCACTCAGAACAACGAGTGTTGGGGCGTATGTTATTTTGCCTCATACGCGAAACATCGCCTACCCGAAGAATTCTTTCGATGACACAAACCGCGAACAGTCGTAGCAACTCGGTTTTCATTGCAGCTGTCTTCCTAGTTGCATCTAGCTTCCTCCTGGTCGCTTACTCATCTGACGTTTGCGCTCAAGCATCCGCCTCGCACCCCACGGAATCCATAGGCATTCCCCACGAAAAACAAGCTAACGGCATCGAGAGCACCTCGGATGTAAGCCGGTTGCCATCCGAGCGCACACGAGAGGCTAAACCTGAACTTGTCCTGCAAACGGCCGAAAACAATTTTGGAGTGACGCGCCTTATCTTCAGTCCTGATGGGAGGTTACTCGCAACTACGTCAGCACGGAGTAGCGTCGTCAAATTGTGGGAAACTGCCACGGGCCGCGATTTACGCAACTTGTCGAGCGGTAGTCAAAGCAGCCCAACGACCTCACCATTTGTCGCTTTCAGTCCGGACAGTCGTCTGATAGCGACATCGGCTGAGAACCGGTCCATCAAGATTTGGGACGTTACATCCGGTCGCGAGGTGCAAACTCTCAGCGGATTACGCGACTCTACCTTGTCGGGCGAGATCCTTCTGCTCGAGTTCAGCCGGGATAATCAAAGGCTGACCGCGATCATTTACGCGAACGGGGGCCTCGTTGCGAACGTTTGGGAGACGTCAAGTTGGCGCCTTTTACGGACTGTCGAAATAGCAAGTCTCTCTGGTTTGCCCGATGAAGAGATTGCTGTCGCGCTCAACGCGAACAGCGATCAATTAGCGGCAGTGGTGACAGGAAAATCACGTGCACTCATCAGCATTTTCGAACTTACAAAAGATCGGCAATTAGAGTCCTTTTCCCTTTCGAACAAACGCATCTATAGCGCCTCGCCATCGTTCACCGCAGATGGACACTTGCTTGTTTCGGCTATCGAAGAAAATAGATGGAAGCTATGGCACACGTGGCCAGATAAGCACAATCAAGTTCTCGCATCGACAACCGATGAGCACGGCTCTATCCAATTCAGTCGTGACGGTCGCTTCCTCGCGCTCGGTCAAGACGACTCAGTCAAGGTTTGCGACGTTTCTAAGGGTCGCATAGTGCGATCATTGAAAGTCCCAACACAGCGCGTTGGTGCTACCGAATTCCGGACGCTAATAACCTTTAGCGACGACGGAAGAACCATCGCTACCGCAAGTGTTGGCAGTCCGACTGTGATTTGGGAAATGAAGACTGGGAAGCAACTCCTCAAAGTGAGTGGTCGTGCAAATGCAGCATACGCCGTCGGTTTTAAAGAGGACGGCACACGTCTGTTCTCCGGCGGTCGAACAAGCTGGGACCTGCGGACCGGTCGTGGACTTCGTCTACTCAATGGACTAGCTGACGAAATGGTTTCGTTACCAAGTCCTGACGGCCGTTTCGTCGCGGCCTTTTTGCCCCATACGAATGGAGTCGCGATTTTCGACACATCCAACGGACGACAAGTACACACTCTATCGCCAGCTGTAAGCACCGGAGTTGTTCAGCGCGTGAAGTTCAGTCGTGACGGCTCCTTACTAATGGCAACCTACAGCACTGAAGAGCGAACAGGGTCCGGGATTCGTCAGAACGCACAGCACCCAAAGATGAACGGAAATGAATTGAGAATTTGGGACGTGAAAACGGGGAGTGAACTACATTGCATCGATCTGGTTAACCCGATAGTTGACGAGGCTTTCAGTGTGAACGGACGCGTTCTTGCGACCCTCAATGGCATGGGCCAGATCGCTTTGTGGAATACAACAACCGGTGATCCCATAGTTCACAACTTCGACGCTAACGCTCGATTCACCTCGCTCACTCTCAGCCATGATGATGGCACCTTAGCCACCGGTGGTCTCGGGGAGATTAAGCTCTGGGATCTGACCAGTGGTCGGCAAATCGGAATTCTAAAAGGCGGGGCAAAGCCAATTACAAACCTCGCTTTCAGCCGAGATGGGTTCCGGCTTGCGGCAAGTCGGGAAGACCACAGCATTAGCATTTGGGATACGAAGACAGGCGGCGAGCTGCGAACCTTGGTCGGGCACACGGGTAACATCAACTCCATCGACTTTAGCCCAGACACTAAGCTACTCGCGTCTGCAAGTGATGACGGATCAACTTTTTTGTGGGACACGGCAACTGGCGAGCACATCCTGAGCTTGATTTCACTGGACGATGGCGGTGAATGGATAACAGTAACGCCACAGGGTATGTTTGATGGTACTCCCATATCGTGGAACCAAATTCTCTGGCGCTACAACCAAGACACGTTCAACGTTGCCCCGATCGAATGGTTCTTTAACGAGTTCTATTATCCCGGTTTACTCGCCGATGTTTTCGCGGGAAAGCGTCCACGCGTGCGCGACGATGTTTCCACAAAGGATCGCCGTCAGCCTGTTCTCAAGTTGTCATTGGCATTTGAACAGCAGCAGCCGATTGGTTTGCGCGAGGTCAAAGTAAAGATCAAGGTTATTGACGCGCCAGCTGACAAAGATAACCCGAGCGGTTGCGGAGCTCGCGATCTTCGATTGTTTCGCAACGGCTCACTCGTCAAAGTCTGGCATGGCGACGTTCTTAATGGACAAAGCGCTGTCACGCTTGAGGAAGAGGTAACCCTCATCGCGGGAGTAAACCGATTAACTGCCTACGCTTTCAACAGAGATAACGTGAAGAGTAAAGATGCGCAGTTGTCGTTAACTGGCGCCGACAGTTTGAAGCGCTCTGGTACGACTTACATCATCGCTGTCGGCCTGAACGAATACGCTAACCCTCAATACAACCTCAAGTATGCTGTCGCTGATGCGCAAAGCTTCTCCAGGGAGTTACAAGCAAAGGTCTCGCAAGTCTCACCTACTCAGCGCGTGGAAATCGTGCCACTCATAAATCACTACGCAACCAAGGCGAACATACTCGCGGCGCTAGAACGCTTGGCCGGTATCGAACAACCTTCCACAGCGACTTCCCCGGATCTCAAAAGGCTGAAGCGGGCGGTGCCTGAAGATACGATAGTGATCTATTTCGCGGGTCATGGCACTGCACAAGGCAAACGCTTCTATCTGATCCCGCATGACCTGGGTTACAACGGCCAAAGGATCGATTTAAACGAGCAGACGTTGCAGACGATATTGAACCACAGCATTTCAGACATTGAATTAGAGCAAGCACTCGAGGGCGTACAGGCAAACCGACTTTTGTTTTTCATTGACGCCTGCAACTCAGGCCAGGCGCTTGAGGCAGCAGAGAAGCGACGTGGGCCAATGAACTCCAAAGGACTAGCTCAGTTGGCATACGAAAAAGGAATGTACATTCTCACGGCGGCGCAGAGTTACCAGGCAGCACTTGAGGCTGCACAGTTCGGTCATGGACTCTTAACCTATGCCTTAGTGGAAGAGGGACTCAAAACAGAAAGGGCGGATACAGAACCTAGAGATGGAGTGCTAACTGCGAGGGAGTGGTTAGACTTCGCGACCGAACGTGTGCCGCAACTTCAAGAAGACAAGATCAAAGAGAGTCGAGGGTTGGGGTTGGAAATCGCTTTCACTGAGGGTGAACAGGATATCGCTGATCCCGGCAGACACACGTTACAGCGCCCGCGTGCATTCTATCGAAGGGAGTTGGAAAGTAATCCGCTGGTGATCGCTAGGGAAAAGACAAACCTGATTTCGCTCTCGACAACGATCCCTAACTCACAAGTACCAACCAGCGGCCTCAAACGTTGGTTCGATCTGCAAGCCGCAACGCTGGTAACTCGATATCGATGGATTCAGAACAGCGCAGGAACTACCGTAACAAATCAGATACAGGATCAGATGCAATTCAAGGGGCGGCTCAAGTTTGACCGGAATGGTTCGTATAGCCTCAACGCTGGAGTCTTCACAGGCAGCAATTTCACCGCTGGCTTCAACGACACCGGCATTGGCACTGGCGACGCCGTTACAAACCTGTATCTCAAGCAGCTCTATTTATCAGCCAAGCCCGTTAATGGCGTTGAGGTACAGCTTGGCGGACTTTATTTTCAGCGCGGCGAGTCAACCGAAATTACTACGTATGATAATGACGGCTATCTCACGGGTGAGCGCGTAGTCATCCAACGGCCGCAAAAAATCTTCTTTGATGAGATCTCAGTTACCTTTGGCTTTGTCGGGGATCTCTTCACTCCGAACATCAACAAACGCTGGCATAGACTGAAGAAATCTAATTACCATCAATTTCTACTTGGTAAGAAGATCGGCGAGCGGGCAGCTGTCTCCGGTGACTACACGTTTGAATCAGGGCGAGAAACTTTGCGACAGGCGTTCCGAGTGAACACGCCGGAGCTTAAAGCAATAGATTTCTTCCGACTTGAGGTTTACGAGCGCCTTGAGAATAACCCTAAGGCCGGCCTCGCTGCTTACGTTGAGAAGGGCCTGATCAATAAATCACTCGCCGTCGGAGGAGGTTACGCGCAGATAGATCCGCAATTCGGTGGATTGAATGCTGATCGTTTTAATCGCGGCAGGCGTTTCTTTCTTAACGGGTCGTACAGACTTAGTCCGGAGTTCACGATCTCGACGTTTTATACTCACGCCTTCAAAAATGATTTTCCGATCGTAAATCACAATCGGTTCGAGGTGGTCTTTACTTATAATCTTCTCAAGACACTTCAAAAGACAAAGCTCTTCTGACCTGGTTTGTTGTGTGTGATCCGACGCTTAAAAGCCATTCAACGTCAGTCGTAAGCGTTCAAGTCGGAGAGTCTCATAGGTTGGGAAGGGCGGTTTACCCCCGCTCAAGATTCGTTAGCGTTCAAGCTTCGAGGTTTTAACACAGTTTCGCGGAGGTGGTCGCGACTAATGGGCGCCACACCCCGCGGCTTTGCCTCAAAAGTCGGAAATACCACCGACCGCAGTCGGTGGATTCCTTCATACACGGCCTACGCTCGTTGTCGTAGCGAGTCAGCAAATACCACCAACCACAGTTGGTGGATTCGTTCATACCCAACCTCCGCTCCTAACTCAATGAGCGCTGAAGATCTATGAGAGTGGTGCTGGGCTAGTGCGTCAGTATGAACAATCCACCCACTGCGGTCGGTGGGATTCCACGAGTTCTCGTGAGTCACTTTTTGTAGGCCGTGTATGAAGGAATCCACCAACTGCGGTTGGTGGTATTCCAGGCAAAGCCGCTAACTCTTGGCATTCATTCGCTCGACTAAGTGCTTGCGATTCTCGGCAGCCGGGAACGGATCGGGCCAGAATTCTAACATCCTAGCAATCTGGTCACCCTTAATCGTGAAGAACGTAATCGCTCTGCCATTCTGAACTCCATCAGTTACCGATACGTCAGTAACTGCCTCACTTTCATTAGCGACAATCTTGTTGATTGTGAACTGCCAGCGACCGTGCGCCGGATATTCTTCATTCATCCGGGCGAAATTTTCTCGACCGCGAATCCGCTCATTGGATTGCGGCCAGTCAAGCACAAAGTCATCGCTCAGTACCTGGCCTACTGAATGAAAGTTGTTGGTCCGCATCAACTCCCAAAATCGCTCCACAACTTCAATTGACTTCATCGCGCTACCTCTGCTTACAAGGGTTAAGTAATTAACTAATGCTGCGCACTGGTGAAAACACTACTTGGATGATATATCGATTATCGATCCGTATAAGAAAAAGCCTTACAGCCGCAGTTGAGCGAGGATAGTGGTACCGGACGCGCGTTACACCGCGCAACGAAAGCTGAGCCAATTTACTGGGAGCGCGGGCGTCCTCGCCCGCATTTCTCCCGTAAACCAATTGGTCATAAGCCGTGTGCGGGCGAGGACGCCCGCGGTCCCAGTAAAAAACGTCCGAGGGAAAGATCATGTTGGCGAACCGATTAGTCACTAACACGCTCGTTTCTGTTTTACTCATCGTCGCGACTTTCATTGCGCTCTCCACCCGGGCTGCGGTCAATGAAGCTTCTGCAAGTGATCCGAAGACCGCGCAAGGCTTGCAGGCATGGCAGCAGGTCTATTCCGTTCTGATTTCACCGCGCTGCATCAACTGCCACACCGCTACCAACTATCCACAGCAAGGCGATGATCGACACCGCCATTTCGCTAACGTCATCCGTGGGCCAGAGGGCTGGGGAGTTCCGGGATTGAACTGCCAGAGTTGTCATCAGGAAAAGAATGCGGACAGTACTGGTGTGCCCGGTGGTGAAAATTGGCATCTCGCCCCGCTGTCGATGCAGTGGCAAGACCTGAATGATCGACCCTTGTCAAGCGCAGCTGTTTGTCGCGCTGTGACGGATCGTTCAAAGAATCACGACCACGACGGACCTGCATTGCTAAAACATCACGAAGAAGAGGCACTTGTGATTTGGGCCTGGAATCCGGGCCGCCGGCCAGACGGAACTACGCGGACTCTACCACCTCTATCGCATGCCGAATTCGTTGCTGCAACCCGGCAATGGGTTGAAGCAGGCACTCCGTGTCCAAAGTAAAGATCGAAGTGAGGGGATCAGTCATGGCAACCTATCAACTCAACGTGAATGGCGAGCGCAAACAGGTGAATGTAGATCCATCGACACCTCTTCTTTGGGTGCTAAGGGAAGAGCTCAAAATGACAGGGACGAAGTACGGGTGTGGCATCAGTGCTTGCGGCGCTTGCACCGTGCATGTTGATGGCGTCGCGACACGCTCATGCGTTGTTCCTGTCTCGCTAATTGGCAATCGTTCGATCGTGACGATTGAGGGAATCCGTCAAGACCCGGTGGGCCGTGTCGTGCAGGATGCATGGGTCGACAAGGATGTGGTGCAGTGTGGTTATTGCCAGAGCGGACAGATTATGAGCGCCGTTGCGCTCCTGAAAGCTACAAAGAAACCTACCGATGTGAATATCGAAGAGTCGATGGGTGGGAATCTCTGCCGCTGTGCCACCTATGTACGCATCCGCGAAGCCATCATGAGTGCCTCTCAACAATTGAAATAAAGGAGAGCCATGCGAGCAGCAACTGAAAAAGATCGAGGTCTGAATCGCAGAAGTTTTTTGAGAGTCTCAACTGCCGCCGCGGGAGGATTGCTAGTAACGCTTTATCTCGATTCTCCTTCTCATGCCCAGGAAGGAAATCAGCCTCGCAAGGTCTATCCCCCGGATGCCTTCGTGCACATTCGGCCGGACGGCAAAATCGTAATTCAAGTGAACCGTCTCGAGTTTGGGCAGGGAGTACAGACTTCGTTGCCGATGATCCTGGCTGATGAGATGGATGCAGACTGGTCCCAAGTCATCGCTGAACTCGCGCCCGCGGCCGACGTTTATAAAGATCCGATATTTGGAATTCAAATGGTTGGAGGCTCGGGCTCTATCGCTCATTCGTTCCAGCAGTACCGTGAGCTGGGTGCCAAGACAAAAGCTCTGCTCATTGCGACAGCGGCGGACCGTTGGCACGTGACACCCGACAAGTGTCGCGCCGAAGCAAGCGTTGTCTACGGCCCGAGTGGACAGTCGGCCCGTTACGCGGAACTCGCTACTGATGCCTTACGCAAGCCACTGCCTGAGAAAGTAACTCTCAAGAGCCCATCTGAATTTCGGCTGATCGGAAAGAAGACTCGGCGCTTGGACAGTCTTGCGAAGTGTGATGGTTCGCAAAAATTTGGTCTGGATCTGGATCTGCCGGGAATGAAGATCGCTGTTGTGGCCCATCCACCCGTGTTTGGCGGACGTGTAAAGAGCATTAACGACAAGGAAGCGCGCAGCATCGATGGTGTGCGTGATGTGTTCGAGATTCCGTTGGTTAAAGGCTCTGGCGTTGCTGTGGTTGCCGACAGGTTCTGGACCGCAAAGCAGGCGCGCGATCGACTAGAGATCGAATGGGACTTAGGAGGACTAGAACATCCAGACAGCTCGCAATTGTGGACCAAGTACAGAGAACTCGCACGTACTAAGGGAAATGTGGCCAAGGCGGTTGGTGACGAGAAGGCCATAGAACGAATTGCGGCAGAGAATCGTCTCGTCGCCGAATACGAGTTTCCATTTCTGGCTCACTCACCAATGGAGCCTTTGAATGCGACAGTTCGCTTCGATGGCGATCGTGCGGAAGCGTGGGTTCCTTCTCAGTTCCAAACCATGGACCAAATGGTGATCGCAGAAGTCCTCGGCGTGAAACCGGAACAGTTAACTTTTCATACTGAATTCGCCGGCGGCGGTTTTGGGAGACGTGCGGTAATCGATTCACATGTGCCACGGGAAGCAGCAGTGATTGCTAAACGTCTACGCGGCACTCCGGTAAAACTTATCTGGACACGGGAGGATGACGTTCGCGGCGGTTACTATCGTCCGATGCACGCACACCGCGTTGAGATTGGAATCGGGCCAGACGGAATGCCGGCGGTTTGGCGACACGTAATCGTGGGCCAATCCTTGACCATGGGCTCTCCGTTTGAGGCTTTTACAATCAAGAACGGTGTTGATGTAACCGCGGTAGAAGGGACATCAGATACTCAATACAGCATTCCGAGTTTTCATGTTTCGGCTCACCATCCGACAGTTAATGTGCCCGTGCTTTGGTGGCGTTCTGTTGGTCACACTCACAATGCGTTCGTAATGGAAACTCTAATCGATGAGTTAGCAACACGGGCCAAAGTCGATCCCATCACGTATCGGCGCAAACTTCTGAAGACTGAGGCAAAGAAACTACGCGCCGTGCTAGACCTAATGGACCAGAAAAGCGCTTGGAGAAACTCTCTGCCGAAGGGCCATGCGGTCGGTATCTCATGTCATGAATCGTTCGATACTGCGGTAGCGTGTGCCGTTGACGTCTCGGTGGAAAACAAGAGGCCTAAGATTCATCGCGCGACTGTTGCAGTCCATTGCGGTCTGGCTGTTAACCCGCTCAGCGTAGAAAGTCAGTTTCAGGGAGGGATGGGCTTCGGCTTAACTCAACTGATGGCAAACGGAGCGATCACTTTCAAAGATGGCCGCGTGGAGCAGCGCAACTTCGATGACTACACGCCACCATATATCGTTGATACACCGGCTGCCGTCGAAGTGCACATCGTGCCGAGCACCGAAACTCCTACTGGCTGTGGCGAGCCTCCAGTTCCACTAATTTCACCGGCCGTCGTCAACGCGCTAGCCAGGTTGACGGGAAAACGCTATCGCTCATTGCCGCTGGTGAGCGTCTAACTAAAGCACAGCCGACGTCTCATCGTAACTGGATCGGTCTGAAGTTTACTGGGAGCGGGAATCGGCCTTTGGAGTGCGGCGGCAAGCGCAGCGCGACGCCGCTTTGGATCGTTACGTGGATCACTCTGGGCTTTCAGTACGAC
>JBKPAL010000348.1:0-29030 GCA_046726395.1 Acidobacteriota bacterium
TCCTCGCCCGCATCTTCTCACGATCATTTCAACTTCAACCAGAAGATGCGGGCGAGGACGCCCGCGCTCCCACTGTTGTTAGCTGCCGGCGATGAACGGTCGCGATTGGACGATGTATATTCGACCCTTCATGAAGGCCCATTCAATGTCCTGATCACGACTGCGAAAGACTTTTTTGATCTCGGACGCAGCCTTTACTAATCGCCGGACTACATCATCAGTTAAGACAGCCCGTTCGCCCGTGATCGGAACTTCCTTCACTCCACCCTTTTCATCAAAGGTCAAAAGACTGTCTTCAGCCGAACGCGTCAAAACCTGCACTGCATTTGTTCGTGGTCGAAAGATAATCTGTTCCGCGACACGCTTTCCTTCTACGACTTTGATTCCTAACCCTCTCTTTGCGCTGATGTAAATCGCCCCGGTGTTTTCACTGTCGAAGGGGTCGGTGGTGATCATTACGCCCGAGCTCTCTGAATTAATTCCCTCTTGCAGCAACACAGCCATAAAGATTTGCGAGTGATCGATCCCCGCACGCTCGCGAGCCTCGTATGCTTCGAAGTTCCATAACGAAGCCCAAACTGTCTTGATTGCTTCAATCAGTTCCGCATCACCCTTCACGTTCGGTACGGTCGTGTAAAGACCGGCGCCGCTGAAATTCGGGAGGTCTTCTGAATTAGACGAGCTGCGCACGAATAAACCTTTGCCTGCATATTCAGAGGCGACGCGACGCAAGACTGCGTTCTTAAGTGAGTCCGCAACCGTACCTTTCTGAATTTGAGCTCGCATTTCTGTCAAACGCTCTCGACGATACGCTGGATCGTGAACGAACTTCTGATCATTCAGCATCTCAAGGATCTGATCGTCGAGATTATTCTCCTTCAGAAAACGATCGTAGTAATAGAAAGGGATCGTGAAACCTGGAGGTATGAAAACCCCCGGTAGATGCGCGTTAGCCAGCTCGCCGAGATTCGCCGACTTCCCACCATACGACACACTCGATGTTGCTCGTTGATGAGCAAGTGGCAGCAAACGTTTCTCAAGAAGATTCGACCGTGGCTTGACGAGATCCGTGCGTTCGGCGAGGCGCCGTTGATACTCGCGCAGCTGATCGTTGTCGGCTCGTTTGATCGAATAGCCATCTCGCTTCGTCTCGAGAGTCACCCACCAGCCGTCGTACTGCTTCAGCAGCTCATGAGCATTTTTGATGTAAGCATTGGGCACGCCCCATCCTTTCGCTAGCAGGTTGATGTGCGAAAGAGGAGTAGACGGCTGCGAAGTGATGATGCCGGCAACTGGAGGAAGTTGGATCGGTACTTCATCGAGCACGAGGATTTCGTTGAAACCAATCTCCACATGTTCATCCAACTTGGGAATCACGTGAACGCGCCCGAGTCCTTTAGCAAGATTGAGCGGTTGATAATCCTGCTCTTGAAGGATCTCACGCTGGAGAATGCGACTTAATCCAGTGATCGCCTTCGACTCGTCTTCCTGTCGCAACGAGTTTGGTTTGTAGGCAACTGGGGTAAAGAAACTGTGATTGATCGTGTCTGAAGTTAGCTTGATTTGATCTGCTGGGATCAGGTCACCCTCCCAAAACTCGAACGTCCAGCGTTTGATTGGTGTCTGATACGCAAGCGTACCAAGGATGAACCGGCGATTCGGCTTCAGATAATTGTTTTCGAAAAACTCACGCCCGCGTTCCAGCGATAAGTAATTACCGTTAACGAAGTCTTTATGGAATTTATAGCGATTGGTGTTGACGTAGTAGATTCGGTTTCCGTCCTTGCGATCAATAACAAACAGCACGTGTGGCAGCGCATAAGGAGTCTCTGGATCGTAAGTTACTGCAATTGAATCAAACTCCTTTTGTGAACTGACGGACGGAAGCGAACGCGGAGCAGTTTCCTCGGATCTGGATCGTTGACGTGGCTGAGTAAAGACTGAGGACGGACCTAGAACAAAAACAAGTAATGCAAGGATACAGAACCAGGAGCGGTAGCGACCGGAGTCATTGCCAATTGCCAATTGCCGATTGCCGATTCTCTTGGTTATGAAGTCGTCAATCACTTTCGATCCACGGTTGTCGTATTAGTTCGATTAGATCCGGTATAAGCGACGGCAATCTGAAATCGACAATTGGCAATCGGCAATTAACGCAGCTCCCGGTTCTGTAATCGCTTTCTCATTTGAGCGCCAGATACTTACTCTCTCTTTGCAGCAATTCTAGCAGATCGTCTACATGCCGACGTTCGGTAAGGAAGCTGTTGATGTTTACGCGCAGCACCCGACGGCCGTGCAAGACCGTAGTCGTCAACCAAGCTTCACCGCCTCGCTCGATTCGCTGCTGCAAATGCTGCTGCACTCCGTCCTGCAATTCTCCATTCGCGTTTTGAAGACCCTCGGGAAGAAACTTGAAACAGCAAACCGCAGTCTCGACCTGCGCGAGTGGATGAAACCCTTCTAACTCATTCAAGCGAGAAGCAAAGTACTTAGTCAGTTCTATCTGTCGTTCGATTATCTGCGCGTACCCCTGGCGACCGAGAAACTTCAGCGACATCCAAAGCTTCAGCGAGTTGAATCGTCTTGTACCCATCTGCCCGTAACGGAAAAAGTCAAACTCCACGTCCGCTCCGCCGCGATCTTCATTCAAATACTCAGGAGTGATATCGAAAGCGTCACGCAACACGCGACCACCTTCACGAACGAGGACCGCACCGCACGAGAACGGAACGAACATCCATTTGTGTGGATCGAACGTGACCGAATCAGCCGTGTTAATGCCGTCGAGTTTGCTTCGGTGCTCATTCGAAAATGCCATTGCGCCACCGTACGCAGCGTCGATGTGATACCAGCATCCGTATTCCCTCGCGACTTCTCCGACCTCAACCAATGGATCTACGACGCCTGTGGAGGTTGTTCCTGCCACTCCAACAACACAAAACGGCCTGAGGCCTTCAGCACGATCGCGCTCAATGGCTTTGCGCAACTCCTCGGGTCGGATGTGAAACTGGTCGTCAGTGGGTACTTTTCGCAAACTGGCGCGACCGAGTCCAAGCAGGTCTGCACTCTTTTCAATCGAGTAATGGCATTGCTCCGAAGAGTAGATAGTCAACGCCGCCGGCGAGGAGCGAATGCCGTGACTAACGAATTCTTTGGAAACGCGATCGCGAGCACATTTGAGGGCAATAAGATTTGCTTCCGACCCACCGCTTGCGAGCGTTCCGTAACTTTGGTCACCGTAGTTGATGAGTTCGCACAGCCAACGAATCACACGTGCTTCGATCATGGCTGAGGTTGGCCCATTCCGCCACGCACCCGCATTCTGATTGAGGACTGAAATAAGTGCGTCGGCCCACACGCCGATGGGCAAAGGTGTAGGATTGAACTGACCGAAATAACGCGGACTGGGCACTAGCATCGCATGCGGCGCTACGTCTTTGCTAAACCGAGACAGGATCTCGTCAAGACTTGTGCCCTGTTCGGGTAAAGGCTCGGCAAATAGTTCATGAGTATCACTGACAGAGGCTTCAGAGGTGACGCGACGTGAATCTAACTGGCTGACAAATTCGCTTATGATCTTTGTCACCGCTCGTCCCAGGTGTTGATGTTGTTCAGTAATGTCTTTCATAGTAGTTGTTGTCAGTACCATCAAGCATTAGCTGATGGATCCATCAGCTGGACTCAAGCCATCATGCAGTGAGCACCGTCAGTGAGATGACCATCGACGACCAGCTTAAAGCCCTTCAAGATTCTCTCAAAGTCCATGCTGGGAGCTTTCGTGTATCGCTGACCGACGATGCCGTGCTTCGCCTGAGCGAATACTTTCGTCTGGTCATGAAGTGGAATTCACGTTTGCACCTTGTGTCGCCATCATCTACGGACGAGTTTGCCGATCGTCACATTCTGGAATCTTTATGGCTACTCCACCATCTTCCCACGAACGCGAAAGTTGCCGACCTAGGCTCCGGCGCCGGACTTCCACTTGTCCCCTGCTTAATCGCTCGCACAGATCTCAACGGAATATTGATTGAGTCTTCAGCAAAGAAAGGTGTCTTTTTACGTGAAGCCCTGAAATTGATCGACAGTCCGGACCGGGCACAAGTGATAACCAGCCGATTCGAACTGGTCCCAGCACCGCCCGTTGATTTTGTCACATCGCGCGCGCTGGATAGCTTCCAAGATCTCCTGCCGGATTTGATTCGTTGGGCACCGCAGTCTAGTACGCTGCTACTGTTCGGGAGTAATAACTTACGAACAACTCTCGATCAGCAACGCATCGCCTATCGACTGGAACTCATCCCTAATTCCGACCAGCGATTCTTGTTTTCGTTTGAGCGTGGCGAGGAGTTGTAGCTCAAACGGTGAACTACGATTGTTTGCTGCGATGTTTCGGAACCGTTGTGGACAGCAGCCGTAGTCTCGAAATCCTTGCTTCCCCAAACTACAACTGATGCATAACAGTCTGTCCGTTTCTGAGCACCCGAACGAGTTGCTTTGACAATCCGTGCGATCGCCCTAGTAAATAGACTGGCTCTTATAGTTCTTTCGGGAAATTCGACCTCACCGTTTCCCAACGTGCTCTTCAATTCCTCATGTCCGTTGGGTTCCAACAGGTAGTTCTGCCAATGCTCAGTTACTTTTACCGCAGCGACGGGCTGCTCAAGATGGTCAATCACGCGCAGAGACCAAGCGGGCACGACAATGGTTTTGAACGGAAACAAGAGAAGCATCAACAACACTACCAATGGCGAGACGAGTGCGATTCGAAGTGATCGCGGCAAGTCCATCACAAGTTGGATTAGAAGTAATGGTTGCACGGGAGTTTTGAGCCAACGAAATGTAAACCCATCCAATAGGGACGAATTACTCAACCCGAGTTGAAATGGATTAGCGTGAGGCCAAGGGGGATAGAGTGCGGCGCGCAGAGCACCGCACTCTCAACAAACTAACGAACGACATCAACTCCGATCAACTGCTGACCAGAAATGACGTATTCGGCGGGAGCTAACTCCTTCTCATAGACCGGAGAAAGCACTGTGGGTGTATAACCACCGGAGTTTCGATCGCTATTAAGTGTTGCCACTACTGATGGTGGAAGATTCGGCAACTCATCAGTTCCGATCACCGCACCAGGAGTTATGCGAAACAGCTTGACGTAAAGTCTATCGCTCTTCTTCACCTTGTTGATTGCGCGCACAAGCTGGGTAAGATCTTGTGGCACGAAAGCTTTGGCAGCTGACCCTTCCTGCAGCGCTCCACCATCGCCAACAAATACCAACAATTGTCCGGGTGTAGCATCGTCCGGAATCTCAACTGGAATACGCTGCACAAATTGCTTTCCAGAATCAGTGCGCACGTAAGCCTGAACTTCAATCTTCTCACCGCGACGCACTTCAGTACGGTCTACAGCAATCCGCTCTAGCGTGCCCGCGTACCGCGTGTCACTGGATGCGATGTCGAGTGTGACACCTTCAATCTGCACATCCTCGAAGCCGCTGCCTAAAAGTGAACTGGCTGGTCCAGCTACGGAACCTGCAGCAAGTGCCGCTGAATTGGCGGCAGAGAACCTGTTGTCTAATTGAATGGTCTCCTGACCCCTAACGTTAATTGCACCCTTGAGGGTAATCGTTGATTCACCGAGACCGCGTTCGCTGGCAATGATCGTATTGAAGATCGTGATGTTCAGCAGCAACGGTGTTAGGAAACTATCGTTCGCGATTTCATAAGAGTAACTCTCAGTACGGTCGCGACTAGTTCTCAGATTTATCTTGACCGGAATCATTTTGGGAGCTTGGCCCAGCTTGCCAAATATGCCACTCGAACGGTCCTGCGATATCGAACCAACCATCTGTCCCGGCACAGCAAGTTTGAACGAGTTATTGATGTTCGGAATCACTGTCAACACAGAACTCTCAGTCATGGGCATGTCAGCCATTCCCAAGCTGAGGAAAGGATGACCAAATGCGTAGATTCGATCGCCATCGCGAAATGTTACAGTTCCTGACGCTGCGATTGAGTAGTCTCCTCGGACGAGTTGGACGCTGATCGATGTGCCGGGCGTTAAAGTCTTCTCATTTACTCTTGCGAGAGGAGTTATTGCCGCCGAGCCACCGGCACCGGACACCGGCAAAAGTCCGTTGGCTATCAGCTGAGGCGCAAACACTGAGAGTGATTCCTGGCTGATCCCGCTAAAGACCACGGGTGTTGCGATCGGCATCATCTGCTGCCCGAGTAGAGGCACAAGTGGAGAACCAGCTGAAACCGGGGCTATCAACGATGTGGAGGTAACAGTCGGCTTTGGCAGACTTGGTTTCCAATCGTTACCCGTCAATTGCGCGATGGTAACTGGTCGTGGCTGTGAAGTTGTCTTTCCGACGGAGGAGCCGTTTTCGAACAGATCAATCATCTGCTTGATCGGCGTGATGCCACAGATAGGTTCTTTCGAAAAGGGAAAGCTAAAAGCTAGAGCGCCGACTAACCGCCCGTCGATGTAGACCGGAGAACCAGACATACCAGCAAAGACACCAGTCTTCTCGGCATTAGCTCCGCTTAATCTGGCGATGATGGCTGACTGTTTTGGAGCTGGAAAGCCGGGCAACACTCCGAGTATCTCAACGGCAAATTCCTGGGGTTCGCTTCCAGCAAAGACTGTGCGGGCGACGCCCTTCATGCCGGGCTTTAGATCTTCAAGAGGGAAAAATCTGGGGTCTTCAATCTTGCCGGTCGCAGCTCTCTGCGGATACACAGTAATTGCGAACGATAAGGAAAGAACGAGGAGAACTGGAACTAAGAAGAGCTTCTTCATCAACTACCTCTCCACCTAACTTCGTGAGCCCTGCCGGGCTCGTAGCTTTGACTATAAGCTTTGCCCTAAAACAGGGTCAAGACGAACATCCATTTCCGCGTTAGTGTGATTCGCAGGAGCCCGTCCGAACTGCTTAGACGCTGAAAACGACTCATTCGTTCCGCTATCACTCAGAAACATCTTTGCTTGGCGCACCCGTTTCGCCGTGTTACCGTGCGACCGAGCTTCTAATCCGACTCGATTCGCGCAAAGACTAATGATTTCAATTGAGGGTTTCATCCTTGCCGGCGGTGCATCGAGCCGGATGGGTAAGGACAAATCACGACTTCTCCTAGACGGCCGCACTCTCACGGAGACACTCGCCGCTTCCCTCTCTGAGGTTGTGAGCTCTGTGACGGTCATTGGAAGAAACGCTGACGACCTCGGTCTCAAGAGCTCTCCAGATCTCGTGGCGGGTTGGGGAGCACTTGGTGGAGTTCATGCTGCTCTTGCAAGTTGTCAAAGAGATTGGGCACTGGTTGTCGCGTGTGACATTCCATTCGCCTCAGCACAATTATTCGAACGACTCGTCGGATTCAGGGAAGGATTCGAAGCCGTAGCTCCAATCCAGGCTGACGGCTACCCTCAACCGCTTTGCTCCTTATATCGAGTGGAACCTTGTCTCGAGCGTGCAGAAGCATTGATTGCCGATGGCGAACGGCGGCCCATAACATTGCTGCAAGCCGTTAAGACCCGCTGGGTGGTGTTCGATGAATTGCGCGATCTGGCCGATGCTGGACGTTTTTTTGATAATATCAACACACCAGAAGATTACGATCGGGCTTTGAAGAAAGGAGGTGCTGTCCAGGTTAAAGGATGAATTGAATAGGCAGTCTCCTTGATCCTCATCCTGTCCCAACAGTCATGACCCCACGACGTCGATTAGGGAAAAAACTCGTCAAATCGTTTTTGCCCATCGTGCTGGTACTGGCGTTGGCCCTCGTCGTCGTTTTAGGTTGGATTATTTATGGCGTTACTCGCCCGCCCCGCCGAGCTTATCTAGTCACTCCACAAGCGTTTCGTGAAATTAGTGGTCCTGTTCTAAAAGTGTCAGATGAAACTTGGGCCAATCTCGATGGTTCCCCATCTCGAGGCTGGCTGCTGAAAGGTGCTCCCGGAGCTCCTGCAGTCATCTTGCTGCATCGCTACAGTGCTGATCGTTCATGGCTATTCAATCTAGGCGTCAAACTCAACGAAGCAACTGACTTCACAATTCTTTGGCCCGACCTGCGTGGTCATGGTCTGAATCCTCCAATTGAATCGACTTCGTTCGGCGCTAAGGAAGCAGAAGACTTGATGGCTGCCATGAATTTCTTGCGAACGCTGAAAACGGGTAAGGGTGACCATCGCTTGATCGGAACCACTATCGGCCTCTACGGAGTCGAATTAGGCGCGTACTCAGCACTGCGCGTTGCTCCGGAGGATGATGAGGTCAAAGTGCTCGTCCTGGATTCAATTCCAGCCAGCCCAGATCAGTTGCTGCGTGCGGCGGTGAAGGAAAGATATGAACTCGACAACAATCTGTTGGATTTTTTTGTGCGCATAGCCGCCCGCGTTTACCTGGGAAGCGCTTATCAGGGTCGGCCTTCGTGCGAGTTCGCCAGTCAGATCAAAACCCAGAAAGTACTGTTGCTTTCAGGAGAGGATGCTGGTTACCTCAGACAATCGACCATGGACTTGGCGCGCTGTTTTCCAAATCAGGCGAACGTAGAAATCAAAACTGATCTACCTCTTACCGGATTCCGCTTAGCTTCGGCCACGGGCGAACAAGGTGAAGGGTACGATCGTCGAGTGATTGATTACTTTGATAAGAACTTGCGTTAATTTCTGGCTCGCACGGCAGCTATCGCGACTTCTTCATTATTTGCAATAACATCAATGTCAGCAGACGGCAGGCCCAGAAGCTGATCGAGATACTGCAACGGCACCATCACCAGTACCGGACCATTCCTCTCTTTTGCAGCCTCCAACACTTCATATGGTCCTTCTAGCTTCAGTGGCTGCCCTTCCGAGTCGTATACAACCCGGCCCGCCGCATAGTACTCAGTACCCCTGTCAATTTCGTGGAGAGAGTAAACAGGTGCGGAACCATATCCACGCTCACTGGCCCGCGCTACCAATTGCTGGGCAGAGTGCCTTTGTGCCAGCTGCGGAATCCCACAATTAAGTGCAACTAGAAACGCCATCGGAACTGCCACTGCGATTAAGGTCATTGCTAAGACTCGTTTGTGCTGCGAGAAAAGAACCACGATTGATGCAACAAGCAAAGGTGAGACGATCAGGATCGCGCACTTTACCGACAACTCACCCGTTGCACCTGTGTAGGTAATTGCACCCAACGAAAACAGAATCAGCAGTGCGGTAATTACAAGCACCGGCGAAGTTCCTTCGCGACCCGCCACGAATCTCGCGACTCGCTCACCGCTTAGTAGTGCCAATGCAGGCAACACCGGGAGTATGTAGCCCGGAAGTTTTGATCCTGATAACGAAAAAAAGAGTAACGGCATGATGAACCAGGCGAATGCAAACGCACGCAGCCGGTGCACAGGAGTTTTTTCCCGCCATGTCGAATGTCGAATTCTTCGAATCGCATCAATCGCGAAAATGAGCCACGGCAAAGCAAGTGGAAAAATGATTAAGAGATAGTAGAAGAAGGGCTGAGGGTGGTGATATTTGTTCGAGAGGTAGCGCGCGAAGTGGTGCTGGATGAAGAACTCATCGATGAACACCCACCCGTGCTTGCTAATGACAGGCGCATACCAAAAAGCGGCGACCGCGATTGTGATCGGCAATCCCCATAACAGACTTGAGACGAACCAGCGTGGCGGAAGCGACCGCCGCAATAAGTAGTAGAAAACGAGTACGCCGGAAGGTATCAAAAGTCCGACGAGACCTTTAGCCAGCAGCGACATTCCGACAAAAACATAGCCGGCAATGAGCAACCACCGCCGGCGAACGTCGCTTGGTTCTAACTCTGCCAACAGAACGCAGCTTAGCGCCCATGTTGTCGTCATCGTGACGACGATATCGAAACTTGCTCCTTTGGAAAACGCAATCATGCCTGGAGTAGTAGCGAGTACCAGTGCGCTCAGGCAGCCAAGGTGCCGTAGATCCGGATCACCCGATAGCACTTCAACTCTGCGACCAACCCAGTAAATCGGTACGATGGTTAAGACTCCGCAAATCGCCGGTCCCAGCCGAGCTGACCATTCAGAGATCCCGAACAGCCGAAAACTCAAACCCATGATCCAGTAGAGCAGGGCCGGTTTTTCAAACCAGGTGTGACCACCGAGAGTAGGTGTGATCAAGTCACCGCGCTGGAACATCTCGCGCGCGACTTGAACGTAGCGTGGTTCATCAGGACCAACTAAAGGAAGGTATCCAAGTCCGTAGAAGTAGAAGGCGATGATTGCGAGCAATAGAAGCAAGCAACCCCACTTGGCAAGCTTAAAAGGTAGCAAGTATAGTCACTCTCCGAGGGTCTCTATAAATTTTGAATTTTAAATTTCAAATTTTAAATTTGTCATACTCGGAACGTCGGATCATGGAGTGATTTGATAGCATCAGTGATTCAAAGCAAAAGATCAAAGACCTAAGACCAAAGACCCAAGACCAAACACCTAAGACTATCCTCAGAACATCTATGCTTCGAACAGCTGTCATCGGTGTGGGCCATCTGGGCCGCCAACATGCACGAATTCATTCCGTCCTCGCTTCCGAAGGTCTAACTCAGTTCAAAGTAGTTTGCGACCTCAACGAAAACATCGCACGAACAATCGCCAGTGAATGTGAAGCAGACTGGACCCTCAACTGGCGTGAGCTCATCGGAAAAGTTGATGCCGTCAGTCTTGCCGTTCCCACTGAATCACACTGCGAGATTGCCTGCGGCTTATTAGAAGCAGGGATACACGTGTTGGTGGAGAAGCCGATCTCTCGCACGCTCGACGAAGCAGATCTCATGCTTGATGCTGCAGCTAAAGGGCGTGCAGTTCTGCAGGTGGGACACCTCGAACGGTTCAATCCAGCTCTCATAGCTTTGCGACCTCACGTACGTAACCCCGTCTACTTTGAGATTCATCGAGTTGGCGAGTTCACAGCGCGATCACTCGACATAGACGTCGTGCTCGATCTGATGATTCATGATCTGGACATCGTGCAGTGGCTTGTCGGAGAGGACATTGAAGTGACGGCGCTTCATGCTGTAGGAATCCCGATTCTTACTAACAAAGTCGATGCCGCCAACGCTCGGCTGGAGTTCTCGACGGGGGCTGTCGCTAACATAACTGCCTCAAGAGTAGGTACGGAGCGCATTCGCAAGATGCGGTTCTTTCAACCTCACGACTACATTGCTGTTGACTACGCTGCTCGCCGTGGCTCGATCAGTAGCCTCGCTCCACCAGCTGCGGATGGGAACTGGCCTGGAGTTCACGTGCGTCACCTTGATGTTGTTGATGTTGAGCCCTTGCGCGCGGAAGTAGTGGCTTTTATCGAAGCAGCCGAGGGAAAACGTGACAACCCGATTTCAGGTCAAGAGGGTCGGAATGCGCTCGAGCTTGCATTGCGCGTTCAGCAGCGAATTCACGAACACGCAAAAGCGGCTCAGGTCGAAGCCGTGCGGGCGCGGATGAATGTCTCGTAAATGATCCGCAATCCACTCTCACTTCCTTCAACAGTACATCGTGGCCAGCTGGTTTGTTAGACTTAAGATAGATGGCCGCTACCACTAAACCGCAGCAACAGATATCAGCTTTTCTCTACGAACGGATATTGGCAGGCGATTTCCCTTCAGCTGTCTATATCATCTCTGAAAAAGGTCGTGAGGTTTTTACTGATGCGCTAGGACGCTCGGTAGTCCAACCCTATCAAATCGAGGGTTCTCTCGACACCATTTACGATCTTGCCTCACTAACTAAACCGCTGGTGACGACTATGTTCTTCGCAAAACGTTTTGAATCAGGAGAACTGAGGCTCGAAGATCGTGTTTCGCAGTACCTACCGGAGTTTAATACAGCTGATAAATCACCTATAACTCTGCGTCATCTGTTAACCCATACTTCGGGGCTGCCGGCTTGGAGGCCACTGTACATTCTTGCTGATGACGATCCAGGACGCGTTCTTGATGTGATAGCCGCAACACCACTCGACTCTGAACCGGGCACGCGTGTGATCTACAGCGACTTGGGCTTCATCGTCTTAGGGATTCTGTTGGCTCGGATTACTGGTAAGACTCTCGATGTACTCGCACAAGAAGAAATCTTCACTCCACTAAATCTGCAGCGAACATTTTTCAACCCGCAACGTGCTTTGCAAACAGGAATTGCCGCATGTGAAACAGGAAACGCGTACGAACGAACTACTTCCCTGGAGAGCGGTTCAAAGGATTACAGCAACTGGCGGACGGCTTTAATCTGGGGTGAAGTTCACGATGGTAACGCTTACTTTCTCGGCGGCTTTGCGGGACATGCAGGCCTGTTTTCGACAGCACATGAAACGACGCGACTGGCTAGTCAGTTCATCGCTGAAGAAAGCAAGTTGCTCAACTCTGACACCTGCCGAATGTTTAGAACAAATATGACTGAAGGTCTCAATGAGGCTCGATCGATCGGATGGCAACTTGCAGCTACTAGTGATTCGACGGCAGGAACAGCTCTGCCATCAGATAGTTTTGGTCATAACGGATTCACTGGAACAAGTTGTTGGATCGATCCGCATGCGGAACGAGTATTTGTTCTTCTGACTAACCGAACGCACTCTCGACCGTTGCCGTTTCAGAACATCAACTCCGTCCGCAGAGAATTTCATTCCCTGGCGAATGCTGCTCTAGTCTGACCCAAATCCTCCTTCTTGTAGTACTATTGCCGCGCGGGTAATTCTCCCGAGCTCCAACTCCGCAGAGGTTTTCATAAAATGCGTAGTCCCCTCGTAAGAACTTTGCTCGCTCTCTCACTCGCGCATTCCTTCTCGTTCTCTCTCCTGACTTGCGGTCAAGAGCCGGTTCAAAACACCAATCGCGATACTCGGCCACGACGAGCTAATGTCTCGACCAATAAGATACCGAGCCAACCGGCCGAAGAAGTCTGGAAAGCACCGCAACCTCAAGCTGCCATCACTCGTACTCAACAGCCAATAACATCAGAAGAACCCACAATTCGAGTAGCACTTTCAACCAGTGCACGCTCAGGTGTGATCTCCACCACCGGGAAGCTGATGAACGCGACAGGCACGGGTACTACTTTCCTGGCATTGAATACAGGAAGAGTACGTGTGGAGCCGCGGCTGCTTTCTCCTTTGTCAAAGCCAACTGATAGTGAAGCGTTTCGCATTAAGATCGACGGCGCGGCTTCGCGCGCTGAAGCGGAAAAGCGAGCACATGAATTAGAGAAAGCGTTTGATGAAGAGGCGCAGATTACTTACAACGCGCAAACCAACGGGTGGGGATTACTGTTAGATCCGAAATCGTCTCAGGAAGAGGCAGACGAGATTTTGGCCCGGCTCATCGATGCAGGTTTCGACGCGTCTTTGGTGTCCAATGAAAAAGCAACGTCGCCAGCTCAACCAATCAGTGCGGGTAGCGACAATGTGAGTAACGTCCGCCTGGCTTCGCGAGCTAGTTTGCCGTCGCGAGAAGTCATTGGATCTGCGGTAGGCTCGCCGAACTTGTTGCGGTCAAGTGCACCCGTCCTTTTCGCTTCAGACGACGAGAAGAAGACTCCGGTACGTTATAACGACCGTCCTTACCGCGGACGCATTGAAGTGTTCACCAACACGCGCGGTACGCTCACCGTTGTGAACGTAATCGGGCTTGAAGATTACGTTCGCGGCGTTGTCGCGAATGAATTGTCACCCGGCAGTTATCCGGCGCTTGATGCATTGAAAGCGCAGGCTATCGCCGCTCGTACGTATGCTTTAAAAAACCGCGGCCAGTTCATGTCGCAGGGTTTTGACTTACTGCCTACAACTCGTTCCCAGGTGTATCGGGGACTAACGTCGGAGAATCCTCTAACGACTCGAGCTGTGGACGAGACGCGTGGAATCATTGCGACTTACCACGGTGAACCAATCAACGCACTGTATACGTCAACTTGTGGCGGCCGAACTGAAGACTCTGAAAATATCTTCAACGAAACTGTACCGTATCTTCGCAGCCGCGAGTGTGCCAACGAACTTCAGAACTCACTCACCACTTTTACGATTCAGAGTTCGCGCGAACTACCAGACGTGAAAGAGGAAGGCAACGTTGCGCTGGCACGTGAAACTGCACTCCTTGCTTTGAACAATTTCGCTCTGTCGCGCGCGCGACTCACTGATTCCTGGCTCAACGACGAAGCTTCAGTTAATGAAGTTCGCAACTGGTTAGCTACTGTGGCGCGACTAGCTCATCAGACTGCGCCTGCCGTTACTGAGGAAGTCAATCGTCCGGGAGCATTCGCAACAGCACTGAACAGCGCGATGTTTGGAGAAAATCGCGCAGATACTCTGCTTAACACAGCTGATGTCGAATACTACCTGGCAATACGCGATGCATCAGAAGTTCCGGTAAGCAATCGCGCCGATGTAGCTGAACTGGTCAGAGATGGTTTTCTGTCGGTTCATCCGGACGCGACGCTCAGACCGCGTGAGCCACTCTCAAGAGCTCGCGCTTTGCACACCATTGCTCGCGCGCTCGAATCACGTGGTTTATTACAACTGCAGAAAGGGACAGCTCGACCAACGAATCGCGGAGAGTTGATTCTTAAAATAGCTAAAGGCAAAGACCAAACCCTGAGAATAAGCCCCGGTGCATTTCTCTTCAGGCAGATTGGTGATGGACTTTACCCGGTTAGATCCGTACTCATCGTTGGTGGAGAACCGGTGTTGTTTCACCTTCGACCGACGGGAGAAGTAGATTATCTCGAAGTACGACCAGCTCCGAACGGCGCCTCGGCGGAACGCTTTTCGCCTTTCACGAATTGGTCGATTGAACTGTCACTGGGCCAGGTTCAGGGTCGTCTTGCGGGTGCAGCAAGAGGGATCGGGCCAATAACGGACTTGAGAGTCCTCACTCGCGGTGCTTCACGACGCGTCGTTGATTTGGAAATAATCGGAGCTCAAGGTATGGCCCACGTTCGTGGTGGAAAAATTCGTTCGGCGCTTGGTCTGCGAGAACAACTCTTCGTAATTGATCGAAAGTACGACGATTCAGGACGAGTTAGCAGTTTTATTTTCACCGGACGCGGCTGGGGACACGGAGTGGGCATGTGCCAGGTCGGGGCCTATGGTCTCGCGAAGCAAGGATGGAATTACGAGCAGATACTTAAGGCTTACTACACTGGAATCGAGCTCACCAGAATGTACTGAAAGACTGGATCACCTGCGCTCATTCACCTCAACAAAAAAGGAAAATCAAAAACGTTGGCCGAACAGTCTCCCTACACCGAGGGTTTTGTTCCGCCACCCCCTCCAACCAGTAACTCTCTTTATCCGCCTGAAGTGTTGGCTCGAAAAGCAGCTGACGTCGGCAGCGAAGCTAAGAATGCTCTCATCTTAAGCATTGTCGGCATCTTCTGCTTCGGCTTCTCTTTGGGTTCCTCGCGTTCCGCAAAGCAAATGATGCTCTTGAGACAATCGATATGTATGGAGTGGCCCAGGAGAAGCGTAGTCTTGCGATGACGGCGAAAGTGCTGGCCATCCTGGATATTGTGCTCTGGGCCGTAGGACTTCTCGCTCGATTCTTTCTTAATTAGCTCGGCCGCAATCCAGTTCGGGAGTGCAAGGACTTCAACATCGAATTGGTGTTGATGCCCTCAAGTCGCGGTTTGACTTCGCTGCTACAAGATCTCACGTTTGCAGCATGCGCTTCTCACGTCATCAATTGATCGGCGCGCTTGTCTTGTTGCTGCTTCTCTGGGTCATTGTTTTTTGGCGCGTGTTATTCTCGAATCAGTGAATTCGTCTGACCAAAGGAATCCTGTAGTTGCCGTCGTGGGTCCTACTGCCTCGGGTAAGAGCGAGCTCGGAATCGAACTCGCTTTGCGAGTCAATGGTGAGATCATAAATTGCGACTCGGTCCAGGTTTATCGTGGGATTCAGATAGCGACTGCGAAAGTACCAACTACGGAACGACGAGGGGTGCCTCATCACTTAATCGATTTCGTATCGCCAAACATCAACTACACCGCGGGTGAATGGGCACGCGAAGCCGAACTTACGATTAAAGAGATCGAGACTCGTGGTCGGATTGCTATTCTCGTTGGAGGTACCGGCTTTTACCTCCGCGCGCTACATCAACCGTTGTTCATCAGTCCTTCGACGGATCAAGCACTAAGAAGACGGCTGAACTACATGCGCGAACAACATGGCCCAGAGTATCTCCATCGGATTCTTAAACGGTTAGATGCCGCCACTGCAACTGAGCTCTACCCCCGAGATTGGCCACGCGTCCAAAGAGCAATTGAAGTCGTTCTGCAAACAGGCCGCCCTATGTCAGCACAGAAGGAAGCTCGACCGGAGGCTCCTGAAAGTGCAAGGCGACTTCGGATTATTGCTCTGAACCCGCCAAGAGATAAGTTGTACCAACGCATAAACGAGCGCACAAAAGCTCACTTTGCCGCAGGTCTGGTGGATGAAGTTCGTCATTTACTCGCCGCTGGAGTACCACCTGACTCAAATGCTTTAGGCGCACACGGTTATCGTCGCGTGGTGGAGTTTCTTCAGGGCCAGCGTGATCTCGAAAGCGCCGTCGAACAAACAAAACTCGACGTGCGGCACTACGCAAAACGTCAGATGACGTGGTTCAGACGCGAGCCTAACGTTGAATGGTTCTCAGGATTTGGCGACGAGCCGCGCGTTCAGGAGCAGGTTTTTCATAATGTGCTGGCTGAGCTTTCCATAAAAACGGAATAAACTCACGTCTGGTTCGGCACGTATCTCTTGTTACGTTATCTTCGTTGTTGTAATCTGAGGTATGCCCCCTCCGAAAACCGAATCAGCAAGGTGGGACCCATGTCCGACGGGAAACCAGCACCGCAGAATATTCAGGATGCTTTCCTAAACACGGTCCGCCGTGAGAAGACTACTGTTACCCTCTACCTTTTGAACGGAGCTAAGCTAACTGGTCGAATTAGAAGTTTTGATAAATTCTCAGTTTTGCTGGAGTCAGGTTCTCAAGAGCAGCTAATCTTCAAACATGCGATCTCGACGATCTCACAGGCGCGACGCGCCGGTGAGGACATGCGCGGTCACGTAGCGGCAGACACTCCGTTGAACGAGCCTTTGCCTCAGGCAGCTGGCTCGCGTGAATCCTGACATTCGTTTAAACTCTCGCCTTTGTAAATCACGACGTAAGCAAGGGGACTTTTGTGTCTGGGACCTTTATTACTTTTGAAGGTATAGACGGCAGCGGAAAATCTACGCAGCTGCGTCTGCTGTCGGGTTTTCTTCGCGTCAACGGATGCGATGCTTTAGTGACGCGTGAGCCTGGTGGTACTCCTCTTGGATTGCGGTTAAGAGCTGCGCTGCTCGATTCACAGGAGCAAGTGGATCCACTGACTGAGCTATTGGTGTTTGCCGCAGATCGAGCACAGCATGTACGTCGTGTTGTTAAGCCGGCACTCGCGAGTGGGCGTGTAGTAGTTTCTGATCGTTATGCTGACGCGACTGTTGCTTACCAGGGGGCTGGCCGAGGTTTTCCTTCTGATTTGATTTCTGAAATCGTCAACCTCGCAACCGAAGGTCTGAAACCTGATCTAACACTATTGTTCGACCTACCGGTATCGGAGTGCGCAACGCGAACGGGTCGACGTTCGACGGAGAAGCAAAAAGCCGATCGACTCGATGCCGAGGACGCTGCGTTTCACACACGTGTGCGTGAAGCCTACCTGGCAATTGCTGCCGCTGAGCCGCAGCGCGTACGCGTGATTCCGACGAGCGGTTCTGTCGATCAAACTCACTCGCAAGTCAGAGAGATCATTGTTCCGTTTTTGGAGAGTAGGGGTTTCTCGCTTGTAACTCCGAGCGCGGCTGAGATAAGGACAAGGACCGGGCGACGCTAAGTTAATGTTCGATCAACTTACCGGCAACGAAAGAGTCAAAGACTTATTACGTAAGATGTTAACGTCCGGACGCGTCCCGGGCGCGATGCTCTTCTCTGGTGAGGAGGGTGTAGGCAAGAAGTTGTTTGCACTCGAGGTCGCTAAGGCTCTCAACTGTCGCAATCGCAAAGGTGTGGAGGCTTGTGGTAGTTGCCCTGCCTGCATCCGAATCTCGCATTTCAATTTTCCACAGTCTGAAGAGTCCGATGATTGGCTTGAAATCATTTGGACTGATCACGGCGACGTCGGAATGGTCGTCGCGCCGAAACGGTTGCTGCGTGTACATCAGATGAGACGGATTGAAACCGAGGCAAACTTTCGGCCCTTCGAAGGACGAGCGCGAGTCTTCTTAATCGACGACGCAGACAAACTAAACGATGCGTCTTCGAACGCATTGTTGAAGGTACTCGAGGAACCTCCAGAGACATCGCACATCATTCTCATAACCGCTCGGCCGGCAGCGTTGCTCCCGACAATCATATCGCGTTGTCAGGCAGTGAGGTTTTCTCCTTTAACAGCAGACGAGATCGAGGATCACCTGCTAAAGAACAAATTAGCATTAGCACCTGAAGCACGATTGCTGGGTCGTATTTCAGGTGGGAGCTTGGGTCGCGCTCTCAAGTGTGACTTGGAAACTTATAAAGATCATCGCTCAACAATGTTCGACGTGCTCAAAGCCCTTACTCTAACCGGCAATCGTTCGCAACTTCTGCGGGTAGCGGAGGTGATGAACGAAGCACGTTATAAAGATGACTATGAGTTTCGTCTTGAGTTGTTGGAGACACTTATTCGCGATGCTCTGGTCCTGGCAGTTGGCGCGAATGAACGGCAGGTGGTGAACGAAGATCTGCTTCCCGAATTGAGAAAGCTTGCGTCAGGTTTAGATTCTCACCGCGCGATAACGTGGATTGCGGAGATTGAGGAGCTGCGTGAACAACTCACGGTGAACATCAATCGCAAAGTCGCCACTGACGCTTTGTTCCTCGAGATGGTGGAAGCTTAAGGTCAGTACCGTCACGCGCGGATGGATCAAGTCATTGCAGATTGCCAATTGTCGATTTTTGATTAGGCAGTCGCCGGAAGTCCAATTGGCAATCGTCAATCGACAATGACTTGATCCATCCGCTACCGCGCGATGGTACTGACCTATTTGATTGTGACGAGTTCGGGTTCGGTGGGAATCTGCTTCTGAGAATCAGAGCCTTCGGCCAGGAGTTTTTCAGTCTCCATCACAAACGCTTCCACGATATCTTCACCGGCAACTTTTCGCATCGGCACGCCGTTCTTAAAAATCATTCCAACCCCACGCCCGAACGTGACTCCAAGCTGCGAATCGTGAGCTTCGCCGGGACCGTTCACCGCACATCCCATAATCGAAAGATGTAGTGGTTCTTCCACATGCGCTAGCCGGCGCTCAATCTCGGTCACTATGCCGACGAAATTATCGACATCGAGCCGACCACACGTCGGGCAAGCCACAACCGTAACTCCGCGAGTGCGCAACCCGAGAGATTTGAGAATTTCCCACGCGACGCGAACTTCTTCTTGCGGTTCAGCGGCCAACGAAACGCGGATTGTGTCTCCAATGCCTTCGTGAAGAAGAATGCCAAGACCGATTGAAGACTTCACCGTTCCCGTGAACGCCGTGCCGGCTTCAGTTACACCGAGGTGAAACGGATAGTCGACCTTCTCGGCGAGCAAACGATACGCGGCGACGGTGCGATGTACGTCAGACGCTTTCAACGAAATGATTGTGTCAGTGAAACCGAGGTCTTCGAGAATTTGAATGTGACGCAGCGCCGATTCAACCATCGCCTCTGGTGTCGCGGTCCCATACTTTCGCAGCAGATCCTTCTCGAGCGAGCCACCGTTTACACCAATGCGTATCGGCACTCTTTGAGCCTGTGCTGCGCGAACCACCTCGCGAATGCGATCGTGTGCACCGATGTTCCCCGGATTAAGCCTTAGCTTGTCGATGCCGGCGTCGAGCGCCATCAAGGCAAGTTTGTAGTGGAAGTGAATGTCGGCGACTAGAGGAACATCCGGAACTCGTTTGCGAATCTCTTTCAATGCCAAGGCAGCATCGTTATCTGGCACTGCAAGACGCACGATCTCGCAGCCTGCGCGAACCATCTCTTCGATCTGCGTAACAGTCTCGTCAACGTTCGCCGTGTCAGTCTTCGTCATCGACTGAACAACAACGGGAGCGCCGCCACCGATTTGAACATTCTTTACTTGAACAGCTTTTGATCGTCGCATCTGCAAAAGATTGTCGCCTACTTCGCCGGTTGTGTCGCCGCAGGTTTGTTGCTAGATGAGCCGCGCGTAAATACCTTCAGCACATCGTTGGTGATTACGAACACCATCAAGAGGATCACAACCACGAACCCGACTTGCTGAATTCGTTCGCGTACTGCCATCGATAATCTTAATCCGATAGCAGCCAGCAGTCCTTCAATGAGCAACAGGAAAATCGCGCCACCATCCAGCACGGGTATCGGCAACAAGTTAAAGATTCCCAGGTTCAAACTGAGGAATCCCAACATGCCAAAAACTCCGGCCCAGCCAAGTCTCTCGACGGAGTTTGAAGCTGCGTTGTAAATGCCGATCGGCCCCGACAGAGTGTTTCGCGCAGAACGTTGGCCGGAAAACACTTGGCCAATCGCCTTCCCTGTCAGCCGCAGAATTTCAAGATTTGTGTCAACTGCATAACGGAACGACGTGACGATACCCGCCCGTTGGAGCGGAATCTCTTCATCAGGTTTGATACCCAAGCGCTCTCGGCCGTCGGGGGGTAGGCTGCGAGCCATCGCGCTAACCTCACTCCGTTTACCATCGCGTTCGATCGTCAACGTGATGGGCTTGCTTTTGTGGTCACGAATGTACTGAGTAACTTGTTCGGCGCTGTGCACAGCCTGACCATTCACGGCGATAATTCGGTCTCTCGACTGTAGCCCTGCCTCAGATGCAGGCGTATTGGGCTCAACTTCACGAAGAATTACGGGCAGATCTCCGTAATCAGGTATGAAATCTAAGAAGCCCGCAGTCTCTCCATCCTCTTCCTGCGCAGTTGGAGTGATGCTCAGCGGGACCCGCTCTCCTCCGCGATCTACGACTAAGGGTATCGGTTGACCTGGTGAAAGCAATGCATCGCCACGAATCGTGTCCCACTTTGGGTTCTCAATCCCATTGAAAGATACGATCCGATCGCCCGGTTTCAATCCTGCTCGCGCGGCCGCACCATCTTTTGAAACGGCACTGACAACCGGAGCGGGAGTCGCGGGCACGCCATACATCCAGGCACCAGCCATCGGAATAGATAGCGCGGTTAAGATGTTCATCACCGGCCCAGCCAGAGCGACTGCAATCCTTTGCCATCGCGGTCGCAGGTTGAACATCTCTTCGGGCGGAATATCGGTGGTACCTTGACCTTCGAGCGGAGCGTTTGATTCATCTCCACCTAACTTCACGTAACCGCCTAAAGGAATAAGCGAAACGCGATAATCGGTATGTCCGCTCTTGATCCCAAAAAGACGCGGACCAAAGCCGAATGAAAACGTTTCGACTCTGATTTTTAGGAGCTTCGCGACTAGAAAGTGACCGAATTCGTGAAGAATTACCGCGGCGCCCAAGATGAAGATGAAGGCGAGTGCACCTAGTAAATAGCTCATTAAAACAAGAACTCTCTCTCTATGAACAAAATTGAAGACCAGCTATTTTCGAGTGTTGCTTAGAGTCGCGACAACACCCAATGGTTCGCCGAAAACGAGTTTACGCGGCGTCAGAAGGGTCGTCAAACTGTTCTTTTCTGCACAATCCACTGACAATCCACAGATTACACAGATTACACAGATAAAGACCAACAAAACCCAAGACGAGCCTTTCGCGTCCGTTCCTTTACTGTTTATCTGTGGAATCTGTGTAATCTGTGGATTAACTAAGATCTTTCAGCAAGCATCTCTTTTGGTTTGGCGATGCGTTCGATTTCAGCCTGTGCTGCTGACCGAGCGACCCGGTCAGTGGTGAGGATCGTCTCCAGATCTCTGACTGGAATAGGTGCATGGCTATCCATAACGGCTTCGATAACGAGTGCGATGTCCGTCAAAGCAATACGTTCTTCGATAAAAGCTCTCACTGCTTCTTCATTGGCGGCGTTCATTGCAGCCGGTAAAGTTCCTCCTTTTCCCAGAGCGCGATAAGCAAGGCGAATACATGGAAAACGCTCAAGATCGGGCGATTCGAAGTGCAGTCCCGCGAGTGTGGTCAGATCAAGAGGTGGAAGCTCGCATGAATGTCGCTCGGGATACGTCAGCGCGTACTGAATCGCATGACGCATGTCTGTAACTCCCATCTGCGCGATAACGGAGCCGTCGATCAGCTCGATCATCGAATGCACCACTGACTCAGGATGAACAACGATTCCGATCTGATCCGGTTGAAAGCCAAAGAGCCAATGCGCTTCAATCACTTCCAAGCCCTTGTTCATAAGGGTCGCTGAATCAATCGTGATCTTCGCACCCATGTTCCAGGTCGGGTGGTGCAGTGCCTCATTGACGGTGGCTTCCTGCATCTCACTCTTACTCTTCTTTCGAAATGGTCCACCGGATGCGGTAAGCACGATCCGTCTCACTTCAGAGTGCTTCTCTCCACGCAGACATTGATGCAGCGCATTGTGCTCGGAGTCGACCGGCAATAATTCAGCGCCAGATTGTTTTGCAGCACGAGTCATTAACTCGCCAGCCATGACCAACGTTTCTTTATTGGCCAGCGCGACTCGTTTACCTGCCTCAAGCGCACGCAGCGTCGGCACAAAGCCGACGGCTCCCACAGTTGCTGAAACCACGCAGTCGGCTTCAGCGTATGTGGCAACTTCAATCAGCCCTTCTTCACCTATTACGATTCGAGGAAGATCGATGTCACGGTCAAACAGTAATGCGCGCAGATGATGGGCCGCTGCTTCTGTCTCTACGGAAACGACCTGAGGAAGATGGCGTGCGATCTGATCGGCGAGCGTATCGATGTTGCGGCCTGCACCCAAAGCGACGATACGAAATCGTTTGCCACCCAGTGCTTCGACGACACGGAGAGTGTTGCAACCGATGGAACCGGTCGAGCCGAGAATCGAAACTCCCTTGGGGTTCATACTAGATAACTACTCTGTGAAATAGGACCGCAGGATGGAAGTACCGGTTATAGGGTTGATACAACTCATAGGCGTTTAAGAGATCGATTGTTTTCCCTTCATCATTTTTATAGCTTGCTTCAGTCGCACGCCACTCGTTTCCATTGCGATACATGAGCTGGACTGAGGCATTAACGGTCTTCTTTTCGCCTATGACTTTGAGATTCAAACTCGCAGCTCCGTTATTGTTGTCGATGTTTATATTGCCGGTAACAATCGAGCCGAAATCCTTAACCTCACCGATGTCCTGCTTCAATCGATCGTTCTTCCGTAAGAAATCCTTAGCCGTCACGGCCGCTTCACTGTTGCCAAGCGAATAGAGCGCGAATCCGACAATGCCGCCCACAAAAAGCACTACCAAAGCTCCGATTACGAGTACAACAGCGGCAATGATGATGAGAATCTTCTTCGTGGTCATGTTAAAGGAGCAAAATAAACGCGCGCAAAATAGTAGATGAGCGGCGCATTGAACAGCAAGCTATCTAACCGGTCAAGTAAGCCACCATGACCGGGTAAGATGTTCGCCGCGTCTTTGGCTCCCGCTCCGCGTTTGAGTGCACTCTCAGTGAGGTCACCAAAAATACCGAGCGCCACCATGGCCGTAGCAAGCAATAGAGTCCACTTCAGCGGTAGTTCGCGGAAGAACCAATAATGCGCTGCTGTTGCCATCAACAACCCCGCAACAAATCCGCCAACCGCACCTTCCCAAGTCTTTCCAGGACTAATCGTAGGCGCGAGCTTATGCTTTCCCAACAGCCTTCCCACATAGTAGGCGCCTGTGTCAGAACCCATTAGCACGAGGAAAAAGAATCCGAGTAGATGCTTAGATAGAAGTTGTTCAAAACCGGTTCGCAGAGCAACAAGGTGTCCGCCCAAAAATGCGATGTATAAGACACCCAGCAACGTCACGCCCGTCGAAGGCAGCATTTTTTCAAATGGCGCACCGCGCAACGCAGCCGCTATCAACACACCGATAGTAAGCACGATCATTGATAGCTGACACAGCAATAACAGATCAGTTAATCGTCCGGGCTGATCGAAACAGAAGATTGTGAATAACGCTGCCGACCCAAGAAACCCCGCCACGACATCCGGCTTCAAGTCTCGCTTTCTCGCCAGCAGATAGAACTCGTAAAGAGCGAGCGCCATCGCTACAGCAGCCAGCAGAAGGAACAACGGTTCTAACCAGGGGATCAGGATCGAAGCTATGAGAAAGGGTAGGACGACGACGGCGGTGATGATACGGGACATTCGATGCGTGACTGACCCTTCACTTCGCGTTGGCGACCAGCTTCAGACCACCAAAACGCCGGTCGCGACCCTGGTAATCCACGATCGCATCAAGAAGGTGTATGCGACGAAAGTCAGGCCACAGTGTGTCCGTTACGTAGATTTCACTATACGCTGCTTGCCACAATAGGAAGTTCGAAATGCGCAACTCACCACTGGTTCTTATCAATAGGTCGAGATCAGGAAGGTTACGAGTGTAAAGCTCGTTCGCAATCCGCTCTTCACTCAATTCATCCGGAGAATTACTTTCATCGATCAAGCGACGCACAGCAGCGCGACATGCATCGACGATCTCCGCGCGACCACCGTAGTTCAGCGCAACTGTCAAAACCATGCCGGAGTTTTTAGAAGTGCGCTCGGAAGCTTTGGCGATCTCGCGACGCACGCTTTCGGTCAAAGCACCCGTTCTTCCGATGGTCTGGAACTTGATGTTCTGTCGATCAATCTCATCGAGCTCAAGCCGAAGATAGCGACGCAACATGCGCATTAAGGCGTCGATCTCATACCTCGGCCGTTTCCAGTTCTCGGTTGAGAAGGCATAGAGAGTTAAGGCTCCAAGTCCCAATCGAGCGCTCGTGTCGACTGCAGCGCGCACAGCTTCCACACCGGCGCGGTGTCCGGCAATCCGAGGTTGTCCGCGCTGTGCCGCCCAGCGACCATTCCCGTCCATGATGATCGCAACATGTCGCGGCAGACGGTCCCAGGATATCTGCGCCAGCAACTTTGCTTCGCGCGTACCGGCTTTTACGAGACCTGTGAAATCAGAAAGCATTTGAAGAAACCTGAAGCGAAGGGCTATGAGAAGATAAACCGACGTCCGACTACAGAACTGGGAGCGGTAGCGACCGGATGCTAGATTCAGCTAGTTGAAGTACAGACCGTCAGTTGAGTCTAGCATCCGGTCGCTACCGCTCCCGGTTCTGTATTGAAGCTTGGACCCGACCGACGTCACATTCTTATCTCAACGTGTGCGAGTGTCAATCGATATCAATATTTCACCGACAGCAGCGTTAAGCCACAAGCGGGAGCAGTTGGTCCAACCGAGCTACGATCACCGGAACTAAGTGCCTCCTTTATGGCTTCACTATTCAACTCACCGCGACCAACTGCCAGCAAGGTACCAGCAATCGATCTCACCATGTATCGCAGGAAGCCATCTGCACTAGCCTCGATTTCGATAAGGTTCGTACGGCCACGACCGTTGTAACGCTCCATCACTTCCACTTTGGAAACGGTACGGACTCTTGATTCAGCTTCTGCTTGGGCTGAGGAAAAGGCCGTCCAGTCATATGTGCCATGAAGTACTTCAGCAGACTGGCGCATCGCTTCCAGGTCGAGAGTACGCGACTCTTGATGAGCGTACCTGAGCCAAAAAGGTGACATGACCGGACCATTCACCACGCGATACACGTAAGTCTTTCCCAGAGCGGAATAGCGTGCATGAAAATCATCTGCTACCACCTCAGCCAAAATTACTCGCACGTCCTTTCCCACGTTGCCGTTAATGGCTGCTCTTAATTTATCCGGAGTGATCTCGCGCTGAAGGTCGACACTCGCGACCTGGCCTTCCGCATGCACGCCCGCATCCGTCCGACCCGAACCGTGAACCGTGACTTCGCGGCCGTCGATCAGCGATAGCGCGGCGGCCAGTTCACCCTGCACTGTTCGAAGCTGGTTTTGAATCTGCCAGCCGTGAAAATCGGTTCCATCGTACTGAACGGTGAGCTTGAAATTCATGGATGTACGTGAGCAAACGGAGCGGCTATCCGGTGGACATCTTGCGACTCCCCGGTTTAACGGCAGGAACTCCCTTTTTGCATAACTCACAATGCGCGGGATCGACTGATGAAACGTTTAGCTGTGCAAGCGCTATTCGAGGAACGCCGACCTCTGCATCTCCGCCTGAGCGATCAATTATTGACGCTGCTGCAACTACGTTTGCTCCGCCGAGTTTCAAAGCATCGATCGTGTCTCGAGTTGAGCCACCGGTAGTCACTACATCTTCAACGACAAGAGTTCTCTCTCCTGGGTGCACTGAGAATCCTCGACGCAGCGTCATGACTCCACCTTCACGTTCGGTCCAAATGAATCTACAGTTCAACGCGCGAGCCACTTCGTATCCAATCACAAGGCCACCTATTGCAGGCGCTGCCACTAGCTCGATTCTGTCGTCTTTAAACTTCTCAGCGATCGCACGTCCGAATTCTTCGGCTTCTGAGGAATACTGCAAAACGAGAGCGCATTGCAGATAATTTGCACTATGCAGTCCACTGGACAAGACGAAATGTCCTTCGAGTAGCGCCCCGGTCGCTTTGAATCTTTCGAGAATCTCGCTAGTTTGCAAAACTTCACCTCGCAGTCTGAAACGCGTGCTACAATCGCGATCCGATGCCGCCTTACTCAAATCTCGTATCTGATTCTACTCTCGTCCAAGACACAATCGACCTTCTCCGGGAATGCGGTGGCAGGGCCAACGCCGCCAGAATAGTCGACGAAGTCTTCAAAATTTCTCACATCGACGCCGATCTCGCGGGACTGCTCGTATCTGATCTCGTGCGAGACGATTGTCGCTTCCGGTTCGTCGACGACACGACAGTAGAGTTGCAAGCGGATTTCGAACGTCGTCGACTGGAAGACTTGGACTTCGTCGTCGTTGATGTTGAGGCAACGGGAGCCAAAACACCGCCAAACCGAATCATCGAACTTGGTGCTTACCGGATCCGGCACGGAAGAATCGTGGATAAGTTCCTGACGCTTGTTAATCCTGAGTTGCCGATTCCGCGCTTTGTTATCGCACTCACAGGGATAAGCAACGAAATGGTCAGGCAAGCACCGCTATTCAAAGATGTCGCTCCACTTTGGCTTGAATTTGTGCGCGACGCTGTGTTGATTGCGCATAATGCGCCGTTCGACACGACTTTCTTAAATCATGAGATCTCGCGCGTCTATCCTGGCCATCGCATGATCAACACTAATCTTTGCACAGTGAAACTTGCGCGCAGAACAGTGCCGGGGTTAATGAATTACCGTCTCGACACGGTCGCTGATCACTTTTCAATCCCGATAGCCAATCGACATCGCGCGGGAAGTGATGCATTAGCGACGGCGGAAGTCTTTCTTCACCTTCTCACACGATTGAAAGAAAATGGCGTGGAGGATCTCGCCGGAGCCAGAGAATTTCAGATGGCACCGCCAATCGACGCTGCCGGAGAATCCTGCATCGTGGAAGAAGCACCTTCCTCGCTCCAACCCACGGCAATACTTCCTTTAGTTCCCAGCTTCTAACTCGGGCTCGATGCTTCTCACGAGCCTGCGCTTGATGAGAGCTCGTATCAAAACAAAGACAACTATCAGTAAAGCCAGTCCTAATCCGATCCAAGGGTAATACTGGGCCAGCAAAGCTTTCGCCTGCACGCCGTAACGGTAGGCAAAGTAGCCAACGAGCAAGAAACGAAACGCACGGCCGGCAATGATTGCGACCATGAACCTAACCAAACCGAAACGGAAAACACCAGCCGTGACCACGAACAGTTTGAAGGGGAATGGTGGCGGCAGTAGACACGCAACAGCCACGGCGAGAGCGTCATAGCTTTCGATCCAACCTTTTACCCGCTCTTGCTTAGCGGCGGAGAATCGCGACAGCGCGCGACTACCTGCACGTCGCGAAACGTAATAGAGAATCCAACAGCCTAGAGCCGACCCAGCTGTGGCGATCAAAGCGTACACAACCATCCAGCGTGGCTGAGCAATGGTGAGTAGGATTACAAGTGCATCAGCGCTACTGGGCAGTGGTACAAATGTCGAATCCAGCAGTGCAACCAAAAACAAACCGGCCGGACCGAACGCGACGAGAAAATCTGACAATTTCGTCAGGACGCGAGTTATCTTGCTAATTACAATAAGTGCCAATCTATTATTCCCTTTTCAATTCTGCGGATGATCTATCAACGGTATCAGGTATGAGCTCAGTCGTGGGTTTCGGCAGTTTGCGTCGATTAACAATCAGATAAATCACAAAGCCAAGTAGCACCAGTGCCGCAACGACACTCACGATCAGTAAACCGTTGTGCCTTAGAAAGCGCAACACGCGCTCGCCATAAAACACCGCCAGCGTTCCCTCAACGTAATAACGAAACGAGCGAGCCAGCATAACTGTCATCAAGAACTTCCACCTTGGATACTCGAGCGTGCCCGCGGTCGCAACGAAGATCTTGAATGGCAACGGAGGCGGAAGAATTGCCGGAATCGCTATAGCTAGCAACCCATATCGTTCGTAGGCTCGCTCCACCTTCTTAATACTCTCTGGCTTGAAACGCTTCCTCAACAGCGCCTGTCCCCCTCGACGCATAATTGAGTACAGCAAGAAACATCCGATGACAGAACCAAGGGCAGCGAACAACGGAAAGTAAAAAACAGCACTGTGATACTTAATGCAACGGCCGACAACTAGGTAGTCATTGATTTCAGGCAACGAAAGCAATGAAGAATCGAGCGCGCCGATGAGTACCATCGCCGGGCCTGCAACGTACAACGGCACACTAATAATGTATTGGTTCAGCCAACGTGCGATGGATTGAAGCCAATCGGACATGCGACACAGATTACGCAGATTGCACAGAGTTGGTCAAAAAGTCAGTACCGCCCG
>JBKPAL010000349.1:0-6476 GCA_046726395.1 Acidobacteriota bacterium
CCATTCAGAAGCACAACAGATTGCTACAGCGAGTAAGACAACGTTCGACTTCAAAGAGATCAACGTGAACGTTCCCGCTCCGACCGATCCGCGCGTTCGCAAAATAATTGAAGACTCCGCGAAGCAACTGGGCTTGACTACTAAACTGATGCCCAGTGGCGCTGGACATGATGCGCAGGACATGGCGCGACTTGGACCGGTTGGGATGATCTTCGTTCCCAGTGTTGGAGGCATCAGCCATTCTCCCCGTGAGTTCTCGCGACCTGAAGACATTACGAATGGCGCGAACGTGCTGCTGCACACGCTCCTCAAAATTGATCAAGCCATCGAGTAATTCAATGCAGAACCGGGAGCGGACACATTGCCGATTGCCAATTGCCGATTAGATCTTTAGTCCAAACAAGCATCTTGCTTTAGGTATTCCGAGATACGGGGTTGCCATTCCAATTGGCAATTGGAAATCGGAAATCGACAATGAGCATCCGGCTGGTCGGTCAGATTCTTCGATGGGGTGAGCTGTAGTCGCTCGGCGCCGTTGCCAGGGGTTCTGAAGGAAGGCTGGACACGTGGGACCACGAACCGGTCGCAGCTCTCTTGACTCGTCTAGTTGCTAAGTCCACCAGACCAGGAAGAACATAAAAGACCGCTACGCTTCCGAGCAGTACCCCGGTAAAGAAACGCGACCAGTGGGTATTCTCCCAGATTCCGAACACCGTCAGCCCGAAATCTACTACCAAAGGAAATGCTGCCACCAACAACCATTTCCGCGGCGGTGTATCTGTGCGCCTAAGAGATCTCAACAGGGGGTAAAGCAATGTGGCACTCGCAAAGCCCGCATACAAACCAGTGCAACGCGCGCAGACTGCGAACTTATGGCCGGAGAGCATGAATGAACGTTCCGGCAGCTGATGACAGACGGGACTGAAGATTTGGTACGCCGTGAGTCCGAGGAAGGGATGACCGGTCGCAATCGCGATTGGGGCCCCGATGATTAAAACGATCAGTAAGAACGCGATGGTCGCGAGTATCAACCACACAATAGTTGTAGTTCGGCCCACACCGACCTGTCGAACGTATTCATGTGGTGAACAGTAATTCGTCATGAATATTGGATTAGTTTCTCGAGTCGTTGAGCGGTTAATTATTTTCCATTCGTCATGTCACATTTCTCATCTGGTCTTTGCCTCTGTGCATTCTCCGTATCTCTGTGCCTCTGTGGTGATCCGCAACTTAACGATAATTCAACGTCCCATAAACCACAGACGCACAGAGTCACAGAGAACGCACAGAGGGCATGACCAGATGAGAAATGTCAAATGATGAATGGAAAATGAGTTGATCGTACTCGTCACTCATTCCTCATCACTTAAAAACGTATAACTGTATCTGGGCCACCCTCAATATGTAGCGTATCCACGAAACGGATGTGTCGGGATTCCGTGGTCATAACCATTGAATGAGTGCGCTTTCCAGCGCCAAAGAACCTGACACCTTTAAGCAACGCACCGTCAGTGACTCCAGTCGCAGCGAAAATAATCTTCCTTCCGGGTGCCAGATCATTTGTATCGTAAACTTTGTTGCCGTCTTTGATGCCCATTGATTGCAGCCGCTCCAGCACCTCCTCCCGAGCTGGAACTTTATTCTTATCAACGCCCAGTTTCTCAGGATCGAATATCAGCCGTGCCTGGATCTCCCCATTCAGACACTTCATGGCTGCGGCCGTAATCACTCCTTCAGGTGCGCCGCCTATTCCCATCAATGCATGAATATTTGTCCCAGCAACAGCCGCAGAAATACCTGCCGACAAATCTCCGTCGCTTATTAACCGAATACGAGCGCCGGCTTCCCTCACATCTGCAATCAACTTCTTGTGACGTGAACGATCAAGAACAATCACCGTTAGGTCCTCGATATCACGACCGAGCCGTCGCGCGATGTTCTTTAAATTGTCCTTCACCGGCGCATCGAGATCGACTACACCTCGCGACGACGGTCCAACCACGATCTTATCCATGTAGATGTCAGGAGCATTTAGCAGCCCGCCACGTTCTGCCGCAGCCAACACCGCGATTGCATTGTTAGCGCCAAGTGCGCAGAGATTCGTGCCTTCTAGCGGATCTACCGCAATGTCTATCTCCGGACAGGATTCTGCTATCTCTTCACTAACTCCGAAGCCGCCTCCGACTTCTTCACCGATATACAACATCGGGGCTTCGTCGCGCTCACCTTCGCCGATCACTATTCGACCACGCATCGGAACGGTGTCCATCACTTCACGCATCGCCTCGACCGCCACATGATCAGAGTACTTTCGATCGCCTTGGCCCATCGTTCGGGCCGCAGCTATCGCCGCAGCCTCGCAAACGCGCAAGAACTCCAGAGACAGCTCGCGCTCAGTCCTTACCTCGTAACTCATAACTTTAGCTCTCCTGATTCGGAAATATTTGCGGCGAACAGTTATAGAAACTCGGCTCCGCAGATGAAGAAGTGCAGGATCATACTAACAGAGCAGCATGCGGATTTGTAGGGGTCGAACACTTTAAACCCCAGCTTCTCGGCTCCAGCTTTGTTCGGCTGGTGAACTTAAGATCGGTGGGGCACACCGATTCGCGAGCCCCGGCAATTATGCGCGACAGACGCTGGAAATCCTGCCTCTATTCACACTCTTTCAACAATAAATTGCCACAATATCTCTGGTATCATTGATGTGAACATTACCAGAACTCGCTTCCCTTTATAGCTGGCCCACTCTTACATTTTCAGGCTTTGGCCTTCGCGACCCCGGCTCGTTTGGAGAGGAGTTTATGAATAAGACAGCGAAACCGCTCGTGCTCGACTTTAGTGAAGTAGGCGCCTCAGATGTCCACTTAGTCGGCGGCAAGTGCGCCAGTCTCGGTGAACTGTACCGTGCGCTGTCACCACAGGGCGTTCGGGCTGTCGATGGGTTTGCTACTACGAGTGAAGCTTATCGGTTGCTGTTAGAAACGAATGGACTCGGCGAGCGGCTGCGCACGTTGATGAGCGGCTTGGATCATAACGATATCCGAGCTTTGAATGAAGCTGGCCGGGAGGCCCGCGCGTTGATGCTGGATACTCCGCTGCCCGAGCCGGTACATCGAGCCATCATCGATGCTTACAACCGTCTCTGTGAACGGCTCAATACCAAACCCGAAGTCGCCGTTCGCTCATCTGCCACCGCAGAGGATCTTCCTGAGGCGTCCTTTGCCGGTCAACAGGACACTATTCTCAACGTTCGCGGGGAGGACAGGCTCATCGAGGCGTGTCACCGTTGCTTTGCTTCGCTATGGACCGACCG
Source organism: Acidobacteriota bacterium (assembly GCA_046726395.1). Classification (GTDB taxonomy): domain Bacteria; phylum Acidobacteriota; class Blastocatellia; order Pyrinomonadales; family Pyrinomonadaceae; genus PSRF01. The sequence goes on from JBKPAL010000349.1 coordinate 3,317, forward strand.
CGCGATTTCCTATCGAGGTGCGCGCGGATTTGATCATTTTGATGTGGCGCTGTCGATCGGTATTCAGCCAATGGTGCGTTCTGATCAAGCCTGCTCTGGAGTAATGTTCACACTCGATACTGAATCGGGTTTTCGTGATGTCGTGGTCATCAATGGCGCGTGGGGACTCGGAGAAGCGATCGTCCAGGGAATGGCGACTCCTGATGAATGGGTCGTCTTCAAGCCGACGCTTAAGATGGGAGCTCGGCCGATCGTGAGCCGGCGGCTCGGAAGTAAAGAAGTAAAGATGGTGTACGGCCTCGACGGCCGCGGTACACGAACACGCGAGGTGGTCGAAGCACAGCGAGCGCGATTCTGCCTTGGCGACTACGACGTGTTGGAGTTATCGCGTTGGGCTTGCCTAATTGAAGAGCACTATTCCAATCTCGCGGGCAAACCTACGCCGATGGATATCGAATGGGCCAAGGACGGTTACACTGGCGAACTCTTCATCCTGCAAGCTCGTCCTGAGACGGTCCACGCCAGCAACCATCACAACTACATCGAAACGTATAAGCTCATCGGCGGGCACGGCGAACCTTTGGTTTCAGGCATAGCGGTCGGCGAGAAGATCAGCCAGGGTCGGGTACATGTGCTGTCTGATCCGGATCACCTTGCGGAATTCAAAGCCGGTGATGTCCTCGTTACGTCAATGACGGATCCAGCGTGGGAACCGATCATGAAAAAAGCTGCGGCGATCGTAACTGACCGCGGTGGTCGAACTTGTCATAGCGCAATCATCAGCCGTGAGCTGGGGCTGCCTTGTGTCGTGGGCACTGGCACGGCAACACAGGTGCTACACACTGGTATGGAAGTGACCGTCTCTTGCGCTGAAGGTGCACATGGGAACATCTATGAAGGAGCAGTGGAGTTCTCAGTAGATCGTCGGGAGGTAGGGGAAGAGCAAAGGCCACGAACTCAGGTCATGATGAACGTAGGCGATCCCGATCACGCTTTCGCTGTCGCCTCTTTACCAAACGACGGCGTTGGTCTAGCCCGGCTTGAATTTATTATCAACAATCACATCGGCATTCATCCAATGGCCCTGGTCCGTTATCCACATCTGCAGAATCCTGAGACTGTCAAGCAAATAGAACGACGGCTCGGTGAAGAAGACCCGCGTGACTTCTTCGTGCGGCGCTTGTCGGAAGGAATCGGCCGAATTGCAGCGGCATTTTTCCCGAAGCCTGTGATAGTCAGGATGTCAGATTTCAAGTCGAACGAGTATGCGATGCTTATCGGCGGCAGCGAATTCGAGCCGACCGAAGAAAACCCGATGCTCGGGTTCCGCGGGGCTTCGCGTTACTACGACGAGCGGTATCGCGAAGGATTTGAGTTGGAATGCCTCGCACTGCGACGTGTCCGGGCCGAGATGGGATTGATCAATGTAAAGGCGATGATTCCCTTCTGTCGCACAGTCGCCGAGGCTGAGCGCGTTGTGTCGCTGATGGATCAGTTCGGTTTGAAGCAAGGCGAAAACGAGTTGGAGATCTACGCAATGTGCGAGCTGCCTGCAAACGTCATTTATGCAGATGAGTTTCTGCGGGTTTTTGACGGCTACTCGATTGGGTCTAATGATCTAACTCAATTAACCCTTGGCCTTGATCGTGACTCGGAAATGGTGGCCCATCTGTTTGACGAGCGTGATGGCGCGGTCGAACGAATGGTCACAATCGCGATCGATGCAGCTCGACGTGCAGGCAAAAAAATCGGTATTTGCGGACAGGCACCGTCCGACTATCCAGAATTCGCGCGGTTCCTGGTGGAAAAGGGCATCTCCTCGATCTCACTCAATCCAGATACGGTGTTGCAGACTACGCATATCATTCTTGAAGCTGAGGCCGAGCTGGGTGCGATTGAAGCTATTTCAAACCTCACTGAGGCTCCGGCACCGATGGGTATTAGTCCCCGCGTTTCTGCTTCGATCTCACGACCCAGCGTCGCAGTTCCGCTGAACGACAGCGTCGCCGATTAAGATGTCTTGTCATTCCAAACGATAGGAGCGTCCCTCTGTGGGCGCCCCCTGTCGGTAGCTTGACCATCCTCACCTTTTCACGTAAACACATCTGCACATTCCTAACATTCTTAATAAGGAGATTTTCATGTCGACTACAGTTCACGGCAGAGCTATCGATGAACAACGAATGAACGAGTTCCTGGGAAAGGTTGTGGGTGACTTTGGTGCCTCACTCAGCTCGTCATTGGCTTACATCGGACAGAAACTAGGATTGTACAAAGCCCTCGCCGAAGCGGGACCACTCACGCCAGCGGAACTCGCACAGCGAACATCCACAAACGAGCGTTACATCCGCGAATGGCTGATTAATCAAGCGGCAGGCGGCTATGCTGTCTATGACCCGGAGAGTGGTCGCTACAGTCTCACGCCCGAACAAGCAACAGCTTTAACGGAGGAGCAAAGTCCATTTTATGTAGGTGGCGGCTTTTTCGTTGTTAAGGCCATGACGCAAGCAGTCGAACGTATTGAGGACCACTTTAAGAATGGCGGTGGAATGCTTTGGGGGGAGCATCATCCGGACCTCTTCATTGGTACTGAGCGCTTCTTCCGTCCCGGCTACGCTACACACCTTGTCCTAAGCTGGATTCCATCTCTTGACGGAGTAGCAGAGAAGTTAAAGGCGGGTGGCAAAGTTGCGGACGTGGGATGCGGCCATGGAGCGTCAACTATCATCATGGCCCAAGCCTATCCGAACTCGCGCTTTTGGGGTTTCGACAACCACGAGGCTTCTATCAAACGTGCCACTGAGTCTGCTCAAAAAGCTGGAGTGTCGGATCGAGTTACCTTCCAAGTGTCGGACGCGTCATCAATTCCTGATGGTCCTTATGACCTGGTCTGCTTTTTTGACTGCCTTCATGACATGGGTGATCCGGTAGGTGCGAGCCGACGAGCAGCAGCGGTTCTGGCTGACGACGGCGCGGCCATGATTGTGGAACCGATGGCCGGCAACAAAGTGGAAGAAAACTTTAATCCTATCGGTCGTACGTTCGCGGGAGCTTCAACGCTTTGTTGCACCTCGAACTCCATGGCACTCAACGGCCCGGCGCTCGGTGCTGTAGCTAACGACGATTCCATTCGTGACACTGTTATTGCGGGCGGATTTAA
>JBKPAL010000350.1:0-4196 GCA_046726395.1 Acidobacteriota bacterium
TTTCAGCAACCGCGTGTGCTTCCGTTGATTGTGCCCCCGGTTGCGGTTACTCAAGTTGCGAGAGGCGTTACGAATTCTTTAGAACCAAGACTTCCCATTTCTCCATCGCTTGTGAGTTACTATATCCAAACCAATCCTGGAGCTTTTCTTCTGGAATTCGCACGAATTTAGCCTTTTAGTAGCTATAGCAAACGTTTTTTCCAGTTGGCCCGCGGAAGGGAACAGCAGGGCTCGACTAGCAGCGTATGGCCTTTTTGAATTGAACCTGAGGCTTACTTAAGCTAAGCTACTGGCGCTTTTCAGGTTGACGCTAAGCCTTCTGGAGCAACCATAGAGTTTTCGTAGGCGAACTTGCCCTTCTCTTGCGAAAACGAGTCCACGGAATCTACCTAATGAGTGTCACCGCCTCCAAGCATTTCTGGCGAGGTCTCGCCGTCTCTCTCGCTATTGCCTTCGCCTTTGCTCCTGTACTGGCAAAGCTCGGCGTTGATTGGTGGAATGACGAGAACTATTCACACGGTTTACTAATCCCCTTTGTAATCATCTACATCCTCTGGAGTCAGCGAGACCAGCTGAGTAGAGAGCCCGTACGACCTCAGTTTGCTCTAGGTATCGTTCTGGTTGTAATGGGTCTTCTTGGTTTGTGGGCAGGGACCGCGGGTGCTGAGCTATTCATCCAGAGAATCTCTTTAGTCCTGGTCCTTGCGGGAACGGTTGTCTATTTCTGGGGTCACCGTTTCCTGTGGTTGACCTTCGTACCTTTCGTACTCCTAATTCTTGCCCTGCCAATTCCCGTCATTGTCTTCAACAAGATTGCGTTTCCGCTGCAACTCTTTGCCTCCCGGTGTGCGGTCTGGTCCATGAGTCTTTTTGACATTCCCGTGCTTCGACAAGGAAATGTTATTGAATTGATTCCATTGGGCGGCGGGGAGATCAAAAAATTAGAAGTTGTGGAGGCATGCAGCGGTATTCGATCTCTCATGACTCTCGCAACGCTGGCTGTCGTTTTCGCTTATTTCACACATCCGCGCGACCCGCAATTTCCTAACGGGCAGAAGCCTGGCTTGATGGCGCGACTTAAGAGCTATGGTTTTTGGCGCTCAGCAATCATAGTTTTGTCAGCTGTTCCGATTGCCATTGTTACAAACGCATTTCGGGTTAGCGGAACCGGCGTGTTGGCCCACTACTACGGAACGGAGGTAGCGGACGGCTTCTTTCATTCGTTCTCTGGTTGGGTCGTTTACATAGTTGCATTTGTGCTCCTGTTCGCTGTCGGTTGGTTGTTGGATCGTTTCAAGCCGGCTCGATACAAGAATGGTGGTAAGAAGAAGAGTGAACTAGAAACCGCATCGGTTGGTTCGACCGCTTCGATAGCGGTGCCTGCGGAGGTAGAAAATCGATGAAGAACTCGTGGCGTTTTGTACTGTTGCTGGTTCTGCTGCTCGCGGGTGGCCTGGTAGTGAATGCGTGGGAGTACCTTGGAGAGACTCCGGTCCAGCGCAAACAGCTTGTTGATTTTCCCAAACAGGTCGGCAGTTGGACGCAGAATGGCGGTGACCAGCGCTTTGATGACGCCACAGTCAAGGTGTTGGGAGCTAGCGATTACCTCATGCGCGAATACCGTCACTCAGATGGTCGGGTCGCAAATTTCTACGTTGGGTATTACGCGAGTCAGCGCAATGGAGCCACTTATCACAGCCCACTGAATTGTTTACCCGGCTCTGGCTGGAATATGAGTGAGCCTTCAACTATCGCCGTCGCGCCGGATGGTCGCGCGCCCTTCGTCGCCAATAAATACATCATTCAGAGCGGCGACCACCGTGAGTTATTGGTTTACTGGTATCAAGGTCGCGGCAGGGCCGTAGCCAGCGAGTACTGGGGAAAGATTTATACCGTTATGGATAGCGTGCGACTGAGGCGATCAGACGCGGCGATGGTTCGAGTGATGATGCCAGTTCGCATCTCTGAACCAGCCACTGCAGAGGCAGCAGCAGATTTGGCTGCCAGAGTCGCCACGGCGTTACCGGAGTTCATTCCGGATTAAGCTGAACTCCAATGATTCACAGGAGATTCGTGGAAATCGTGCAGAATTGACCCTATCGTAAGACTGACTCACTTCATCGGCTAACGAGGCATTTGCCCGCCGAGAATGCAGGGAAGGTGAGCACGGCTGCGAATCTAGTATCGACGACGACCTGCAAAGCAGGAAGTTAATTCGCAATGGAGTAAAAAATGAATAGCGAGTGCCGAATCCGATTCTATTACCCCGCCTTTTTGTCTGTTCTGCTAGCCGCCCTCTTCGCGTTCACCGGTTGCAGCAATGCGGAAAAAGCTAAAGCCGAGCACTTGGCTAAAGGTGACGCCTATCTCAAGGAACAGAAGTTCCAGGAAGCTTCAATTGAATACCGCAACGCCATCCAGATCGATGACAGTTTGGCTGCCGCACATTGGGGTCTGGCCCAGGCTTACGAAGGTTTGCAGCGATATCAGGAAGCTATAGAAGAACTGCGGAAAACCGCAGCTCTTGATCCGAACCACCTGGACGCCCGCATCAAATTAGGCAACTACTACATGGCCGGCAGTAAAGGACGTTCTGACATCATTGCCGAGGCGGAAAAGATCGCCAAGGAGATACTGAATAAGGACGCAAATAACATCGAAGGCCATATCTTGCTTGGTAGCGTTCTCTTCGCGCAGGGCGACCGGGACAAGGCCTTCGGCGAACTTAACCACGCCATTAGCATCGATCCCAAACGTGTCGAGTCATACCTCAGTCTCGCCAAGTTCTACATCGTCACCAATGACAAAGCTAATGCTGAAGCGACGTACCAACGAGCCGTCGCTGTAAACGCCAACTCAGCTTTGGCCCACACTGAATACGGAAAATTCCTGGTCCAAGCGAATCGCACAGCCGATGCAGAAGCGGAATTAAAGAAGGCGGTCGAGCTTGAGCCAAACAATCGTCAGGCGCGGTTCTACCTTGCCAGCTTCTATCTCGCTTTTAAACAGCTAGACAAGGCTGAGGAAAATTATAAAGCGCTAGTCGCGATTGACCCCGAGAAGCCCGAAAATCAAGCGGTGCTAGCAGATTTTTATTCTGCCGTGAATAGAATTGATGATTCCATCAGGACGTATCAGGAGATCCTCGCTAAACACCCTGACTTTAATCCTGGTCGTTATCGATTGGGTGAAATTCTGCTCGCGCGCGCCGACTATCAGGGAACGATGGCCCAGGTCGATGAATTGCTGAAGAAGGATTCTCACGATCGTCAAGCGTTGTTGCTGCGCGCACGAAGCCGATTGCAAACAGGTCAACAAGAGAACCAAAAAGCCGCGGTCGAAGATCTCAAAGAGGTTCTTCGACAAGAGCCTGATTCCCGCCCCGGTCTGTACTTTATGTCCCAAGCGACCTTCACGCTGGGCCAACTAGAGCAAGCGAGGACGTTTGCTGCCGATCTCGATAGAAAGTACCCAGAATACCTTCCCGGTAAGCTCATGCAAGCGCAGATTATTCTCGCTAGTGGTGATCTAAAATCAGCGGTACGACTTGGTTCGGACCTTATCGAGAAGGTGAACAAGGCTACTTCGGTCCCTGAAATCTCACCGCAGCTCTTGGCTGAGATCAAAACAAAGGCGTACCTCACTCGCGGGGCAGCACAAGCACAATTAGGTAACTTCGCTACTGCACGCCAGGACTTCACTATCGCTAAAGAAACTTCACCAAGTCTCCCCGACGTGTATGTGAGCCTGGCAACTCTTGCAAAGGCCGAGAATAAGCCGCAAGACGCTGTCGGGTTTTACGAAAACGCTCTTTCAATTGACTCGACAAACGGCGGTGCCCTTGCGGGATTGGTCGAGCTGTACGGTCGTACTAAGGAAACGGGCAAAGCTCATGCGCGACTGGACCAAGTGCTGAATCAGTACCCCAACAACGCATCGCTGCACTTTCTTAAGGGTCAGATCTACGGTTACGAACACAATGCTCAAGGTGCCGAGGCCGAGATGCGCAAGACACTTGAGCTCGATCCTAACTACCTGCCTGCTTATTCCGCTCTGGGTGCGTTGTTTGTAAACACCAAGCAAGAGGACCGCGCCATAGCGGAGTACAGAAAAATTCTGGAACTGCGACCAGACAACCCCACTGCTTACACGCTTATTGGAATGCTCGAGGACGGCCGAAAGAATTATTCGGCTGC
>JBKPAL010000351.1:0-5341 GCA_046726395.1 Acidobacteriota bacterium
TTGCTTGAGGATTCAGGTTCGTCCGCCGGAGACGTGAACGAGAATGGTGAAGTAACCAAGAAAAACGGCGGCAATAAGATCGTGCGCATCTTCGCAGCGCCCTTTAAGGCGTTTGGGAAGCTGTTTAAAGGCAAAGAGAACAGGCTTCAGCGAATGACCGAAAGTGACATGGCGAAGTTCGAGAGCGTCGGCGTCGAGCGGGTTGACGACAGTCGCTACCCGGATGCCCGAAAAGTCTCCACGTCTGATTCCGCCAGGGAGCATCTCGAATCCGGTCGTGCGTTTCTGAACGAAGGCCGGCTGAATGAGGCGATCTCAGAGTTTTCTACAGCCGCCTCTTTGGATCCCCGTCTCGGCGAAGCTCACAATCTTCTGGGCGTCGCCTATGCCCAGAAAGGTTTGCCGGAGAGGGCCAAAGAATCTTACGAACGAGCCGTTAAGGTCGAGCCCGACGATGCGCAGACCTTAAATAACCTTGGCTTCACTCTATATCAGAATGGAAATTATCGCGCCGCGATCGATCGGCTAAAGAGAGCTGCAAAACTGGCTCCTCACGACGAACGCATCCTTAATAATCTGGGCCTTGCGCTCTGCCGCGTAGGGCAGTTTGAACAAGCATACAAGTACTTCGCGCGCGCAGGCGGGGAACTAACCGGCAATTTGAATATCGCCAAGATGCTGGAAAGATTTGGCCGTGAAGAAGATGCGATTAAGTATTACGAAGGAGCTCGTCGCGTAGATGCGAACAATACCATTGCGCTGAGACGGCTAGCCGATCTGTATCAGCGAATCGGAAAGACTGAAGACTCTCAGCTTGCTGCGGCCGCGTTGGCACTGGTCCAAACGCAATCAAGCGCCGCCGCAAACGGAAAATAAGTCTCGATACTAAGGAAGGGAACTCAATGTCGCAGACGACAATACTTTCACGGGCCGAAATCGAAACCATGGGTCCGCCAGTCCCTGAAGAGTTGGCTGAGACCGGCGTGGCGGAGGGCTTTCTCTGCGACTTGGCCCTCAAACACGTCGCCATGTTGCCGGAACCCACCACGACCGCTGTAGCTGAGCGCATCCATCTTCCGCGCACCCTTAGCGAGGACATACTCCAGAAACTCTATCGAGACAAATTGATAGAAGTGAAGGTGCAAACAACTGAGGGTTTCACTCGCTACGCCATGCTCGATCACGGATGGGACCGTATTGCCAGATTGTTGTCCATCTCAAGTTACACTGGACCAGCGCCGGTTTCACTACGCGACTACACGCATATGATGCGTCTGCAGTCGATACCGTCGGAACCAGCCGCCATGGAGACGGTGAGATCGACTTTTCACGATCTGATCCTTCCTGACTCGTTACTGCAGACCCTGGGGTGCGTGATCAACTCCCGTCGTTCGTTGTTCTTGACTGGTCTACCGGGGACAGGAAAGACAGCAGTTGCCGAACGCATCAACAACGCTTTGCCGGGAGGCATTTGGATTCCTTATGCCGTAGAGATCGACGGGCAGGTAATCCGCGTTTTTGATGGACACTGTCATCGCGTTCTTTCGGATGACGTCACTCCATTGGAGTATGACCATCGCTGGGTCTTCATTGAGCGGCCGCTGGTCATCGTTGGTGGTGAGTTGACTCTCGAGAATGCTGACCTGACCTGGAGCGAATCGTCGAAGTTCTATGAAGCTCCGTTTCAGATGAAGTCTAACGGCGGCACGTTGGTGATCGACGACTTCGGCCGTCAGCGAGTAGCTCCGCAAGACCTATTGAATCGTTGGATCGTCCCGCTTGAACGACGCGTTGATTACCTTGCACTACATACGGGAAAGAAAATTGAGGTTCCGTTTGAGCAGCTCGTGGTCTTCTCCACAAACCTTGATGAGAATGATCTCGCTGACCAGGCATTCCTTCGCAGAATGGGCTATCGCGCGCGCGTAGAGCCGCCAACTCCAGCCGCGTACTCTGAGATCTTCAAACGCGTTGCTTACAACCGCGGTATCCGTGTCGAGCAATCAATTTTGGACCACGTGCTGACGAAATATCGAGTCGAACACCGGCAGATGAAGGGTTGCGAACCACGTGACTTGCTCGATCGAGCCACAGACATTTGCCGTTTTGAAGGACATGCTATCGAGCTTACGCCTCAAATTATCGACATCGCGTGGCGTAACTATTTTGGTACGTCGCACTCGTTCGCGCCCGTGGCTACAGTGGAAACCATGATCGAACGAACTTTGAATGATCCGCTCGAACTGTAGTTCTGGACCTCAGGCCTAACCGAAACCCGTCATGACCCGTAGCAACCACGGCCCGTTCTCCCTTTTTTTGATCAGCGTTTCACTGATTTTCTGCTTGTGCGTTGTGGAAACTCAGGGACAGAGGCGACGAAGACATTCTCGCCGAGCAGCTCCACCTCAAGTTGAAGAGTTTGATGCGGAAAGTGAAACCGAGCCAAAGGTTCCGCCGATTCGGCTAAAGCTGACCGACGGCAGCTACATGACAGTAGACGACGCGTGGGAAAGCGAGCAGGGCTTTTGGTACACGCAGCATGGAGTTACACACCTCGCCAGCAAGGATCGGGTGAAGGCCATCGTGCGATCGTCTCCCAAACCCGAGGTGCAAAAGCCCGTTGCCGTCGTGAAGGAAACGGCGCCCACCGAGCAACCGAGTTTGGAGGATCGGCCGGCGTGGATTCATCTGAAAGGCGGAGCGCGCGTCGAGGCAGACAGTGCTACTGAGTCTGCGGCGGGGGTATGGTATCGGCGAGGGCCCCTCTCTATTTTTATTGAACGCAGTCGGGTGGACCACGTCGAGCGAATAGAGCTGGAAACTGTAGCCAGCGCCGATTCGCGAAAAGAGCGCGGTTGGAGTACAGGCAGCGCGAGGATCGATAGTTTGATAAGACAGAACGGGTCACGACACGGAGTTGATCCATATCTCATCTTCTGTGTGATGGAGCAGGAATCGCACTTTAATTCTCGTGCAGTGTCACCGAAGGGTGCGAGAGGATTGATGCAGCTGATGCCTGGCACTGCTGCGCGGTTTGGTGTTCGCCGGCCGCATGATCCTGCTCAAAACATCGCCGGCGGCACGCGCTATTTGAAGCAACTGTTGACTCGATTCAACGGGAAAGTTGATTTAGTTCTCGCGAGCTATAACGCAGGCGAGGGCACGGTGATTAGGTATGGACATCGTGTTCCGCCTTACCGCGAGACTCGGAATTACGTAAAACGAATCGGCTACAAGTATCGGAAAAACAAAGTGCCTCCGAAGCCCGCACCTGGCTCAACCGTCTCAGGTAACTGAGAGAGGTAGCTGTTATGAAAAGTTCTATTTTGAAGTTGATGATTGCTTTCGGAGTGTTGCTCTGTCCGGTAGCAGCACAACAGCGTGAAGAGCCGATAACCAATACTGCCGTCATCAAACTCGTTCGAGCCGGATTCAAGGACAAGACAGTAATCGCCATCATTCAAACCCGGCCAAATCGCTTCGAGCTAGAACCAGAGCGTCTTATCGAATTGAAGCGAAATGGAGTAAGCGAAAATGTGATCCTCGCCATGCTCGCGCTTGAAGGCAGTCAGATAGCTGAAGGTGAAGAGTGGGCCAATGACGAGTTCTTTCGTGATCGAGATAAGGTTGCGCCATCCATTCGCGACAACAATAGTAATGATTCGGTCGATATCTTCGGCTCTGGTGGAAGCTCGAGCAATGAAACGAGCGGTCGCGGCACGAGACAGGGAAATCAAAACGATATGCGAACAACCGGAAGCGCAACCGTTCGCATTTTGCGTCCCGCGGTTGAGGCAGGGAATCAGCCATTGAAACTTGAAAAGACGCCGACCTTGAATAACGAGTCGATTGTTCAGTTAGTGGAAGCTGGATTCTCTGAAGGAACCATAATCCAACGAATCGAAAACTCGCCTGCTGATTTTGACATGTCACCTGCAAAGCTCGATGAACTTCGAAAGCGTCGCGTGAGTGAACCAATCATTCTCGCCATGATGGCTGCAATGGACGACTCGAGTTCCAAACCAAGCCATCCCGGCGCGGAGAAGTAGGGCGTGTCACCGGCACGGATCCATCGATCGCTAACGCTGTTTCAAATAGCGTTAGCGATTTTTGTATTTACAGCTCACGTAGATGTGTTCGCACAAAGACCCTCGCCAAGTCCTACTCCTTCGCAAGATGAAGAGATCGATCCAGATGACGTGATTTCGGTGAATACAACCGAGGTGCTGCTGCCGGTAACAGTTCGAGACGCTCAAGGTGCGATAGTCAAAAACTTAACGAGGAAAGAGTTCCACGTTTTCGAAGACAGCGTGGAGCAGCCGTTGAGTGATCTCAGCTTGAGACAAGTACCGGTGGACGTTGTGCTAATGGTTGACGCTTCCTCGTCCGTTAGTGAGAACCTGGATGACTTTCGTCATGCGGCCGAAGGCTTCGCAGCCCATCTGGGGACCGATGATCGCATCAGTCTGATCCAATTTGATGACCGTATAACTCTGCTGCAGGATTGGACCAAGAGTCAGCTGCAACTTCGGCGGGCGCTTCGAAGAGTGGCGCCAGGAATGTTTACGCGATTCCATGACGCAGTGTTGCTTGCCACTCGGGAACAGCGACCTCGCTCGAATGCTCGACACGCGATTATCGTCCTGACTGATGGTATTGACAGTGGTCGGGGCAACACCTTCGAAGCAGCATTTAAAGCAGCGCTGGCAGCGCAGACTACGATTTACATAGTCGCGAACACGGCGATTGAACGAGCAAAAAAGGAAGCTGAGTTGAATGCCCTGCTGTCGGGATCGAGTGGAAGCGTGCGTTTCAATGAAATACAGATTGAGGATCGCCGATTGGGTCTGAAAGCACTGGACGCGAGTGAGCAGAACCTGGAGCAGCTAGCAAAGGCAACTGGAGGAAGAATCTACAAGCCGAACTCGTTCGCTGATCTTGAAAGGACATATGCCGAGGTGGCTGAGGAACTGCGGCATCAATATGCGCTTTACTATGCTCCTATTAATAAAGGACGTGACGGACAATTTCGGCGGGTTCGAGTTCAAACATCGGATTCTACTCAGCAGGTCTCCGCACGCATTGGTTATTTCGCTCCAAGGTAGCTGGGGATTGGGCCCGATCGCTCAACGTGTGAAAACTGAGATACTACAGGCTTTAGCCTGTGGTATCTCAACTTTGACCTTAAGCGCGTCTCAACCTTGACAGACACCACAGGGCTTTAGCCTGTGGAGTTTCAATTTCGGCGCTATATATATAGGACTGCACATCTTTCTGCTTAAAGGCACGTGAGGTGACCAATCACTTCCTGGCAGTCCAAACAGAAGTTGAAGCGCCACAG
>JBKPAL010000352.1:0-10279 GCA_046726395.1 Acidobacteriota bacterium
GACCGACTCCGGGCTCTACAGCTAGCTATCTATTCTGGATGGAGTGGTGGACTGAGAAAGGGGCTGATTAACGGCCGACCCATCCTTTGTTTTGACGGGACATGAGAAGTTAGCGATGTAGGCCGATTGTGCGACTGTGCAAGGACTAGGAGGCCCGTGAGAGTTCAGCCATTTACAAAAAACGCGCGGACAATATTCCTGTCGACTGCGAAAGTCAACAGTTGTTATTTAGACATTCCATTGGTTTTGAATCCATTCGAACGCCGGATTCAAATCAAAGTCTTCCGCGGTCTTAATCAATTGCGGAATCGCTTTCCAATCGTCGAGCGCTGTCTGTCGCACAAGAGGTGGGTTCAGTCGGAAGTAGCGAGGTCTGATCAAGTGGCGGCTCATCATCGCATCGGCCTCCACCACACCATCGAAGAGAACATTCAATAGTGGTTCCGATGGTGAATGGAATGGATTCAACATCCATTGGACCACTCCCCAATGTTTTGTATCGCGCTGGATTATGGATGGACTCAACCCTGTTCCGATCGATAGAACACGAACATCTCCAATCGCAGGCGGCGGCTGACCATGGCCCAGCGCGTATGCGATTGCGGCGGTGCTTGGATTGTTCGCCATCATACCGCCGTCGATATATTCTTGATGTGACGGAAATATTGTCGGTGCAGCAGCGCTACGGAGCGCCACATCAACAACAAGATCTGAGAGATGGGTCGAGTCAGGGAAATTGTGAAAGAAGACTGGTCGCCAATTCCCACGTTTCTTGTCGTCAATTTTAAAAGACGGAGCCAGCAGTTTGTATTTCAGATCTCCCAAACGAGGATTACCGGGAAAATGAGTCTCCAGAAGTCTCTTGAAATGCGTGTTGTTGTACTTCGGCCGAAACAAGTTGAAATGTGACGGCGAAAAAGCAGACCTGAGATTCTCAATTGAGTAAAAATCAACCAATGTGTCTGCGCTATTACCGGAGGCCAACGTAAGAGCGACTACCGAACCGGTAGAAGTACCAGCAAAAAAATCCACTTGGTTTAGTAGATTAGGAAATTGGCTTACGAGTCTCTTTACGAGCGTCGCCATTAACGAACCTCTGACGCCGCCGCCGTCGAAGGTCATGATTCTATAAGGTGGCATTAGTTTTCTCTGGGCGGTTTTTAAAGAAGAGATGAAGAAAGAATTTGATGTGTGATCTCAAGCGTGAATCCGAGTGCACAGAGTCAATAGAGCTCAGAGAAACTAACACAACATCAGACGAAAAGGTCACATATGTTACTTGCTAAGCCACGTACGGAAGAGAATGTTATTGTTCTTGCCAGGCTGCTGAAAGAAGTCAATGTTGACGATGAGGTTTCGCTCGAAGGCGTCGCGCAAGAGATCGAGCATGCCCTGTCGAGCCGGAAGCTTGGCGTCATTACGAAGCTGAAATCCAAAGAACTTACCCGGTTGGCTATCAAGCGCAATCACAACTTCAACGTCAATGAAGTCTGTCGGTGGTCCGAAGCCTGTCCCCACATCGTGCACGCGCAACAACGTGAGCCTTCCTCTTGCGTTCACCTGAGCTGATGCCGGAATTGTGAAGACGGCAATAATGAACAAAGTCATCATCACCATAGTTGAGCGTTTCATCTGTGTGCTCCTTGTCAGGTTTAAGGAATCTGAACTACTCGGATAACGCGTCCGTTTCGCACTCCAGTTCGAAAATAGTCGATCCGCACTCGCCGCTCGCGCTTAAACGCATCACGCAGAAGATTCAACATGTGGCGATGAGCATTGCGATTCTCGTCGGCACGCAATTGAAAGCCAAAAAACTTGCCTGGTTGGCTATCAAGCGCAATCACAACTTCGACGTCGATGAAATCAGTCGGCGGTCCGAAGCCTGTTCCCACATCATGCACGCGTAGGAGAGTAACGTTACCTTCAGCTGCCAGCAGGCTACCGACGGGAAAATCGGTGTTCACGTCGAACGCCCCTCTTCCCAAACTTGCAGCACTCATCACACCGGTCACTGGATGGACTTCCACGTCGCGTATATCTGCCGCCGGCATTCCATTGTTATAGGATGTCCAGAACCACGCTACGCCATTGTTTATTGAACGCCCGCGGAAAACTCCACGATTTGTTCCCGCATAGATGACTAAGGGCGTCATGCGATCAACGGCTAAGGTCTTGACGACGAGCCCGCTGGGTAAATTAGACGTGATTGGTTGCGAGACCATCGTCGCGGTTGTGGGACTTGATGACAAACGTCTCAACCTGAAGACCCGATCTCCTGTATCGCCATCCAGAGATACGTAGACGACTGAAGCGTTGTCATTATCAATTTCGATGTCTGTCACTTGTCGCACTGAAGGCGAGACAAAAACTTT
Source organism: Acidobacteriota bacterium (assembly GCA_046726395.1). Taxonomy (GTDB): domain Bacteria; phylum Acidobacteriota; class Blastocatellia; order Pyrinomonadales; family Pyrinomonadaceae; genus PSRF01. Next base: position 2,373 of record JBKPAL010000352.1, read on the forward strand.
TTGCCAGTTCGCGCCGGATGGTCCAGCCCACAATTCTCCGACGCTCGTCCCGGCATAAAAAAGGTTGACGGTCCGGTCTATTGCCGACCGCATGACATTGCCCGGAGCTGTAACTGACCCAGGGAGGATAACAGACCAGATGCCCGGTGTGCCTGAGGATCCTGCCCCGGGATTTGGACACTGCGGACACTGTGGATTATCGGAACGCCATAACGAAATGCATGAGGCCAGTAGGGTTGCTGGCGTAGCCGGGTGAACTTGAAAATGTAAGTTGAAGCAGACCGGCGTTAGAGGAAGACTACACGCTATACAACTTGCAGTGCCATTCACGAAACGCGCGATGCTTTCTTGACCCTGATTCATCGTGTACAGAATTTGCGAATTTGTCGGGTCAATATCAACAGTACCTCCATCACCGCCACTAAACTCAGTCCACACAGTCGACGGTGCATTGAATCGGATCGTCCCATTGTCCTGAGTTCCACCGATGGTCAGGCTCGGATCTGTGACAGCAATAGCATGATCATAGATCTCGACGTTTAAGATGCCTTCTCCGATGAATTCCCACGTTTCACCTCGATTTGGCGAACGATATATCCCTCCATCATTCAGTGAATAGATTGCCCCAGTATTCAAGTCACTCGCGAATGCGTGATGATCGACATGTGGTCCATTTGACGGAACGAAATCCAGCGAGCCGGGTGGACGACGATAGATTATGACTCCGGTGATGAAAGCGAATTGAGGATCGGAAGGATCTACACCTATGACGTCGTTAAAGAGTGTTGGATCTGCAGGCGTTGCCTGCGCGGACCACGTCGCGCCCTCATCTGTCGTCCGAAAAAGCTTGAAGCCGGATGTGGTGCTGTACCCGGCATACAAATTACTGGGCGAGTTGACGCAAAGAGCCAGCGTAACTTGAAAAATCGTACCCGGAGTTGATGGCGGCAAACCGTTTGATAATTGAGTCCATTGGTCTCCACCATTGATGGTCTTAAAAACGCCGATTGCTTCCTTTGCGGCGTAAAGCTTGCTCGGGTTCTTCACATCCATCACAAGGTCTGTCGCACGCGCACCCGGAAGCACGAGTTGCCACGTTGCACCAAAATCACGTGATCGAAGAACACCCTGAGCGGATGTCATGTAGAGCACGTTCCTATCCGCAGGGTGAACTAACAGGACACCCCATCGCACTTCGCCGTTGGGACTGCCCGGTAACTGAATCCAGCTGGTTCCATTGTCTTCGGATCGAAAGACGCCTTTGTCAGCCGTTGCCACATACACACGCGAGGGATTAGTCGTATCGATGGCAAGCGCAGCAATTGATAGCGAAGGCAGCGAGTCAGCAATGGCCTGCCAATTTGAACCGTTATCCGTGGTTTTCCAAACGCCGCAATTCAGTCCGCCGACATAAATTGTTCCCGACAAAGTAGGATGAATTGCAATTGCGGAGAGTCGTCCTACTGCGCCGAGCCCGCCGTTGATGATTCGGCGTGGGCCAATAGAAACCCAACGACCTACATCAGGAGAGGGATTCTTGAAATGCGATGTGGCGATGTTGTTTTCTTCATCAACTTCCGCAATGGCATTACCGGCATCCGCTTCGACACGTACATCAAATTCGCTGACAGGGGAGACAATTGTGCGGGAAACATAAACCGATCCGCCGATTGGAAGACTTTCCGTTGTTACAACGTAGGGAACCAATTCTCGCGTATTGTCTGACACGCTTCCCGGAAACACACTGGTACGAAATGCTTTATTGATCGCGGATGCTCCGGCGTTGACCACTCGGAAGCTGATGGTCACTTGACGCGGGCGGGACCGCTCAAATTGCGTGGCCGACACCGAAAGACCTTCAATGCGCAGGTCGACGGGCGGGCGTAAGTCTTTGACAAGAACGTTATCTGAGGAAAGTTTCTCGCGTGATCGATAACGCGGGTTGATCTCAGCTGACAGGTGCGTTGGAAACTGAGAGGCCGGCAAGGGAACTTCTACGGTGGTAGTCGTGCCGGCAGCTACCTCAACCAGGCGCACGTCGATGATCTGCTTGTCGGCTCTGATAACTAATGGGACTTGAGCCGTAACCTTTCCGTTATTGCGCACCTGCACGCGAACAAGCGTCGATTCATCGGACGTCTGAACGGATTCGATTGCCAATAGGGCCAGATCAACTTCATCGGGTGATCTTCGCGCGACGACAAGATCCGTGGATACCACATTGTCACTGCGGTCACGCTCGATAAACTTGAGAGCAGGATCAATCTGCGCAGTTATCGGAACGTTTCCTTCTCCTGAAGCCTTCCAGGAGAAGTGAACGGGGGCCGTTTCTCCAGACTTGAGGTTGATCGCCTTTTCTGCGACACGGACGCGTCCAGCAAATAGGGAGACGGTGACACCGCGCTGTGCATGAGTTGCCTGGTTCCGTACATCGACGGCGACATCCAGCGTCTCTCCAGGTACAGGAAAAGGAATGGAGGGTATGATTGCAACAGCGACAAGATCTGCCATTTCGTCGGGACGCACGCCTTCCTGATCACGGACACGTTGCGCTCCTGTTCGCCAGGCGAATAGAAGTAAGCACGCGGCGGCAATCACGGCGCTTCTCATAAGTGGTGACTGATTCATCGCAGCGTTTTGGAGTCAACCTCGCTCGTGCTAAGTGGGCGGGAGGACAATATGCGGCTGACAATAGATTTCGTATGAGCTCGTGAGAATTCAGCTTGTTACAAAACGCGCGGACGATATTCCTGTCCATGAGCAAAGTCAACAATCTTTATCTCAGGGTCCTCATCACTCAGCAACAAGTTAGAACGAAGACACGATTGAGAGTGAAGTTGACAACATGAGCGAAGGGGACCAGACAGAGAATCTGTTTTCATATGGAACGTTGCAGCTCGAAGCCGTGCAACTCTCGACGTTTGGTCGAAGTTTGCAGGGCGAGCCTGATGTTCTCGTCGGATATCGTCTGACTACGATTCCCATTAGGGATCAGGACTCAACGATCGGTGGCAGTACCCATCATCGCAACCTCCAATTTACCGGCATAGATTCGGATGTCGTTGAAGGAACAGTGTTCAAGTTGAGTAGGGAAGAGCTGCTACAAGCGGATGAATATGAGCCTGCGGACTATGAACGTGTGGGTGTCAGGTTAAAGTCGGGCGTCGATGCCTGGGTGTACTTGAGTCTGCGTCAGTGACGGCAATTGGAATTTGCAAATTCGAATTTGCAAATCATTGTTTTTGGACGGGAGGTGAAAGATGACTGATCAAGAGAACCTGCAAACCATTCATGAAGTGTACGGAGACTTTGGCCGGGGTGATATTCCTGCTGTGCTGAAAACACTAACGCAAGATATCGAGTGGTTTACACCTGGCCCACCTGCCATCATCCCCTACGCAGGTGAGCGCACTGGTCCCGAGCAGGTAGCACAATACTTTGCGGAATTTGGGAGCGCGATAGAGATGACTGCGTTCGAGCCTCGGCAGTTTTTCGCTGGAGATGATCAAGTGGTAGTGCTCGGACATTACAGCGCTCGGGTGAAGGCGACAGGGAACGTGATCGAGAGCGAGTGGGTACACGCGTTCACATTGCGCGACGGCAAAATCGCAAAGTTTCGCGGTTACGAAGACAGCGCTGCGGTAGTTGCGGCATTCACTGCGCACGCTCAAACGGCCCAGACGAGTTAGCGAGTTGGCCTATTACATTCGGACACGTCGATGCGGTCGGCGTCTGGCCGAAGCGTTCTTATTTAGTAATCACGTCATACGCTATGCGATCACCGGAGTTCCCGGATGAGTCGTTTTCACATCATCCGCCTCCGCGTGATTAACCAGCGAATCATACTTCGAGTCAGAGTTTTAGCCTGCGGCTGAGGCGGATGCGCTAGGTTCCGATACCTCTTTAACGACTTCTGCGGTCTCATCCCTTGAAGCATTCTTCGCGATGTCTGCCAGGGCGACAATGCCGCAGCAGGCACCCCTCGCATCAACGACAGGAATGCGCCTGATCTGATCCTTTTCCATGAGTTCGCAGCATTCATCTAGTGATGCATCGGGTGTTACACAGACGCACGGCGTGGTCATGCAATCGCCAACGGTCATCGCCAGCGGGTTAAGTCCCTTAGCAACCGTTCGGCAGGTGATGTCACGGTCCGTGATGACGCCGATTGGCCTCATACTCGCCATGTTGTCGACCACGGGAATTTCACCGCAATCGTTCTCCACCATCATCTCGGCTACTCGTTGCAATAAACTGTCCGCAGTACAACAAGCAGGATCTGAAGTCATGATGTCTTTCACTTGCATGTTCTTGCCCTCCTTCTACAGCGGTCAACGTGCTGAAATAAGACTCTTTGTGAGGGTTATCGAGGGGATTACTATCGAGGGAATAAATGCGCGGACGTGCTAATTCTACGCGTCAAAAGGAACAGCGTCCAATCATCGGATGACATAATATCTTTAAGGAATTTCCCCGGAGTGTCGCTTATTGATTCTGAGAACTCAACAAATAGCTTCTAGAAATTTTGCGTATTTGTAAGAGTTTCTGTGTGGCGGTCTCCTGCTGGTTCCAGCCCGACCGCGCGCCGGAACTTCGAGAAGCAGCAGAGTATCATCTCGGTCTTGCCTGCGCGGTCTCACTTGATGGCGAGAGACAAAACGGGAAGGCATACGTTTCAAGCAACGATCATGCAAAGCTTCACATTCGAGACTTGACCATGAACAACCAAGATTCCGTTACAACAAGAGTAGATTCACGATCACAACTCACTAGCGAAGCTATTAAAGAAAGCGTACTCGACCACCTCTACTATAGTCAGGCGAAGCTACCGGAAATTGCCACAGCCAATGATTGGTACATGGCGCTCGCTCATACAGTGCGTGACCGCCTTCTGGACCATTGGATTAAAACATCTCGCACTCTGATGAGAAGCGATGTTCGCATTGTCTCGTATTTATCAGCTGAATTTCTTATAGGCCCACAACTCGGCAACAACCTGATAAATCTTGGTATCTATGATCAAGTCAGACAGGCTACTGAAGATCTTGGAGTCGATCTCGATGCGCTTTTGGCTCAGGAGGAGGAACCAGGACTTGGCAATGGTGGGCTCGGCAGGCTCGCAGCGTGTTATCTGGAATCGCTTGCGACTCTGGAGGTTCCAGCGATTGGTTACGGTATTCGTTACGAATTCGGAATCTTCGATCAGGAAATTCGCGATGGATGGCAGGTTGAAGTAACGGACAAATGGTTGTTGCCAGGGTATCCGTGGGAAATTCGGCGACCAGAGATCAGTTTCGACGTAAATCTCGGGGGCTCTACCGAAAGCTATTACGACCAAGAAGGCCAATATCGCGTACGTTGGATTCCGCATCGCGTGGTAAAAGGAGTGGCCTGTGATACTCCGGTTGTAGGCTACAAAGTAGGCACTGCCAATTTGTTGCGTCTTTGGAAAGCGGAAGCGACCGAATCGTTTGATTTCGACGCGTTCAACGTTGGTGACTACTATCGTGCAGTCGAGGAGAAAGTAGCTTCGGAGACGATTACGAAGGTTCTGTACCCGAATGACACCATCAACAAAGGTAAGCAGTTACGCCTTGAGCAACAATACTTTTTTGTTTCCTGTTCACTCCAGGACATGTTGCGAATCAACGATCTCTCTGGTAACGGTCCTGCCGAGTTCCACAAGTTCTTTGCAGTCCAACTGAACGACACGCATCCCTCGATTGCAGTTGCAGAACTGATGCGTCTTCTGGTTGATGTGCGAGGTCTGGATTGGGATAAGGCTTGGTTCATAACGCAACAGACGTTCGGCTATACAAACCACACGTTATTACCCGAAGCCCTTGAAACTTGGCCCTTACCATTGTTTCAGGATCTATTGCCTCGGCACCTTGAAATTATCTACGAGATCAACAGACGTTTTCTCGATGATGTGCGCGCGAATTTTCCTGGCGATAGTCAGCTACTGCAACGCGTATCTCTAATCGCCGAAAACGATCAGAAGTATGTGCGGATGGCACACCTGGCGAGCGTTGGTAGTCATGCTATCAATGGTGTCGCGGCCCTGCATACTGAGCTATTGCAGAACAGCGTCTTGCGTGATTTCCATCAACTCTTCCCTCAGAAATTTCACAACGTCACTAATGGAGTAACGCCACGACGATGGGTTGTTCTCAGTAACCCAAGATTGGCCGAGCTGATCTCGAGTCGTTTGGGCGAGAGTTGGGTTCGCAATACAGAAGAAAAGCTCAAGCAGTTGGAGGAGTACGTCTATGATGTGGAGTTTACTAAAGAATGGCGTGACGTGAAGCAACAGAACAAGCAAACGCTCGCGAAGTTAATAAGAGAACGAACTGGCGTTGTCATTGATCCACACTCACTATTCGATATTCACGTGAAGCGGCTGCACGAATACAAACGCCAACACTTAAACGCGCTTCACGTTATAACGCTATACCTAAGATTAAAGGCCGATCCCTCACTTCAGATGGCCCCACGAACGGTCATATTTGGCGGCAAAGCTGCGCCCGGTTATGCGATGGCGAAGTTGATCATCAAGTTGATCAATTCAGTCGCCGATATTGTTAATAACGACCGAAGCATTCAGGATCGTTTGAAAGTTGTCTTTCTTCCGGACTTCAACGTGAAGAACGCACAGCTTGTTTATCCGGCTGCTGATCTCTCTGAACAAATTTCGACTGCCGGAAAAGAGGCATCAGGCACTGGCAATATGAAGTTCGCGCTCAACGGGGCGCTGACTATTGGCACACTCGATGGTGCGAACATTGAGATCCGCGCGAAAGTCGGAGCGGAGAACTTTTTCCTTTTTGGACTTACGGCCAGCGAAGTAGCGGATCTAAAAACTCGCGGATATCGACCAGGCGATTACTACCATTCCAACCAAGAACTGCGGGAGGTGATAGACCTACTCGCCAGTGGAGCCTTCTCGAAAGGGGATCGAGAACTGTTTCGTCCACTGCTCCAGTCCTTGCTCGAACGCGATGATTATCTGTTATTTGCCGATTACCAATCGTATGTGGACCAACAGGTTCGAGTCACCAATGCGTTTGCTGATGTTGAGCGGTGGACGAGAATGTCAATATTGAACGTCGCTCGAACTGGTTATTTTTCTTCAGACCGTTCGATCCAGGAGTACTGCGACAGAATTTGGAATGTGCACGGAGTGAGCGTCGAGATCAACTGAAGCTGGTCTAACGATTTGTAATACTTAATTCAACAACTCCACGCCCGATATGGGTTTTGCACACCTTTAACCCTTTTCCCCGCACCTTCACCTCGATCTCCTCCAGTGGACCATCACGCTAAGTCGCTGTGCTGTGCAGGCTTGTATTTGGAGGCGGCGATCGGAATCGAACCGATGAATAAAGGTTTTGCAGACCATTCAGGCTAGGTACACGCGGTTACACGCGGATATACGTAGCAAACTACCACATCCACAGTTCACCTATAGGCTGCTGTAGACGGGTGTAGTGGCCACAAAAATGGCCACAGTCGAGTTTCTGTGACACCTTTCACTGCTACTGTGCTTTGGACTTTTGGGACGTTGTGGATTTGCGCTCGAAGAAAAAAGCCCCGGCTTGGGCCAGGGCTTTTGCATTACTGTGCGTTTGATCCGGTTTCTGCAGCACTGTCGTTACTCATCGTTGCCGTTGCCATTAACCCGTTGCAGTGCGTTGGACTGCACGTAGTCTGCAACTCGAGCGCCTAATTGTGTTCCGTCGTCGCACGCAGAACGGAAGTGGATTCCCGCAAAAACACGTGCATTCTTAATCTCCTCGAGGGCCTCCGAGAAGCTTCCAAAGGATCGAACCACTCCAGCCATTTCCGCCGCGTCAGAACTCACGCTGAAACTGGTGTTCTCACCAAAAGAGTTGGAGAGCACTGCG
>JBKPAL010000353.1:0-15214 GCA_046726395.1 Acidobacteriota bacterium
CGATAGAGCTGTTCGCCATCATCATTGAACTGATCGCCTCTGACGTAACCACGCTTTGACAGCTCGGTAAGTTTGAGTTGCACTACTTCCGGATGCATCGGATAAACTTCCTGAAGTACCGTTGCCAGTTGTTGAACTGAAGCTTGCCTGTATTTGGCAATTAACGCGAGTAAAAAAGCTTCTTCCGGGTCGGGGTCGTTCTTCGGAGCGAGTTCGTCAATTCGACGCAGAAGCGTTTGATTTTCAGTTGCGAGCTGCGCGTTAGTTTCGGTCAATGCGGCTACGTCGGTCTCTAACTCCCCAGATCTTCTTTCAATGCCTTCAAGTTCAGCCGCTCGTGTCTTCGCAGTCGCCAACAAGTCCATTAACTCCGCCAGCTTGAGGTTAATTTCAGCACGGTCCAGAGAAGCGTTAGCGGACTTAATAGCTTTGGCTATCTCGACGGCGTTCTTAATGCTCCCCAGAAAGGCAGTTACAGTGCTTATGTCAGCCATGTCTTAAATTAGTAATGTCACAAACCATGTCACAAAAGCGGCCCAAGAGCAGCCGCTTTCCTCGCAAGTTGCTGATTCTATTTGGTAGGCGCGTGGGGATTTGAACCCCAGACCCCTACCGTGTCAAGGTAGTGCTCTACCCCTGAGCTACGCGCCTAAAAGGATTCTATTTGTGAAGGATCGAAACGAGGCCTGAAAGTAACAAAGCCCGAAAGTCAGTGTCAAGCCGAACAATTTCTCCAATGACAAGGAGGCTTTGAAGCGAACTCTCTTAACACTTTGACGTCGAGTGCAACGCAGGCAAACGAACCGTTCCACAAAAATCACACCAACTTCGACGAAATGATCCGTCGTTCGTGTTCGTTCGTGTGACTTCGTGGATCATCTGGTCGTAGACTCCCGGTTCCTCCTAACCGTTTCTCTGCCTCATTACAAAACAAGCGGCATGAGATCTAGTTGTTGGCGGTCTCCACTCCGAGACGTTCCCACTCATCGTAAAGCTCACTCAGTTTCGCTTCGGTGCGCTGATACTCATCACTAAGCGCAACCAGTCGTGTCACATCGCGAGCAACTTCTGGTAACGCCATCTGTTCAGATAATTCGCTCAGTCTCTTTTCCGCCAAGGCCACCTCGGCTTCAACTGTGTCAGCCGAACGCACTTCCGCTCGCCCCTTCTTTACGATCTTCACCTTTCGAGGCTGCGACTGCGCATCATCCCTTTTCGGCTTGCGTGATTTCTCATTGAGCTTAGGCTGCGGCTCTGTTGGGGCTTTAATATCAGTTAAGTCGACTAAGTGCTCTACGCCAACCTTTGTGGTAATAGTCGAATATGATTGCCCCGAAGCTATCCGACCTGCTTTCCAGTCGTGATACTCAGTGTAGTCGCCATCGTAATGTTCAGCTTCTCCCTTCCCGTCGAGCGCTAATATCTGCGTGGCAACTCGATCGAGAAAATAACGATCGTGACTAATCGTTACGATCGTTCCTTCGTAGGCATCGAGCGCTTCCTCGAGTGCTTCTCGAGAAGGGATGTCGAGATGATTGGTTGGCTCATCAAGGACCAGAACATTCACGCGCGAATAGATTAGTTTCGCCAGCGCAAGTCTTCCCTTTTCACCGCCAGACAGATCGGCAACATGCTTGTAAACATCATCGCCAGTGAACAAGAACTTCGCGAGAAAAGATCGTAGTTCCCCAGCAGTGGCACTCGAGGGTGCAACACGACGTAGCTCCATGATGATCTCGTTTCGATCATCAAGGTCATCCAGCTGTTGTGCGTAATAACCAATCTGCACCTTGCTGCCCCACCGAACCTCTCCTCCGAGGGGCGAGATCTGTTTCAGGATCGTTTTAAGAAAAGTAGTCTTACCTGAGCCGTTTGGACCAATAATCCCCAGGCACTCACCTCGCCGCAGGATGAATGAGATATCAGTTGCCAATGTTTTGTCTGGATAGCCTATCGAAGCCTGCTCAACCATCAGGACGTGGTTACCAGTTCGCTCGATTGATTGAAGGCGGAAATCGCCTGATGCCTGCTCGCCCCGCACAGCTTCAACGCGGTCGAGCTTCTCCAGCATCTTTCGACGCGATTTTGCCTGCTTCGTTTTCTGTCCAGCGATGTTCCTCCGAATGAACTCCTCAGTTTTGGCGATCAACTGTTGCTGGTTGTCATAGGCACGCTGCTGCGACTCGCGTCGCACTTCTCGCTCGACGAGATAAGCAGAATAGTTTCCGGTATAGCTTGCCGCCTTCCCGTTCTCTAACGCGATGATTCGGTTCGTTGTGCGATCCAAAAAATACCGGTCGTGGCTGATAACGACGCAGGCCGGCGGGTAATCTTGCAGGAACTCCTCAAGCCATTCGACCGCAGTGACGTCCAGGTGATTGGTTGGTTCATCAAGCAATAGGACATCGGGTTCAGCGAGTAGCAATCGAGCCAGGCCTAAACGATTCTGTTGACCACCGGAGAGTTTTTCGGTTTCCATGGTCCAAGTAGCACGATCAAAGCCGAGGCCTTGCAGAATGCTTTCAGCTTTTGCCGCGTATTCAAAACCACCTTCCCGCTCGAACTGATGCTGTAGATCGCTGTACCGCTCCAACACCTTTTCTAAATTGGCGTCAGGCTCAGCCATGCGGTGTTCCAGCTCATGCATTTCGTGTTCGATCTGCTGTAAATGCCCGAAAGCCGCCAGTGCCGATTCGTGGACCGTAGACCCAGGTTCGAAATGGACGTGTTGCGCTAGCATTCCGAGTCGTACTCCGCGCGCACGAACAACATCGCCCCGCTCGGGGTTCTCCTCTCCACTAACCAATCGGAAGACGGTGGTCTTGCCCGCACCATTGCGACCGACTAAGCCAATGTGCTCACCAGGATTGATCTGGAGCGATGCACCGCGGAGGACATCCTGAGTGCCATAAGACTTGTGTACGTCGGAAAGGCGAAACAACATTGACTATTGACTATTGGCGCAGTGCCGATATTTTCAAAAACTACTCCAACCAACGAATGCGATCAGGCGAATTGGCAATTGGCAATCGACAATCGCCAATAACAACGCGGGCGCGGTCTGGAAACTCCCGCGCCCGCGAATCGGGCTCTAGAAACTCCACTCGGATTTTCGAAAACGCGTCGCTACTTCGATGTGGAGTTATTAGCATTGGCTGCCGGCGATGCAGCTGAGGCAGGTGCTTGCGTTGCAGCCGGAGACGTAGCCGCTGCCGGTGAAGCCGGACGCAGTCCCAGATTGCTAGGGTTAGTCAGCATGTTGGTCGCCAGAATGTTCACGACCTTCGCTTCATTCATCGCCGTCTCGAGCAACGCGGCATTCAAGATCTCCTTACGTTGATTCGTCAGCGCCTGAGTTATTTGCTGTCTTACTCCGGGACTCTCAAGCGTTAGATTCTCCGTCTGTGAACGTTTGTCGGCGAGTTTGAAGATGTACCACTTACCGCTGTTGAACCTCACTGGTTCAGTTCGATCTCCCACCTGCATCGCAAATAATTTTGTAACGAGTTCGGGTGGAAAACCGTTCTGCTTCAGATCGTCTTCGGTGGCGTAGGCACCGAGATCGCCGCCGCGCACAAGCGAGTTAGCGTCTTCACTCTTCGCGCGCGCGACTGTTGCAAAGTCCGCTCCCGCCTTCAGTTGCTGATTGATGTCATCAATCTTCAACTTCGCGCGCGCTTCATCTTTCGCATCGTTGTCTTGAAGAATTCCTTGTGGTGAGTTGTCAGCCGGGTCCACCATGATCATGGCTAACAGAACGCCACGCGCGTTCACAAAACGATCTTTATTGCTGTTGTAAAACTCCTCCACCTCACGATCGCTGATAGCGATTTTTCCGCTGTACTTGTCCTGCAGATTCCTAATGGCAACGTCTTTCCGCGCTTCCTCTCGAACAGCTTCCATGCTCAGGTTCTGCTCTCGAAGGTTGCGTTGGAAATCATCATCCGTCATGCCGCTTTGTTGCTTCTGCTGCTGAATCATGCTGTTGACTTGATCGTCGGTTGGCAGAAGTTTCTCTCGTTCAGCGCGCTGAAAAAGCACTTCTCTTTGGATCAAGGAACCCAAAACCTGTAATCGCGCCTGTGCCAATTCAAGTTGAGATAGCTGCGATTGTTTGCCGCCGGATTGTTGGCTAATGGTTCTTTCAACCTGAGCTAACATAATGTTCTTGCCGTTCACCGTGGCAGCAACCATGCTGTCTTTCGCATCAGCAATTCCACCGGTCTTACAAGCGCTCGCCAAAAAGGCTAGCAGCACCACGAACAATATCGAATACATTAACTTTGCGATTCGCACTTTTAATTCATACTCCTTTAGAGGCCTTCAATTGCATTCTGTTGGACCGCTTGACGATGGCAAAACCCGTTTGCTATAAAGTTTCGTTTCTCAAGTGGCCCTTTTGCCGCACCGTACAACGTCGGCACCCAATTTGGTTCATTATTCACTAAGTTTCGGAGGTTTCATCAATGGCTAAGCGATGCGAGGTTTGTGGCAAAGGCCCACAATTCGGCAACAACGTATCCCACGCAAATAACCGCACACCGCGGAGATTTGACCCTAACCTGCAGTCCATTCGAGTACAACTGCCGCAGGGCGGCGCGAAAAGAATGAAGGTCTGCACGAGCTGCATTAAAGGTGGCAAAGTCGCCAAAGCCGCTTGAGTCATCTAGAAAATTTCTTTTGCGATGCCGGCGTACCCGCAAGGTCACGCCGGATTGCTTTTTATGAGCGCTATTGCTTCGATCTCGACTCGAGCACCCCTTGGTAGACGCGCTGCTTCAACTGTGGCGCGAGCGGGTGGTTCCTTGAAGAAGAACCGCGCGTACACCTCGTTCATCGCTGCAAATTCCCCTATGTCGGCGAGAAACACTGTGGTCTTAACAACCTGTTCCAGACCACTGCCAGCCGCCTCAAGGACCCTGGAAACATTCACCAGCACTTGCTCCGTTTGCTCCTCGATTCCACCATGAACGAACTCCCCCGTTCTGGGATCAATTGGTATTTGTCCAGACACGAAAACAAAGTCACCAGCCCTGATTGCTTGCGAGTACGGGCCGATAGCCTGCGGCGCCGCATCCGTTTGAATCCTCTCTCTCACGGTTTCGAATTCCTCGTTTTTGCTGTGGGAAACAAAGGCGAGATTCTAACAGGAAGGCGAATCAAGAGCAAAATACGCACTTCTAGAGTTACGCGACCCCTTGCATACGCTCGACATCGAGCACACCAGGCACACCTTTGATCGAGTTGATGACTTTGTCGAGGTGCTTCACGTCAAATACTTCGACTGTAACTTCAATGTGTCCCCTCTCATCCGAGGCAACTGATGCTCGAGCGTCACGAATTCCAGTTTTCATGTCTGAAATAGCGCCTGTTATTCCGGCGATCATACCGGTGCGATTTTCAGTGATTGCGAGGAGCTTAACCGCATAAGCAGTTGTTTCGGGACGACCGGCCCACTCTACCTCTACAATCCGCTCGCGGTTGACCATTAATTGGCTCACATTCTTGCAACGGCGAGTGTGAACAGCCACGCCCTTACCTCGCGTAACATAACCGATGATTTCTTCTCCGTGGAGAGGGTTGCAGCAGCGGGCCCTGGTTACCATCAAGTCGTCTACGCCACGAACAACGATCGAGTCGTCGCCAAGCCGAATGAGACGCTTGACTGCTCGCACACCGCTTCGCAGTCGTGAGTCTTTCTGTTTATCCAGCTGCTCGAACTGTTCCGGGCCAAGGTATTTGGCAATGATGTTTCGTGGAATTAGCTTTCCATAGCCGATTGCTGCAAGAAGATCTTCAACGCGGCCATAGCCATATTCGCTCGCAACCCGTTTCATCGAGCCGTCACTGTCGGAAAATAGCTTCTTCACCGACAGCTGAAACCGCACCGCCTCCTTTTCAAATAACTTACGACCAATCTCAATTGACTCTGCCCGTTGTTGCTCTGCAACCCAGTGTCTGACTCGGTTCCGCGCTCGCGATGTAACAATAAAGTTCAGCCAGTCTCGTGAAGGATGCGAATTGGGTGATGTGATGATCTCAACAACATCACCATTCTGAATCTCGGTTCGCAGTGGAACCATCCGGCTGTTGATACGCGCACCGGTGCAAGTGTTTCCCACTTCAGAGTGGATCATGTAAGCAAAGTCGACTGTGCTCGCGCCGCGCGGTAACTGGATGACCTTTCCCATGGGAGTGAAGGCGTAAACGTCTTTCGGGTAGAGATCGAGCTTAAGCGAATCCAGAAAGTCGCGAGAATCTTTGACCTCCTGTGTCCATTCGACCAACGATCGCAACGCCTGTAACGCGCTATCGTCATCCCGACTGCCGCGTTTCCCTTCCTTGTATTTCCAGTGCGCCGCCACACCTTCTTCAGCGATGTGGTGCATGTCTTCCGTCCGGATCTGCACTTCGAATGATTGACCACTCGAGCCGATCACAGAGGTATGCAAGGACTGATAAAGGTTATCGCGCGGAGTTGCGATCCAATCCTTTATTCTGCCGGGAACGGGTTTCCAAGTATTGTGAATGACCCCCAGTGCGGCGTAACAATGTCGAATTTCGTTGGGAGTGATGATGCGGGCTGCAACCAGATCATAGACCTGATCGAGTGTGATCTTCTGCCGCTTGAGCTTCTTCCAAATTGAGTAGAGACGCTTCACTCTACCCTCGACTCGCACGAAGGGAACTTCAGCTTCACGCATCTTCCGCTCGATACGTTCTGTCACGCCACTAAGAAAACTTTCGTTTTCGCTGCGTCTTTTCTCGAGCTGTTCCGTAAGTTCACGATAATCGTCGGGGTGAAGGTGTCGGAAGGCGAGATCTTCGAGTTCGCCACGGAGTTTACCCATTCCCAATCGGTGCGCGATGGGTGCGTAAATGTCCATTGTCTCTTCAGCGATCCGCCTGCGTTTCTCGACACTCAGGTACTGAAGAGTCCGCATGTTGTGCAATCGATCGGCAAGTTTGACTAGCACGACACGAACATCATCAACCATGGCGAGCAGCATCTTGCGAACGTTCTCAGCTTGCTGCTCTTCTCGCGAGATGTTGCTGATATGGGCAATCTTGGTGAGACCGTCGACGAGATGGGCTATCTCCTCACCGAAGTACTTCCGAATCGTCTCCAGATCAACGAGTGTGTCCTCCACCACATCATGCAGTAGTCCGGTGGCGACAGACACCTCATCGAGTTTCATGCCGGCGAGAATATTTGCTACTTCTAACGGATGGACAAGGTAGGACTCACCGGAAGCGCGTTTCTGGCCCTTATGTTCGCGCGCCGAAAAGAGGTAGGCGCGCCGCAGCAGATCAAGGTCCGCTTGCGGGTGATTTTGCGCTACATTTTCGACAATCTCTTCGATTCGAATCATCGATTAACTTCAACTCTGCACACTAATTATAACAAAGTAGGTGATGGCTGACTCTCGGTCGACCATCACCTACTTAGAAGAGAAACGTGTTGATTGTCTTAACTGGTGGGCGGAGACGCCTGCTTCTTGGCTTCTTCTTCCTCTTTCTTCTTCTTGTTAGCCTGACTTAAAGCTTCAGTACGTTTTTGCGCCGCTTCGCGTTGCTTGTCTAGTTCAGCTTTCTGGTCTGACTTTCCGTCCATCTCGGCGAGTTTGGCCGCCTCGAGTAGGAGGTTCGTCTTATATGACCATGCTGACTCACTGTTTGGATCGAACTTAATAGCGTTCTCGACCTCTTCCAAGCCACGCTTCACACACATTTTCGCGTTATCAAAATCTTTCTGTTCCTTCGGTTTCCGATAAGACACCGTCGCCTTTGCGCTTTCCACAGTAGTGACTTTATTAGTCGGCAAATCTGTTATCTGGAAAGAGCAGTTCCAATCTTTACTGGCGAGAACAACGAAAGCTTCAGCGCGTTTATCAGGCTCAATCTGATCATTGTTGGCACGCTCAAGAATCCACTGACGCAACTGATCATCCGCCTTCATTCGTTCGTAGAGGAAAGCAATGGCTTTGTAAGCTTCCTCGTTGCGGGGATCGTTCTGGAGGATCTTCTTGTAGGCTTCAATAGCCTCGTTAGCCTTGGCGAGATTTTGGGGATTGTTAACGCCTGGTCGATACTGTGCGTGAATAGTGCGAGCGATGAATAACGGAGCGGTCTTGTTAGAGGGATCGAGTTCAAGTGCCTTTCTAGACCGCTGTTCCGCTTCTTCGAAGTTGGATTCACGGTAAGCACGCGCAGCTTCGTTTAGCTCGTTCTTCGCGCGGATTCGATTGACAAGGCTGCAGCCGGAACTGAGAACAACAAGAACCGCTAATGTAAGTGCGATTCTAGCTTGAGAAGGTTTCATGTACGAGTGGCTCCCTGGTTGAGCAGAAAGCGGCGCAAGTTCAATCAGCGCCGCTTTGAATGCTCCTCTTTACTGAGGCAAATCATCAACTTGTAGTCCTACCGGGTTCGCGCCTGCGCCTTTGATGGCGTCAATCACTTTCACCACTTCACCATACGGAAGTGATCGCGGCGCTTTCACAAATACCGTCTTCTCGATTCGCTCCTCTTCGGGAAGATCGCTGCGTGTTTCCATACCCGGTTTGTACGCTCGCTGCTCTTTGCGTTGCTGAAACACCTGCCTCAACCGCTGGCCGAGTGTACCCGTGTCGTTAACCGAACCCATTGAATCCTGATTCAGTTTCAGGCTCAGGTCCGTGGCGATCGAAACGACGAGCGTAAGGGGATTGGGCTTAAGCTGGCTCAGATCCTCATTGGGATCGCGCTGTGTCGGAATGTCAGCCTTGAAGCGACTGGGCTTCAGCGGCGTGACCACCATGAAGATGATCAGTAGTACCAGTAGCACGTCAATCAACGGCGTTACGTTGATATATGGCTCGGCTTTCGATTCGCTCTTATTCCCGCCCATTGCCATAATTTTTTGCTCCTATATTTCTTCCCGTTAGCAAGCGGATAAGCCCTAAGCAGCAGGCGCTGGTGCAGCAGCCTTGCCCTTCTTCTTATCAGCTACCAGGCCGATCTTGTCGACGCCCAGTTTTCTGACCTCATTAATGACGTTCACGACTGTGCCATAACTCACCCCAGTGCCGCTCTTGATATAAACAATTTGGCGTTCAGGCTCGTTCTTAAGTGGCTCAAGCATTCGTTCCACCTTCTCGCGAAAGTCCTTGTTGACGTCCTGGCTGGGATCACCGGCGAACTCAATAAGAACCTTTTGCTTACCGAGATAGTACTCGCCGTCATTAGGTATTGAGATAACGATCGAACTCTCTTTGATGATGTTCTGGTCAACATCCGGATTCAGCGCCTCGCGCGGGATGTTGACTGTAATTCCCTGTTGCAGGAATGGTGTAACGACCATGAAGATGATCAGCAGCACCAGCATGATGTCCACCATCGGTGTGACATTTATCTCGGAGGCGAAACCGCCGCTACCGCCGCCTGACATTCCCATAACAAAACTCCTTTTACGAATTACCTGACATGCATGTCTGTGCGGCCCAGCCGCACAGACCTCACACAATTAATTTTGGCACTTGAAGCTATGGCTTCAGTTGTCGTGTTCTGTTCTTGATGAAGTAGTCGACTAACTCGGAAGCCGAGTTGTCCATCTCCACCACGAATCCATCAACCTTCCCAGTGAAGTAGTTGAACAGCCAAACGGCGGGAACAGCTACCAGCAAACCGAGCGCGGTCGTGAAGAGTGCTTCAGAGATACCGCCGGCGACGGCCGAAATGCCAGCGGACTCAGCGTTCTTCATGCCACGGAAGGCGTTGATGATTCCAAACACGGTTCCGAACAGACCCACGAAGGGTGCGGTAGAACCAATCGTCGCCAAGCCCGATAGACCACGCTTGAATTCAGCTGTCTTGATGGCGATTGCGCGCTGCAAGGCTCGCTTCGATGCTTCGATCTCATCCCCCGAGATCTCCGATGATTGTTCGTGAGCGCGGAACTCTTGCAACCCGCTACTTACAACCATTGCTAAGTGTGATTTGCGATGCTTGTCGCTAATATTAATCGCCTCTTCGATACGATCATTTTTAAGCGCCTGTGCAACCCGAGGTGCAAACTCGCGCGATTGCTTCTTCGCGGCAGAGTAAGTCAGGTAACGCTCGACCATGATCGCGATCGAGTAAACAGACATGATGAGAAGCACGATCACGACTGCGATAGCGACGGCACCCATACTTTTAATCATCTGAGTGATCGAGAAGTGGTCCTGCATGGTGTCAGCGGCCGGGCTTGCGGCGGCTTCCTGCCACAAGAAGACGAAGAAGCCGAGAGCTTTCGTTCCTAGAAGACTGGTTAAGATAGTCACGGTAAACCCCTCCAAAAAGGTTTTCTTACATTAATAGCTAGAGCTACGGGACCAGCACAGAATGAGCCTCTCAGAGGCCCCTTCTGTGCTGACCTCGGCATTATTGAGCAACGAAGTTATAGGTTATGACGCCTGTGACCTTGACGGGTTGACCCGAGAGTTTGGTCGGCGAAAACCTGGCGCCTCGCGCGGCGGCCACTGAAACGGCCTGCAGCAACGGATGTCCCGACACAGCATGTGCAGAGATGACGTTGCCGTTTTCGTCAATCGTTACTTGCACCACCACTGTTCCTGCCGCGTGAGCCGACCTGGCAATTGGCGGATAGGTCGGCTTCGGCAAACTAATCGCTTTTCCATTTAGAACTCCACCAGAGATTGGCGCTCTGGGTGCCGCCGGCGGTGGTGGTGGTGGTTCGTCAGCGATATTAACTTTAGTCGGCGCGGTGACGACGCCCGTGCCAGAACCAGGTGCAACAGGTGCAGTAGCGTTTGAGTCAGAAGTTCCGATGACAGTTGTCACGCCGCGTCTTACAGGCGGTATGTCGCTGGCTTTAGCAGAAATCTCTTTCGGAACCAACTCGGTGCGCGTAACGTCAGCAATCAGTTCTTTGCGAACGTCGACGTTCTGCTCCACCTTCGTGGGCTTTTCGGCTTCCTGCTTCTCCGGTTCCTTTTGCTGTTGAGGAATTGGTACAGGAGCTACCAGTGTAGTCAATTCCAAATCTTGAGTATTCAACTGAGCAACTGTGAACCAGATGCTTAAAGCAAGGAACGTGATGCCGAGAACGGCGTACACGAGAATTGTTCCCAGAAGAAACGAGCCTTTACGCGAAAGATCTTGCTTATGCGAACCAGACTCAACAAGGTTCTCGAACATGTTTTAGTCCTCCCTATTCCGGTGCCAAATGGATCAGGGGTGCGAAAGCTGAAATAGTATTGCGTTTCAAATGCCGACGCGCGAGTTGTTTACGAATTGAAGGGGAACAGCACTTCTCTGAGCATTCCAGGAAACGGAAAGCCACTGTGCGAGAAAAAACTCGCCGGCCTGCTCAACAGACTGCCACGCATGCAACCACTCACCTTCGCAACGCGGGGTCGACCTTTTGAGTATTTAATTGGCCAGCAACGAGCGCAGTCTATGCCGCATTCCGCCGCAAAGTCAAGCGCAGTGCCCCGTTTAACTCACAATTAAGACCAGATTAAGACCAGAATAGAATCGTTCAGAACCGGCTTCGCTACGCACGTCCAGCGCGCCTGGAATGTTTTCCGGTCACTGCGGCTACAGGTTCTCGACGAGCGGGCGATGCAGCTCCACGTGGGCTCGTTGGCGCCGTCTTTGTCGACGCTGTGAGGGCCAACCTGTTAGCTCGTTCCAACCGCTGCTCCCACCAAACCATGATCGGGCTGGCAATCGCTATAGACGAATAGGTTCCAAATACCACACCAATAAACAACGCTAAAGAAAATCCTCGTAATACTTCGCCACCAAAGAGAACCAACGCCAAAACGGAGAGAAA
Organism: Acidobacteriota bacterium; assembly: GCA_046726395.1. Lineage (GTDB taxonomy): Bacteria > Acidobacteriota > Blastocatellia > Pyrinomonadales > Pyrinomonadaceae > PSRF01. The sequence goes on from JBKPAL010000353.1 coordinate 11,822, forward strand.
GACGAGACCATTTGTGATTACGGTTCGTGACAGCGTTTGGTTGATGGCATTGTTAGTAATGTTATAGAGCGACTCGCGACGATTGAGTTTCCGATTCTCTCTAATTCGATCGAAAACCACGATTGTGTCATTTACCGAAAACCCTACGAGAGTCAACAATGCTGCAATTACTGTCAGGCTTACTTCCCATTGAAAGATGGAAAAAAATCCGAGAGTCACAAGCACGTCATGGAAAACGGCAATTACCGCCGCAGCTCCATATGTCCATTCAAAACGGAAAGCGATGTAAATGAGTATGCCGACGAGCGCTAATAAAGTTACAGCTATAGCCTTGTTACGCAGTTGTGCACCCGCCACTGCTCCTACCGCGTCTGTTCCGATGATCTTGTATGCAGCTTGTGGATCACCATTCAAATCGACATCAGCCGCAGCTTCGGGCCCAAATGTGTTTAGAGCTTGCCGTACCTTTGAACGGCCTGCGTCGACTTGGGCTTGCGATTCACCTTCACCTTCACCCTCAAGCGGCAGCTTGATTAGCACGGTGTCATTTCGATCTGTCACAGGTTGAACGATCGCGTTTCCAACTCCCTGCGAAACGAGCGCAGCCCGAATCGCGTCGTCGGCTGGCCGCTGCTTGAAGCGCACCGTGACTACTGTACCGCCCTTGAAGTCGACTCCAAGATTGAAGGCTTGCGTACCATTCGGATGTTTCCACTGTCGAAACACAGCGGAACCAAGACCGGCCAACATTAACGCAATAGAAATTCCGATGAACCACTTACGACTTGCAAGCCAATCGAAATGGATGTCTTTTAGAATCTGAAACATAGTTTGACTGTTGACCTAAATACTTAATGACTCGACGCGCTGTCCTTTGCGACGGCTGAGAAGCCACATGAAAATTGTGCGTGACACGTAAACTGCCGAGAAGAGATTTACCAACAGACCAATCACAAGCGTCACGGCGAAACCGCGAATGGGTCCCGTACCAAAAACGAAGAGGAAAAGCGACGAGATAATAGTCGTTACGTGAGTATCGATAATTGTGACAAAGGCACGCGCAAACCCATGATCGATCGCTGAAGGAACCGTCTTACCTGAAAGCAGCTCTTCTCTGATGCGCTCGAAGATAAGTACGTTGGAGTCGACCGCCATGCCAATAGTCAGAATGATGCCAGCAATGCCAGGCAGGGTTAGCGTTGCACCGAACACGATCAACCCGGCCATCATCAGGATCATGTTGAGCAACAGAGCTACAACTGCATTCACACCGGATCCGCGGTAGTAGAGGAGCATGAAGAACACTACGAGTGCTAAACCAACTAATGAAGCTCTAACACCAGCGCGGATCGAATCAGCACCTAAACTTGGACCTACAGTACGCTCCTCGAGATACTCAATCGGCGCTGGCAATGCTCCTGAACGAAGCGTCAGCGCGAGATCCTCGGCAGACTGCTTCGTAAACCGACCGGTAATCTCTCCCTGGTCAAAAATCTGCGACTTAATGTAAGCGATAGATTTGACCTCGTCGTTGAGCGACACGCCCATGTACTCATTGATGTGTGCGCCGGTCCATTGGCCAAACTTATCGGCACCGACCTTCTTCAGAAAGAATTGAATCTGATAGTCGTTGCTGCCGCCGCCTTGAGATGGAATCGCTGAGGCGTTGCGTAATTCGCTACCGGTGATGATCGGAGGAACTTCGACTACTACCCACTTTGTCGGTTTCTGTTGATTGTTAGCCTGATCAGTCGGCTCCATTCTTTCCTGATAAGGCAGAACACGTCGATTCGCCGGGATTGCACCTCCACTATTTAGCGAGGCTATGGCTTCTTCGCGCGTCGAATAAGTCTGTGAGGGCGCCGGACTTGGAGGACTTATTACATGCACCAGTTCCAAGCGCGATTCACCTTTCAAAAGACTCTTAACTCGTTCCGGATCAGTTACACCTGGCATTTGTAGCAAGATCTGATGCGAGGTTTGCGCACCATGCGTTTGCAAAGTCTTCTCGGAAACTCCCAACGCATCACTACGAGTGTCAATGATGCGAAGAGCCTGAGCGGTTGCGTCGTCAGCGAGTTGACGCTCAGCAGCCGAGGTCAACCACCAGCTCATCGTTGATCCTGAGGTAGAAAACGTCCAGCCAGCATTTGACCCAAGTTCTACCTTCTTCTCAATAGCTTCGCGAATCTGCGACGCTTTCGACGGATCACTCGTTTCCAACATCACGCGGTAACCGTTCGAGAAATCCGCCCTCGCATTCTTCACGTCGAAGCCGGCCTCTTTGGCGGCTGTCTCTGCGGCAACAGCGTTGTCGGCAGTCAGTCGCTTTAGAAACTCTTCAGTTTTGACGCGCATAACGAGGTGAGTTCCACCTTTGAGATCCAACCCAAGGTGAACGTTATTCGCTAGATTGTTCTTTATTCCTGACCAGGTGAAATCTTGAAGGGAAGGTCGATGCCGGGGACCAATCACTATATAGAGGCTGACCAGAGTTACGATGGTGATAATGATTACACGTTGAAGCAGGTTCTTTTTCTTCATTTAGTTAATACTTCAGAGTCCGACAGCCGAGCAGCTATTGCTTCTCCTCATCAACGCCTGCCACTGCTGTTCTTGCAATCTCGAGAATAGATTTTTCCGCGCTTCTGATCAGAAAGCTGGAGTCTCTTACAGTCGTAATCGTGCCAATAATTCCACCTGTGGTAACAATCCGATCGCCAATCTTGAGCTGTGAAATCGTCTGCTGCAATTCACGCTGCCGCTTCTGCTGTGGTCGAATGAGTAGAACGTAAAAAACACCAATGATCAGTATCATTGGCAACAATCCGCCAAGTGCGCCGAGACCTCCCTGAAAAAGCAGCAGAAAATTCGTCATTGTTTCTCTTCTCGTACCAGTTGAATCAACAGGTACCTTCCTCTTAAAACGTCAGAGCGGGCGGGCAAGAGCTACTGCTCGCTCGTGCTCAGCCGCTCGGTAAACTGTCGTCGGAATTTCGCGAATTCGCCAGACCGGATAGATTGCCTTAGGCCTCTCATAGTGTCAAGGAAGAACGCTAGGTTGTGGTGTGTCAGCAAGATACTCGCCAACATCTCTCCCGACACATAAAGGTGGCGCAGATACGCACGAGAGTGTCGAACACATACTGCACACCGGCAGTTGTCATCTAACGGGCGCTCGTCATTCGTCCAACGCGCATTCTTAACATTTACCTTGCCGCGAGAAGTAAAAGCTTGGCCGGTGCGCCCGTTTCTTGTAGGCAACACGCAATCAAACATATCGACTCCTTTCGCCACCGCCTCAATCAGATCCTCAGGCGTACCAACCCCCATAAGATATCTTGGACTCTCATTCGGCATGAGTGGCACGATTTCCTTGAGCACGTTCCACAT
>JBKPAL010000354.1:0-5198 GCA_046726395.1 Acidobacteriota bacterium
CTCTGCCTTCTGCGTTTCGGTGCCTCGAGCTTTCTCGCGGCGTGATTTCAAGTACTCAATCACTGGTGGCATCAACGAAAGCGCCACTACGACGAGCACAACCCATTCGATGTGTTCTTCGAGATCAATCCCAAATTTAGATTTGAGAAGATTCCCAAGGAAGTATCCAGTCAACAGCATACTCGTGACCCAGAGAAAACCTCCGAGGACGTTGAACACTACGAAGCGACGATAAGGCATCTCTGCGGCGCCGGCGACGATCGGAGCAAACGTGCGCACAATCGGAACAAAGCGCGCGATGACAATCGTCTTGCCGCCGTACTTCTCATAAAACGCATGTGCCCGTTGCAGGTGACTCGGTCTGAAGAGCAAGGACTTTTGGCGTTTGAACAACCTCGGGCCCATCGTCTTGCCTGTGTAATAGCCAACGGCGTCGCCCACGACTGCAGCCACAAATAATGTTGAGAGCAGGATTGCAAGGTTGAGTCGACCGGCGGCAGCGAATAAGCCTGCTACGACTAAGAGTGAGTCGCCGGGAAGAAAGAAGCCAACGGCAAGTCCGGTCTCGGCGAAGACGATGAAGATAAGGCCGACGTAAACGAAGATGCCGCCTTTGGCGAGTAAGAGTTCGATGATTACCTTCGGATTGAGGTATTCGCGGAGGTTATGAAAGAGTTCGGAAATAAAGTCCATGCTTGATTGGTCTTGGGTCTTAGGTGTTGGGTCTTTGTCAGTTGTCCGTTGTTCTCTTCGTTCTCTCTGTGCGTCCTCTGTGTCTCGGTGCCTCTGTGGTTTTCTTATGCTTGAATGGCACTCAACACAAAAGAGAACCACAGAGGCGCGGAATCACAGAGAAAACGAGTACCGCCCGCGATAGAGGGTCGATCATTGCGGGGACCAGCCGTGTTGGCCGATCAATGGCACAAAGGCACACGCTCCGTGATCTTCCAAGTTAATTCCCTTCTCTCTCTTGACTACTCGCACCAACCGCTGTGACTCACGCGAGTCCCCCACCGGTAGCACCAGCCGTCCACCCACTCTCAACTGCGCTACTAACGGATCCGGTACGGTTGGTCCGCCTGCAGCAACGAGAATGGCATCGTATGGTCCATGCGTAGCCCACCCCAATGTTCCATCAAAACACTTTACTGTCGCGTTGTAGATCCCGAGTTGTCGAATGCGGGCCTGGGCTTCACGCGCGAGGTCTCCAATGCGCTCGATCGCATAAACCTGTGCCGCAATCCTTGCCAGCACTGCTGTTTGGTAACCAGAGCCTGCTCCGATCTCGAGCACGCGACTCTCTCTGTCGAGCTCAAGCAGTTCGGTCATGCGCGCTACGATGAATGGCTGTGAAATTGTTTGGTTCGCACTGATCGGCAGAGCGTGATCTCCATAGGCTCGGCTCTGCAGTGCATCGGGAACGAATGCATGGCGAGGCACTGAACGCATCGCCTCCAGTACACGTTGATCTTGTATGCCGTAGTGATCACGCAGACGTGCCACCATGCGGTCGCGAGGGATCGCATAGTCTTGCGGCCTATCGGACGACTGCTGACTTATGGGCTGCACGAATGTAATTCTAAACTATTGAAGATAGGATGGCACTGGAGATGTGGCAGTAACGCAAACGTGTTGACGACGCGCTGTTTTCCTAATTTCAAACTCTCCGTGCGTCTCTGTATCTCTGTGACTCTGTGGTTTTCTTTTGGTTGGGAGCAATTTATGCATAAGAGAACCACGGAGTTACAGAGGCACAGAGATTCACAGAGAATTGGAAAAAGAGAAGTGTCAACTCTTGTGGAGTAGCTCAGGTCCAGTGATGTAGTTCCAACTTTCAATCGCAGTCAACGCGCTGTGATCCGTCATGTCACTCTTCATCGGAGTCACAGAGACGTAGCCAAGTTCGATTGCCTGGTAGTCAGTTCCATCAGTTGAGTTCTTGCTGAAGTACTCTTCGCCGATCCAGAAGTAGGGCTTGCCACGCGGATCGATGTGTTCACTGATCACTGGGCGGGCGTTCTTGATTCCCTGCCGAGTCACCCGTACACCTTTGATCTCACCCGGCGGTAGGTTGATGTTCAGCAGCGTCCCTTCGGGCAATCCTTCAGTTAGAACCTTTCGAACAAGAGTGATGGCAAAGTTCGCTGCCTCGGCGAAGTTATAGTTCTCACGCGCGACGAGGCTGAGTGCTACGCCAGGCACGCCAAGGATTGTTGCTTCAAGAGCTCCGGCAACAGTACCGGAGTAGCTCGCATCGTCACCGAGATTGCCGCCTGGATTGATACCCGACACGCAGATGTCCGGACGTTCATGCTCCGAAAGGATCTTATTTAATGCAAGGGTGACGCAGTCAGTAGGAGTGCCATCGATAGACCAGTGCCGATCGTCAATTTGACGAATCCGAAGTGGCCTCGCGAGCGTGAGACTGTGAGACGCCCCGCTCATTTCCGACGCAGGTGCAACCACAAAGACGTCGCCCACTTCCTTCAAGGCCTCTTCCAATCTGATAAGGCCGTCGGAGTGAATCCCGTCGTCGTTGGTTAGCAGAATTCGCGTCATCTTCCTTGAAACTCTTTGCACACGCGTCTCTTATTGAGATCCGCTCACTCAGGCGCATCTACGACTTCGTCTCTAGTCTTTTAGCAACTGGTGAGATGGCAGCACGAGACGTGCTTGCGGAGCATTGCAGCAGATTAGCTAGTCGCGTGGGGGAGTGCGCATGCGGCCCTTCTTCTTGTTCCGCTTGCGCGCCAAAGCTGATTTGAGTTTTGCCTTCTGACCCGGGGGAATAAAAAAGGCGTGCTTCTTCGCGTCCTTGATGATCTCTTCGGTCATCACTTTGCGCTTGAAACGTCTGAGCGCGCTTTCAATCGATTCACCCTGATTAACAGTAACTATCGCCATTCTTTCTCCGTCTTTCTTTAGTAATACTCAAAACTTGCAGAAGCTATTTAACATGCCGAGGATGCTTATGGTCAAGTTGCCATAGAACGAATTTAGCCGCGGATTAACGCGGATAACACGGATCAGACAAAAGCCTAAACTAAGCAGAATGCTTTCTCGTTAGGCTTTCATGTCTTATCCGCGCTACCCGCGTCTTTCCGCGGCCAATTCTTACTCGGCTCCTGTTCAATTAAACCGCGACGGCTTCTCTTTCTTCAGCCGGCTTGCGACCCAAGCCCTTAATCTGAACCGGCTTGTCAGCTTCAGTCGTGTTCAGCTGCTTCTTCAGCACCATCTCCTGATACAACTTGCGCATCATCACAGCCTCTTCGTGAGCAGTCTTTGGACCTTCCATCTGAGGCTTGTTCGGACGCTGCAAGTCGATCGGATTCAGCACCAGGTTATGCGCAGCTTCTTTTAGATGAACGTCCTTTCCTCCTGCAAAAATCTCGTGACGTCCATGCTCTTCATACCACTTAGCAACAGTGGCGTTTTGGTGCATGTTCTCAATAATATTGCGCCAACCGATTCCCGTGTTGTACGCACAGAACGAAATCTCACCTTCCTGAGTGCCGTAAGGAATGATGCACATTTCGGTGCGACGAAAATCGTAGTTGAAAAGATCCTGAAACCACATACCCGCGATGAAGAGGAAGTTCCAGCGATCAGAGCGTCGCCTAGCGATGTCCTCTTTCGTTCGCTTGCCGTCGACCTTGCCGTAGTCTTTTCCAGTCAGGCCAAACGATTTGTCAAACTTTTTGAAGAGCTCGTAAAGGCTGAACTGGGAGGGCGCGTTGTAAGGGCTATAGTGCTTCAACAACGCGAGGCCCATCATCAGATTCGACATCCACTTACCACGAGCAGCATCAGTAATCTTCTGCATGTCTTTGACGAGCCCGGGGATGTTGAGGAACTCAGGTACAGGACTCATCTCACGCGTTTCTTTGTCGACCATCACTGCTGTGCCGACACCGCAATTCGGATGGCAGCCACATGAGACTTGTCCCCACTCTGCTTCGGGACCATGGACCAAGTCTGCGAAGTCAGCAAAAGCCCCCATCAACGACAGCGGGAACCAATCGCGAGTCGGTTCGGTGATTCCAACCTGGTTCTTCACGTCATGAGCAAGGTGCGAAAGCGTGTAGCGTTGTTGCAGTCGCCGCTGCTCCGTAATCTCTTCATCACGACCGGTGAATGAAACTGGCTGGAACGACAGGAATGCAATCTTCTTCGGATTGTCCAAAGCGAATCGAATGATCGAGCCAACCTGATCGTTATTGATTCCGTTGACGAGCGTCGTCACCAACACGATCTCGACGCCGGCCTCGTGCAGGTTATTAATGGCACGCATCTTCACATCGAAGAGATTGCCGACCTGACGGTGACTGTTCGCGTCGTTACCGATGCCATCAAACTGCAGATAGACATAACGCAAACCGGCTTCAGCGGCTTCACGACAGAATTCTTTACTCTTGGCGAATTCGATTCCGTTCGTAGCAGCCTGCACGCTGTTGTAGCCAACTTTGCGCGAGTATTTGATCGCTTCAATGAAGTGAGGCGAAATTGATGGCTCACCACCTGAGAACTGAACTGACATCTGGCGTCGGGGCTTGATCGTGATCGCGTTGTCCAGAATCTCCTTAATCTCTTCCATGCTCAGTTCATGTACGAAGCCCACCTGGTTCGCGTCCATGAAGCAGGGGTCACACATCATGTTGCAGCGGTTGGTAAGGTCTACCGTCAATACGGCGCCGCGACCATACTTCACTGTGCTCGAGCCGTGGTTGTGCAACTTCTCGTCGTTGTGCGCATCGATGTCGCGACCGGGAAACATCTTCTCGATGTGCGTCAGGAACTTCGAGTCGATTGCCATCATGTCTTCGAAGTGACCGTGAACCGGGCAATCCTTGACCATCCAGATCTCACCGTTTCGTTCGATTATCTGTGCCTTGATCTCGCCGACCTTCTCATTAATAAGGACAGTCACGTCCTTCTTGCCGCTGAGGATCTCCTCACGCGCTTCGATAACGCACTTTGGACAGAGTGAATCGGTGGTGCGTGGCCAACCGAGAGTCGGCTTGCTCTTTTGCCAGGATTTCAGTAGCGGCTTATCAGACCACTTCGGTGTGAAGGATGGGTTTGGTTTGAACTTGTTCACAGCAGCAATCGCATCATGAACTCCTGCGGCAACAATCGTTAACCCTCTCTCCACATGTTTAATCGGTCGCATTCGTATCCCTCTCTTTTACCAGTTC
>JBKPAL010000355.1:0-6975 GCA_046726395.1 Acidobacteriota bacterium
ATTCGATAATGAAGCTGATTAACCTTGAGCGGGGGCGCCTTGAATCTAGCGACGGTTGAATCAACCGACTGCCCCCTTCCTAACTGCGCTATTCAACCTTGAATCTACTGCCCCCTTCCCAACTGCGCTATCCAACCTTGAATCATTCACAAGCGACATGGTTTACGACGTAATTATAATCGGTGCCGGCCATAACGGACTCGTAGCCGCATCTTACATCGCGAAGGCTGGGCTAAAGACATTAGTACTCGAGCGTCGCGCCATTGTCGGCGGTGTCTCTGTAACCGAAGAAATCGCCTCGGGTTTTCGTTGCTCAACCGTGGCCCACACTCCCGGACCACTCATGCCGAGAGTCATTACCGATCTCCAACTCGAACGGAATGGTCTGGAGTTGATCAATCCAGCCGTGAGGGTTACTTCACTTAATCCTGCCGGTGCTCATCTGACGATCTACGACGATCCAAAACGCACCGCAAAAGAACTGGAACAATTCTCATCGGCCGATGCGCAGAATTACCTGGAGTTCGAAAAAAGCTTCGCACGTATTGGCAAGGTGTTAGCCCCACTGCTCGAAATGACGCCACCGTCCCTGGATAATCCGAAGCCTGGAGAAATCTGGGATCTCAGTAAAGTCGGACGTGCGTTTCGAGGCCTGGGAAAGAAAGACGCTTATCGTGTCTTGCGTTGGGGACCGATGGCTGTAGCCGATCTCGCTGCGGAGTTTTTTGAGAATGAACTGCTGCGTGCAAGTGTCGCCGCGCGAGGAATCTTTGGCGCCTTCGCAGGGCCGTGGTCGGCAGGCACGAGCACGCCATTACTGTGGCAAGCTGCACTCGATGGAAAGGCAATCGCGCCCACGTCCTTCGTGAAAGGCGGAATGGGCGCGCTAACTGCTGTTCTGGCAAAGTCTGCTATGAACTCCGGAGCCGAAATAAAAACTGAAGCGGAAGTTGTTCAGGTTCGAGTTGATGACAACCGAGCTGCCATCGTCGTCCTGAGAGATGGTAAAGAGATCCAGAGTCGTGCCGTCGTTTCCAGTGCGGACCCGAAGACGACATTTTTGAAATTGCTCGATCCTCTCGATCTTGATCCAAATTTCATTTCAAAGATTCGCAATTATCGTTCGGCAGGGAGTGCCGCAAAGGTGAATCTTGCACTCTCGTCGTTACCGGAATTTGTAGGAATAGAAAATGCGCGAGAAAGTTTGTCGGGTCGAATTCAAATTGCGGTAGACATCGATTATCTCGAGCGGGCCTTTGATGCTGCGAAGTATGGCGAATACTCAAAGCACCCGTTCATGGATATAACAATTCCGTCGATCCTGGATGCCTCACTGGCTCCCAGCCGCGCTCATGTCATGTCGATTCATGTGCAATTTGCGCCTTATAAATTGAAGAACGGAGACTGGAATGCCAGGCGCGATGAGTTTGGTGATCACGTACTAAATGAGCTCGAGAAGTATGCTCCGCACATCAAGGAGTTGATCGTTGGGCGACAAGTGATTACACCTCTTGATCTCGAACAGACCTACGGGCTGAGTGGTGGGCACTTGATGCACGGTGAGCAATCACTGGACCAGTTTTTTACTTTTCGACCACTGATCGGTTGGGCTCAATTTAGAACGCCGATTGCCGGACTCTACCTGTGTGGTGCTGGAACACATCCCGGCGGTGGCGTTACCGGTGGACCTGGCGCGAACGCCGCGCGTGAGATAATTAAGGACATGAAGCGGAAGAAGTAAGGATGAACACCGCCAATACAGAACCGGGAGCGGTAGCGACCGGATGCTACACTCTACTTAATTAGGCGAAGTTGAGTTTAACATCCGGTCGCTACCGCTCTCGGTTCTGTAATCGTTCTTGGTCCTCTATAGCCAACCTATGACAACTTATAGACCATCCCGCAGTTTTGCCAGTGACAACAACGCCGGGGTGCACCCACGCATCCTCGAGGCAATGATTGCGGCCAATGATGGTCATGTAGTCGCGTATGGTGACGATCCCTACACTGAAGGCGCCATAGCAAAATTCAAAGAGCAGTTTGGTGAAGACACGGATGTTTATTTTGTCTTTGGAGGCACTGGGGCAAATGTTCTCGGACTAAAAGCACTAACGCAGCCGTATCATGCAATCATCTGCGCCGAAACTGCGCACATCAATGTAGATGAGTGTGGAGCTCCTGAAAAATTTACTGGCAGCAAGCTTCTCGCCGCCAAAACTGCAGATGGGAAGCTAACCGAAGAACATCTGAAACCGTTTCTTCACGGAATTGGCTTCGAGCATCACGTACAACCACGCGTCGTCTCAATCTCGCAGGCAACAGAGATGGGTACGGTCTACACGCAGCAAGAACTACACTCGCTAGCGCGGTTTGCGCATGAACGGAATATGTATCTGCATATGGACGGAGCGCGAATCTCAAATGCAGCCGCGGGCCTGGGAGTGACGCTGAGAACGCTCACGAGAGATTCAGGCGTCGATGTGCTGTCATTCGGCGGTGCAAAGAACGGAATGATGTACGGCGAAGCTGTTGTCTTCTTTGATAAATCGCTCTCTCAGGACTTTAAATACCTGCGCAAACAGGGGACGCACCTCCCTTCGAAGATGCGGTTCATCTCCGCACAGTTTGAAGCATTGCTGACTGACGACCTGTGGCGCAAGAATGCTGAGCATGCAAATCGAATGGCCCAGGTTCTCGCGCGCGAGCTAGCGCAAGTAGCACAAATAAGACTGACGCAAAAGGTAGAATCTAACGGCGTCTTTGCTATTGTGCCGCCAGAGTATGTGCCCACCTTGCAGCGGAGTTATTTCTTCTACGTGTGGAATGAGGAAATCTCAGAGGTCAGACTAATGACGTCATTCGACACAACAGAGGATGACATCGAAGCTTTTGTAAAACTTCTGAAGCAGACGTTACGTTAGCGGAACGTCCCAATATGAGTTCGGAGATGAGCGGCGTACTTGAAGAAGTCGTCGAGGGATTTGAGCCTTCACCAGAGCTGGTGTCGGTTATGGCAGCCACAAAACCAGCGACGGTGCTCGCATTAGATATCGGCACCTCTGGAGTACGCGCGACTCTTTTTGACGACAAAGGATTCGAACTTCCCGGTGCAACGGTCCGCACCACACGCGCCTTACGCGAAACAAGCTCCTTCTCGGTTATCGATCCTGAATCACTCGTCGATCTCGTGGTCGATACGATCGATCTGTTGCTGGTCCAACCAGGAGTTTCGTTTGATCAAGTCGAGTTGATTTCCATCGCCTGCTTCTGGCACAGCCTGATGGGAATCGATGACAAGGGTTTGCCCACCACACCCGTATTAGGATGGGCCGAGACACGCGCCGCTAACACCGCTCAGGAACTGCGCGAGCGCTTTGATGAAACAGAGACGCATTTGCGTACGGGCTGCCGGTTTCACCCTTGCTATTGGCCGGCAAAATTGCTGTGGTTGCGCACAGAACAACCACGAACTTTTCAGAAGACTAAGCAGTGGCTCTCGTTCTCCGAGTACTTAACACTCCGGTTGTTTGGCGAGACGACTATCAGCGTTTCGATGGCCTCGGGTACGGGGTTTCTCAATCAAAGGTCGTGTGAATGGGACGACTCGTTAACAAATTCACTCGACATTTCCACAGAAAAGTTTCCTGAGATCGCCCAGTCAACAGTCACTCAAACACGGTTGACACCACAGTTCGCTGTACGCTGGCCACAGCTAAGCGGCGCTGTGTTGTGTCCCACAATTGCGGACGGCGCAGCCAACAACATCGGGGCCGGGTGCACAACTCGCGACCATGTGGCGCTGATGATCGGCACCTCTGGAGCCATGCGTGTACTTTACGAAGGCGAGCCACCGACAAATCTTCCTCCATCACTTTGGTCCTATCGAGCGGACCGCTCGCGAGTCGTAATTGGCGGAGCTCTCTCGGATGGTGGCGGACTCTATCAGTGGTTACGAGAGTTGATGCTGCCGGTGGATGACATCGCCACGATAGAGAAGGCGCTCGGCAACATTGGGCCAGACGAGCACGGGCTGACAATATTGCCGTTCTGGGCAGGTGAACGCAGCACAGGCTGGTCATTGAATGCCAAGGGAGGAATCTTCGGAGTTACCCTCGACACTAAGCCGATCGAAATTCTGCGAGCGGCGATGGAAGCCATTGCTTATCTCTTCGCGTTGATACTCAGAGACCTGGACGCGATAGCTCCTGAAGCTTCGATTGTGGCAGCGGGTTATGCATTAGAGTCTTCTCCAGTTTGGACACAGGTCTTAGCAGACGTTCTGGGTCGTCAGATAACCCTGAAAAGCGCGCGAGAGTCGTCAGCACGTGGCGCTGCCTTGCTTGCCCTCGAAGCTGCGGGCAGAATATCCAGCATTGATAATGTGACGAACGAGATCGAACTAGTGTTCGAACCTGACATCGCGCATCACTCGATTTATCAGAAAGCAGTTCTCCGACAACGGAAGTTTTACGATTCATTTATCGGCTCTCTTAACCCATGACTCGACAGGACACCACATGAGCGCTCCAGTGCCAATGGAAAAGGACAACACCACTCCGGAACTCGACAAACTCTGCATCAACACAATCCGAACGTTAACGATCGACGCGGTACAAAAAGCGCAGTCAGGCCACCCGGGACTTCCTCTCGGAGCGGCACCAATGGCCTATGTGCTATGGACCAGATTCCTGCGGTACAACCCGCTGAATCCGAAGTGGGAGAATCGCGACCGGTTTTTACTTTCAGCCGGCCACGGTTCGATGTTGCTCTATTCGCTGCTTTATCTCACTGGATACGATCTTCCCTTCGAAGAGCTGAAGAACTTCCGACAGTGGGACTCGAAGACACCCGGCCATCCTGAAAATAAGTTAACTCCCGGAGTTGAGATCACTACGGGTCCCCTGGGGCAGGGCTTCGCCAACGGAGTCGGTATGGCTATGGGCGCTGCGCATCTTGCTGCGAAGTTCAATCGCGACGGTTTCCCGATGATTGATCACTATGTCTACGCGATTGTTTCTGACGGCGACTTAATGGAGGGTGTCGCTTCAGAAGCCGCTTCCCTTGCCGGTCATTTGAAACTCGGAAAGTTGATCTACCTCTATGACGACAACCACGTCACCATCGAAGGCTTTACTGATCTTGCGTTCAGCGAAGACGTACCGAAACGGTTTGAGGCATACGGGTGGCACACCCTCACGGTAAAGGATGGGAACAATCTGGACGAGATCGAAGCAGCAATTCGCGAAGCGCAGTCAGTCACCTCAAAGCCATCGCTGATCTCGGTGAAAACGATTATTGGATATGGCATGCCGACAGCTGGAACACGCAAAGCTCACAGCGACCCTCCCGGAGAGGAAGCTGTGCGCTTAACGAAGCAGAACTTAGGTTGGCCCGAGGACAAAGAGTTCTATGTGCCTGAAGAAGCTTTGTCTCACTTTCGCAGTGCGATCGAGCGAGGATCGAAGTTGGAAGGTGACTGGCAGGAGCTCGTGACGCGTTACGAGGAGGAGCACGCTGAACTTGGCCGCACATGGCGCATGATGATGGATGGCAAGCTTCCTGAAGAATGGGAGAGGCTTTTGCCAAAGTTTGAAGACGCGAAACCTATAGCTACTCGAGTCGCCAGTGGAGAAGTGATCAATGCGCTGGCACCAAAACTGTCGATGCTAATCGGCGGCTCAGCAGATCTTGGGGTCTCGAACAATACCGACATCAAAGGGGGCGGAGACTTCGAGGCCGGCAACTATGCGGGTCGCATTCTCCACTTTGGCGTTCGTGAACATGCAATGGGTGCAGCGCTCACCGGGATGTCACTAAACGGCGGGTTGATACCCTTTGGCGGAACCTTCTTAACGTTCTCCGATTACATGCGACCAGCAATTCGGCTCGCAGCTCTGTCAGAAGTTCAAGTCATCTATGTCTTCACGCACGACTCAGTGGGTCTGGGTGAAGATGGTCCAACGCACCAACCGGTCGAGCAGTTGTGTGCGTTGCGTGCCATTCCTCACCTTTATGTCATTAGACCGGCAGATCCAGCCGAAGTAAGTGAAGCGTGGCGCATTGCGATTCTACGCCGGCACGGGCCGACAGCTCTTGCGTTAACGAGACAGAAGGTGCCGATCATTGACCGTAGTCGTTACGCTACAGCAGAAGGGCTGCGGCGCGGTGGCTATGTACTTGCGGACGCTGAGAACGCTGAGAAGGAAATCGTGCAACCGCACCTGATTCTGATCGCAACCGGCTCTGAAGTTGCGCTGGCGCTTGAGGCTCGTGACGTTTTGCAATTGGAAGGCGTGCCCACGAGAGTTGTGTCGTTGCCGTGTTGGGAGTTATTTGACGAGCAGTCCGAAGGTTACCGAGGTGAGGTATTGCCTCCTGCGGTCACAAAACGGCTGTCAATTGAAGCTGGAGTGAGGATGGGTTGGGACCGTTACATTGGACCACAAGGTGCGAGCATTTCGCTTGAACGGTTTGGGGCGTCGGCCCCGGGCGACGTTGTGCTACAGAAGCTTGGGTTCAATCTGGACAACGTTCTGGACCATGCCCGTGCGCTTGAAGATTAGCCGCGGATTTACGCGGATAACACGATCTGAAAACAAAGAGGTCATTGTTGGACAGCGCAGTTGGTAAGGGGCCAACTTGTCGGTGCAAGAGCCCCCCAGAATCGAGCAGTTGGAAAGGGGGCAGTCAGTTGATTCAAGTCTGAATAGCGCAGTTGGGAAGGGGGCAGTCAGTTGATTTAACCGTCGCTAGATTCAAGACGCCCCCGCTCAGTTTGAATGCCACTCTCGGTTGTTATAGCTGTCTTATGCGATTTACTGAGGTGAGCGATTGATTCGATAATGAAGCTGATTAACCTTGAGCGGGGGCGCCTTGAATCTAGCGACGGTTGAATCAACCGACTGCCCCCTTCCTAACTGCGCTATTCAACCTTGAATCTACTGCCCCCTTCCCAACTGCGCTATCCAACCTTGA
>JBKPAL010000356.1:0-3390 GCA_046726395.1 Acidobacteriota bacterium
CCCGCATCCCGCTTGAACACGCCAGAAGATGCGGGCGAGGACGCCCGCGCTCCCAGTAACGCCGATTCGGCTTTGCCACCGGATGCTGACAGCCCGGGTGTTCACCGTACTCCTAGCAGGATGTCCACGGTCAATTGATCGAGGCGCTCATACTTCAAACCTCTCGCTGCAAGACCACTCCGATCAAAATTGGTAGTGAGCAGCTGCCGTGCGTTCTGTGACGAAAACTTTTCGGCCCGGCCGTTCCCTGTGGCCGCAGCGATCTCTGCCAGCAATGATTTGATTTCGGGATCAGCGTTCCATTGCGCCGCTTTATGTTTCAGGATCAAGTAAGTGCGCATACAGCCACGCGCAAAATCTTTAACGCCCTCATAGTCTTCGGTGCGATAAGCGTGAGCATCGAAGTGCCGCGGCCCGCTGTAACCAACGTCTTCCAAAAACTTGACCAGCCAGAAGGCGGCTCTGGGATTCGCAGATCCAAAACGTAAATCTTGATCGTAACGACCGGGGATTTGATCGTTCAGATCTATATGAAACAGCTTGCCCGCTTCCCATGCCTGCGCCACCGAGTGAGTCATGTTCAGTCCGGCCATGTGCTCGTGGGCCACCTCCGGATTCACGCCAACCATTTGCGGTCGATCAAGCGTTGCAATAAGCGCGAGATAAGCGCCGGTTGTTGGCATGTAAATGTCTGCGCGCGGTTCATTTGGCTTAGCCTCGAGTGCAAACTTGTAGTCATACTTCTGATCGAGGGAATACTCGCAAAGATAGTTCAAGGCTTCACGCAATCGTTTCACTGCTTCATCCGGACGACGACAAGCATCAGTCTCTACGCCTTCGCGGCCTCCCCAGAGAACGAAAATCTTTGCTCCCAACTCGGCGCCGAGATCCATCGCGCGCATCGTCTTTTGCAAAGAATAAGCACGTACGTTCTTGTCATTCGCTGTGAAAGCCCCATCGCGAAACACTGGGTCATAGAAGAGATTCACGGTAGCCATAGGTACCGCGATGCTGTTCTCCTCGCAGGCGTGACGAAATCCATTCACGATTCGATCACGTTCTTGCGATGATGCATCTATCGGCACGAGGTCATTGTCATGAAAGTTGACACCATATGCACCGACCTCGCCGAGCATTCTCACCGCATCGACCGGGGTGAGCGTGGGTCGCACCGCATCGCCAAAAGGATCGCGGCCGCGATTGCCTACAGTCCAAAGTCCAAACGTAAACTTGTCTTCAGGACGCGGTTTGTAACTCTCTTGTGTCATGTCTTTATCCTCACTTCCTGGATGAAAACCTTGCGCGTTGCTAATAAAGTCCTCTGCAGAACTTCGGTTCTAAATTACCGCTGCACCGCCCAGTACAAGACGATGCTCTACCGCGGCGTAATGAGGTCAGTAGCGCAACGCGGTAGCGTCGGGTCAGGTCATTGCAGATTTCCGATTGCCAATTGCCAATTAGTGCGTTAGCTCAGCGGCCAATTGACAATTGGAAATCGCCAATTGGCAATGATGTGACCCGCCGCTACCGCGTTACGGTACCGACCTCACTTGGGGCGAGGCAGAGCCATCGCCGCGAAGCATTGAACTCTGTGCGTTCTCCGTGTCTCGGTGCCTCTGTGGTTTTCTTTTGCCTGCAAATGATCTACGCATAGGAAAACCACAGAGGCACCGAGACACAAAGAATACACAGAGAGCAATCCAACTCCGGGCGAAGCGCAACGAGAAGTGGCCTAACCTCAGCCGCTTGTAGCCTCGCGCAGCGCCGGATAGAGCGCACGGTACGAGTCATACTGTTTGTTCATCATCGAGCGAGCTGGCTCCTCAGGCTCTACTCGCTCGGCGACTCGGACTGCTGCATCGCAAGCTTCATCTACCGACGACCATACGCCCGCACCTACACCAGCCAACAACGCAGCGCCGTAAGCTGCACCTTCTTCCGCTGCAAGCACTTCAACTGCTCGGCCGTACACGTCTGCTTGAATCTGTCGCCACAAACGTGCTCGAGCACCTCCGCCTCCCAGCCGAATTGTTTCGACAGGTACGTCCATTTCCGCAAAGATCGTCAGCGTGTCGCGCAACGAATAGGCGACTCCTTCGAGAATGGCGCGAATGAAGTGGGCACGTCTGTGGCTCATCGTTAGACCAGTGAATGCAGCTCTCGCGTTCGGATCGAGGTGTGGAGTTCGCTCTCCCATTAGATAAGGAGCCCAAAGCACACCATCCGATCCTGGGGGCGCTGAAGCCGCTTCTTTGCAAAGGCTGTCGTAAGGATCGCCGTCGTTGGCGTCGCGTGGTCCAAATTGATCGCGAAACCAGCGCAAAGACAAACCTGCAGCCTGCGTCACACCCATAACATGCCAGCGGTTCGGGATCGCGTGACAGAAGGTGTGCACTCGACCGCGTCGATCAAGCGCTGGGCGGTCAGTCGCGGCAAACACCACCCCTGAAGTACCTATGGTTGCGCTGACTGCCCCGGGACGGACGATTCCCATCCCTACAGCTCCCGCTGCTTGATCTCCTGCACCGGCAACAACTGGAGTTCCCTCGCGTAAGCCGGTTTCCGCAGCGGCTTTCTGCGAAACACTGCCAGTTACCTGGGGAGACTCGTACAAAGCTGGAAGACAGCTCTTCTCAATATGCAAAGAATCAAGCATCGAATCCGACCAACGGCGATGTGCGACATCAAGCAACAATGTGCCCGAAGCGTCAGCCACGTCGGTCGCGCGTTCACCTGTTAGACGGAAACGAACATAATCCTTGGGGAGCAGGAACGAACGGAAACGCGACCACAATTTCGGTTCGTGCTCTCGTACCCAGATCAATTTTGTCAGTGTGAAATTCGTTAGCGCTGGATTTGACGTCAACTCAATCAATCGCGACGCTCCAATTGTTTCCGTGATCGTTTGACACTGTTCACTCGTTCGTTGGTCACACCAAATAAGTGCCGGTCGCAAGACTTGATTCGCGTCGTCGAGGAGAACGGCTCCATGCATCTGACCTGAAAAGCCGATTGAGGCGATCTCGTTCGCGTTAACCTGTGAAAGTACGTTCCGCAAACTTTTCACGGTAGCTCGCCACCAGTCGTGAGGGTCTTGTTCGGCCCAGCCTGTCTGAGGCGACGCAAACGGTTCATGTTCCGCCGTAGCCGAAGCTATGACAGTTCCTCTTTCATCGATCACGACAGCACGAGTGCCGCCTGTGCCGACATCAATGCCTATCAGTTTCATCTACTTTCTAAAACGTCCTAACTAACTCGCCTGGTTGGGGGATCATTGCGATGAGTCAAACTTCTTAGTTGCGCCCTCTGGATTCTATGAGTAACAAGATTGGAGGTTACTTTTTTAAAAGTCTTTCCGTAACGGCTTGCCGCCCGGTGTGAGGCGACGGC
>JBKPAL010000357.1:0-11434 GCA_046726395.1 Acidobacteriota bacterium
CGCATTACGCGCGAAGCGGAAACCTTGTGGGAACGCGAGCATGAGACAATCACACTTGGCGATATGTAGATTAGCCCATGAGGCAAATCTTACGATCTGACTCCCCTTTCTTTAGTGCCCTGAATCACTTGTGAAACTTAACGCGGTAGAAGTGCTTGCTCAACGCCGCTACCGATCTCGGTTCTGTGTTAATGGAGACTGCGTAAGTGGGAAAGGCGACGCGAGGATGTGGATGTGCAGTAGCCGTGCTGCTCCTTGTTGTTGGGGCCGCTGCTTATGTTGGTTACAAATACGCGCTTCCGTGGTGGAGAACTAAACCACCTCCCGCATCCGGTCGAGAGCTCCGCGTGCATGTGCTAGATGTTGGACCAGTCAATGGTGATGCCATCCTGATTGTTGCCCCTTCCGGGAAAACCGTTTTGGTTGATGCAGGCGACACTGGAAAGGGCAAGATCATTCTCGAAGCGCTTAAACGGAACCAGGTACAGCAGCTCGACTATTTCATTGCGACTCATCCGCATCCAGATCACATCGGTGGCGCAGATGAAGTGCTGAAGGTTACGAGAGTACTGAATGTAATCGACAATGGGGCGGAGCCAGTTGTTCCTCCGGGCCTTCAGCCGCAAAAGAAAGAGACCGGTGCTGCGCCTGGAACCAAAAAACCGCAGCCGCGAAAACCGGAGCGCAGCAAAACGACTTCAGTCACGAAGTTTTTCGATGAATATAAGGCTGCCATCACACAGAGTGGCGCGCATTATGACAAAGCTGTACCGGGAACGAAGTACGATTTAGGCGACGGCGCTTTTCTGACAGTGCTCGCTCCATCCGAGCCCTTCTTCAACAGAGATCAGATGAAAACTGGTGGCAATGAGCCGAATGCGAACTCTATTGTGTTACGGCTGGACTATGGTGATTTCTCGATGTTATTGCCGGGAGATGCTGAGGAGCAGACCGAGCATCGGATGTTGAGCAAGGATCTCAATCTTAAGGCGAAGATTCTGAAGGTTGCGCATCACGGTTCAAAATACGCGACGTCCGCTGATTTCTTGAAACGAGTGCAACCAGAAGCCGCGATTGTATCTGACGGGGCTTGGAACCGTTACGGTCATCCGGCCCAGTCGGTCCTTGATCGGTTGCGTGCAAACGGAACCAAAGTCTATCGAACTGACTTACAGGGCGAGATCACTATCACGACCAAGGGAAATACAAACGATTACAAGATCAGTGGAGCTAAGGAGAATGCTACGGAAGCCGATCTTTGGACCGGCAGAGTTCCGCAGAAAGATGACTCGTCGCGTGCAGGATTCATCGCTTACGGTGACTTTGGACCACCGCCAAAACCAAAAGAGTCAGCTCGGAAGTAAGCCGACGCATTGAAGAACAACATCAGGGTGGGTGGTAGCATTCTCAAGCGCGATCGGTCGGAAATGAACTTTAAGGAGTTGGGCTATGCCGCTTGGACTTGAGGAAGTGGCTCTGCCCTTCCGCCACGGGCCACAAGAATTATCTGGGCTGAGCCCTGTGAATCTGGAAAACAATCTTGATGTTCTATGAGAGAGATTCTTGATGGTTGTAAAGGGCGGAGCCCAGAGGTTTCCGCCGCTTTGTCCGGAAGGGCAGAGCCACTTCCTCAAGTCCTAACGGCAAAGCCCAAACGTTACCCGTTTAGGTTTTTGTCTACGCATAATGTCAAACAGTAAACCTGCCACATACAGCGATGCGGGCGTCGACATCGATGCTGCGAATCGCGCTACATCGCGAATACGGGAGCTCGCCCAACGTACGTTCAATGACCGTACTCTTTCGGACATCGGTAGTTTCGGCGGAATGTTTGATGGAGCGTTTCCGAATCTGACGCAGCCGGTGTTGGTAGCTTCAGCAGATGGTGTCGGCACAAAGCTAAAGATTGCTTTTATGACTGGGATTCACAATACGGTTGGTCGTGATCTCGTCAACCACTGCGTAAATGACATCCTGGTCCAAGGCGCCCGGCCGCTCTTTTTTCTTGACTACATCGCCACTGGAAAGCTCTCACCTGAAACCGTTGCTGATATCGTCGAAGGAATTGCGAATGGATGTAAGGAAAATGGCTGTGTCTTGCTGGGAGGCGAGACTGCCGAGATGCCTGGGTTTTACGGCGCGGGCGAATACGATGTCGCGGGCTTCATCGTAGGTGTCGTCGATAAGGAAAAGGTAATCGACGGGAAAACGATCGTTCCAGGCGATGTCGTCTTGGCGCTTCCTTCAGTAGGCTTGCACACGAACGGATACTCTTTCGCTCGAAAGCTCTTGTTCGAGACCGCCGGTTACGATGTTAAGACTAATGTGAACTCGCTGGGCCAGACGGTTGGCGAAGCCTTGTTACAACCACACCCGAGTTATCTTCCCGCTTTGAGTAGCTTGCTCGATCAATCGCTCATCAAAGGTTTGGCCCACATAACTGGCGGCGGTCTGACAGATAATCTTCCGCGGATTCTGCCAAAGGGCACAGCTGTTGAGATTCAAAAGGGAAGCTGGCCGGTCTTGCCGATCTACCGTCTCTTGCAGGAAATCGGATCGGTTGAAGATGAAGAGATGTTTCGTAGCTTCAACATGGGCGTTGGAATGGCGATCGTGTGCGCAGCTGATGATGAACAGACCCTGCTCCAACACTTCCATCAGACGGGTGAGAAGTGTTATCGAATCGGCGGAGTAGTTGCAGGTAACGGAGAAGTCACAATCGGATAACTACTGGGAGCGCGGGCGCCCTCGCCCGCTTCGCTTGATTGCTATTCAAAGGGCGGGCGAGGACGCCCGCGCTCCCAGTCAACCGCGCTCGCAGTCCATTAGACCATGTCCGACGAACACGTAACGCGAATCGGCATTCTAATCTCCGGTCGCGGCTCGAACATGCTGGCCCTTGCCAGTGCCATCGAATCAGGTCTCATCCCTCGCGCCGAACTTACGGTCGTGATCAGTGATCAGCCGGATGCTCCCGGCATAGCAGCAGCTGCCGCGCGGGGAATCGAAACGCTCTTGATCGCACGACGAAGCCGATCGCGTGAGGAACATGACGCGGAGATTGTTGCTGCGTTGCGCGACCGCGATGTTGAACTCGTCTGCCTCGCCGGCTATATGCGTTTGTTGTCGCGTCCTTTTCTTGAAAGCTACTCCGGAAGAATCCTGAACATACATCCGAGTTTGTTGCCGGCTTTTCCCGGATTGAATGCACAACGTCAGGCTTTACAACACGGTGTGAAGTGGAGCGGCTGCACGGTCCACTTTGTCGATCAGACTCTCGATGGTGGCCCAATCATCGCTCAGTCGATCGTCCCGGTTTTCGATTCTGATTCTGAAGAGAGTTTGACGACGCGAATCCTGGAACGAGAGCACGAGCTCTACATTGAAGCATTGAAGCTTGTCGCGACGGGAGAATATCAGGTTGTCGGTCGCAGAGTTTTACGCAAGAATCAACCTGGTTAGTGAGACGGTCAAACATGCCCGCGGAAATCAAGACAAAACCAACGCTGAGTATCGAGGAACAACTCGCCTATCTTCGAAAAGGCGTCGTCGAGATCATTCCTCAGAACGAGCTGCGCGCGAAACTCGAGAAATCCGCGAAGAGCGGAAAACCTCTCCGCATTAAACTCGGTCTTGATCCCACCGCACCGGATATCCACCTCGGCCATACGGTTGTGATTCGAAAGCTGCGAGCCTTCCAGGAATTGGGCCACACCGTCATCTTTTTGATCGGCGATTTCACCGGGCTGATCGGGGATCCCTCCGGCAAATCAGCGACGCGTCCGCAACTAACTCGGGAGGAGATCAACGCGAACGCCGAGACTTACAAGTTGCAGATGTTCAAGCTTCTCGATCCTGACAAAACCGAGATCCGCTTTAACTCGGAATGGATGGACCAACTCGGCTCTGACGGTTTCATCCGTCTTTCTTCACACATCACCGTGAAACAGATCCTTGAGCGAGACGACTTCGCGAAACGTCTCGCTGAAGAACGGCCAATCGCCTTACACGAGCTGCTCTATCCGCTGACTCAGGCATACGATTCAGTCGCACTGAATGCAGATGTCGAACTAGGTGGCACGGATCAGAAGTTCAACTTGCTCATGGGTCGAAACCTGCAGCGCGAGTACAAACAGGAAGCACAGATTTGCGTAATCATGCCCCTGCTTGAAGGAACTGATGGCGCGCAAAAGATGTCGAAGAGTTTGGGAAACTACATCGGCATCACCGAGTCGCCACAGGACATCTTTGGCAAGGTGATGTCGATTTCGGACGACTTAATGTGGCGGTACTATGAATTGCTAACCGATCTCACAACCACAGAGATAGAGCGACTGCGAACCGCAACAGCGAGCGGAGAGCGACATCCTCGTGATTTAAAAGTCGAGTTGGCGAAGAAGATCGTTGCAGACTTTCATTCAGCTGAAGAAGCAAACCGAGCAGAAGATGAGTTCAATCGGATGTTTCGCGACAAGCAGGTCCCGCAGGATATCGAAGATTCGACGGTTCCGTCTGACCACTACAAACTGCCCAAGCTGTTGTCTGATGTCCCAGGCCTGGCCTCTTCAGTCGCCGAAGGAAGGCGGTTGATTTCTCAAGGAGCCGTTCGCGTCAATGGCGAACGCATCAACGATCCGAATTTCATCGTCGATCTCAGCGAGACCGGAAAGGAAGTGTTACTGCAGGTAGGTAAGCTTCGTTTTGTACGAGTTCGAGGTGGAGACAGTCGCGAGTCCAGTTGAGGATCGGTTCCAGCCAAAACACATTGTCAACAACATTCGCTACAGAAGAGACGCTGGTAATTGAAACACCTGAACGTGTGCCGCTTCATTTTGCGCTTGCGTCGATCGGTAACCGCTTCATTGCGTGTGCCATCGATCATGCACTGCAAGTACTGGCGATCGTTCTGATGGTCATCGCTTTTACGCTCCTGGGAAACATCTCGAGCGTAAGCGACCAACTGGCATCAGCTCCGAAATGGGTGCTGGCTATTCTGATCGTTCTATTGTTTTTGATTATTTCTGGTTACTTCGCGTTCTTCGAATGGATCTGGAGCGGTCAAACGCCGGGCAAGCGCTGGTTGAAATTGCGTGTCATTCGACAAGATGGCCGTCCAGTCACATTCTGGGAAGCCTCAGTACGAAACCTTTTGCGGAGTTTCGATATGATGCCGGTCCCGTTTTATTCGATCGGACTGATATCAGTTTTTGTAAGCACAAGCGATCAGCGCGTCGGCGACATGGTGGCAGGCACTGTGGTCGTACGCGAGCGTGAGGCCGAAGCCCCGGCGTTTGCTCAAGTGTTTGCCAGTCCAATAAGTGACCCGGCCCTACGGCGTTCGTACAAGCCGGTGGCATTCACCGCTTCACTTGAGAGTTTGAAAGAGTCTGAGATCGAGGTTGTCGAAACTTTCTTACGCCGTCGCTGGGATCTAGCAGATGTCCCGCGCCAATGGATGGCCTGGCGAGTGGCGATGCCAATCATGTACAAGATTCGACCCACGTATGAGTTGGAGACCTTCACTTACGAAGGGTTCCTTGAGGAGTTGTTGCACCGCTACCGCGCCACACATCGATTCACAAATTGAAACGACATTCAAGGTTGATTAGCGCAGTTGGGAAGGGGGCAGTCGCTAGATTCAAGTTTGAATAGTGCAGTTAGGAAGGGGGCAGCCGGTAGATTCAACCGTCGCTACATTCAAGGCGCCCCCGCTCGAGTCTTACGAGCTTCATAATCGAATCAATCACTCAGCTCACTAAATCGCGTAAGACAGCTATCAATATCCGAGAGTGGCATTCAAACTGAGCGGGGGCGCCTTGAATCTACCGAACGTTGAATCTACCGACTGCCTAACGACGCTACCCAACCTTGAATCCATCAACTGCCACCTTCCCAACTGCGCTACCCAACCTTGAATCCATCAACTGCCCCTTCCCGACTGCGCTTTTTAACGCGCGTTCATTTATCGACAGTTAGTCAGAGGAACACGTTTGACGAGCCATGTGATACTTAGCTACCCTCGATCGCTTCAGCAACCGATGAGATTCTTTACAATGCAAGAGGTGAAACAGTAATGGCCAGCAGTGTTTTTATTCTAGGTGGAAAACGAACCCCGATGGGCGAGTACGTGGGCGCATTGAAAGATGTGTCAGCAATCGATCTGGGAGCAATTGCAGCAAAGGGAGCACTGGAATCGACCGGCATCGCTCCTGACGAAATTGATCACACCGTGATCGGAAACGCGTTGCAAACTTCCGGCGATGCGATCTACGGCGCACGTCACGTTGCCCTTAAAGCGGGAGTTCCGTTCGATCGTCCAGCGCTGACTGTAAATCGATTATGTGGAAGCGGCATACAGTCGATAATTTCCGGCGCGCAGATGATCCAACTCGGTGAAGCGAATACCGCTTTGGTTGGCGGTATGGAATCGATGTCACAAGCCCCACATGTTATCCGCGGCGCACGCTCCGGATTCGCACTGGGTCAGGGCAAACTAGAAGATAGTTTGATGGTCGCGCTGCTCGACACTTATTGCAACACTCCGATGGCTGGTACGGCTGAAAATTTAGCTCGTAAGTTCGATGTCTCGCGCGAGGAACAGGATCAGTACGCGCTCAGATCTCAGCAGGAGGCTAAGCGAGCATTGGATGCTGGTTACCTGGCGGAGGAGATCGTTCCTGTTGAAGTTAAGAGTCGCAAGGGCACATCGCTCTTTGATGTTGACGATCACCTGCGACCGGACACAACTCTCGAAGGGTTAGCCAAACTGAAACCAGCGTTTGCCAAGGATGGCTTCGTAACAGCGGGCAACGCTTCAGGAATCGTAGATGGCGCAGCAGCAGTAGTGATTGCCGGTGAGGATTACGTGAAGAGCCGTGACCTCAAACCTATGGGAAGAATTGTGAGTTGGGCTTATGCGGGTGTGGAACCTGAGATCATGGGCATTGGTCCGGTTCCAGCAACGCGCAAAGCGTTAGAGAGGGCTGGTCTTAAATTGACCGACCTGGATCTGATTGAAGTCAACGAAGCGTTTGCTGCTCAATATCTGGCTGTGGAAAAAGAGTTGGGACTCGATCGTTCCCGCACTAACGTGAATGGTGGCGCAATCGCCTTAGGACATCCGCTTGGAGCTACTGGAACTCGATTGGTTATTACGTTGCTCAACGAACTGCATCGCAGAAAGGGCCGATATGGTTTGACCACTGCGTGTATTGGTGGAGGCCAAGGCATTGCTCTGATCGTGGAGCGCGTTTAAGGCCATCTGCAAATTCCTAAATTTCAGATTTATATCCAAATTCCTGAGCAGCTGAAGTCACATTAGTCAGTAGCTTCTCCAATTAAGACCGCTAATAACGAGACTTATTCTTGCTTGTGCTTAAGTGGTTAATTCGGCACGGCCTTTGCGAAAAGAAACGCGGGATCACGTTTGATATCAGTAAAAGACGCAGCGCTGTTGCTTGAAAAATTTCACCTGATTTTAACCAGGCGATCACTTGCGAAAAACCATACAGCATGGTAGAAGTTCGCAACCGTACACGGGATAGCTAGTCGTCGTTTTTCCTTCGCGATTTGCAAAGTTCAACCAATCTAAATAGTCATACAAGATCCGCACTCTCAAACTCTTGGGCGGAAGCCCACAACGTCAACTTAATGCCTAAGGAGTTCCCCGGTATGTCAAATTCTGTAAAGTTTGCTCTTGCTCTTTTCTTGACGCTCGCATTGAGCGGGATCGCTTTAGCTCAATCAACTACGACAGGAGCTATAGGCGGCGTCGTAATGAACCCTAACAAGGAGGTCGTTCCGGGGGCCGCTATTACAGCGCGCAACGTGGGGACTAATGAAGAAGCGACTGCGAGTACTGATGAATCAGGACGCTTTCGCATTGTCAACCTTCAACCCGGCACCTACGCTTTAACGATCAATGCCACTGGCTTCAGCCCATTCAATCAAGAACGCGTTGTCGTTGAAGTTGGACAGGTAACTAATTTGGATGTCCCCTTATCGATCGGTCCAGTATCTGGAACGGTCGAGGTGACCAGCGAAGCTCCGGTCATCAACACTGCTCAGCAGGATTTCTCCAGCAACGTCAACCAGACCTCGATTAATGAGCTGCCGATCAACGGAAGACGTTGGTCAAACTTCGCGTTGCTCACGCCGGGCACAGTGCCTGATGGAAACTTCGGACTGATCAGTTTCCGTGGCATTTCGGGATTGCTGAACAACAGCACTGTTGATGGTGGCGACAACAATCAGGCTTTCTTCTCTGAAGAGCGTGGACGTACGCGCCTTAGCTACTCGACTAGTCAAGCTGCTGTTCGCGAGTTCCAGGTAAACACTTCCAACTACTCGGCCGAGTACGGTCGCGCCGCTGGCGGTGTTGTGAACACTGTCACGAAGAGCGGTACCAACGACTTTCACGGCCAGGCGTTCTACTACCAGAGAAACAACAAGTGGGGCGCGCGCAATCCGCTGGCGTTCCAATCAGTGATCGTCAACGGTGTTCCCGATCGCATCGGCATCAAGCCCGAAGATGTGCGCCACCAGTTTGGCGGAAACATCGGTGGTCCGATCGTTAAGGACAAAGCGTTTTTCTTCTTCAACTACGATCAGCAAAAACGGAACTTCCCAGGGCTTGGTATCTTCAGCACGCCCGGCTATCTGACCACGGTCAATCGTTGTCCATCGGCTACTGCGCCAGGCTGCAACGCAACATCGTTCGCAAACTCTCTGCTTAATCCCTCTCGCGGATTGACTGATGCTCAGGTTGATTCAACGCTTGCATTTCTCAACAGCTTGACCGGCCCCGTTCCTCGTCGTGGTGACCAGAAGCTCTTCTTTCCCAAAGTGGATTGGTACCTAAATCAGGACCACACGTTCACCGCGAGTTACAACCGCCTGCGTTGGGACTCTCCCGCAGGCGTTCAGACTCAGGCAACTAATACGCGCGGTCGAGCCAGCTTCGGTAATGACGGCGTAAACATCGAGACGTTCAACGCTCGCCTCGCATCTACGTTCTCGCAGACCTTGGTTAATGAGTTTCGCTTTCAGTGGTCACGCGATAACGAGTTCCAGAACAGCCAGCCACCGCTGCCAGGAGAACCAGTCACTGGCCCAGGTGGAAGAGCTCCAGACGTTTTCCTGACCAACGGTATCGAATTTGGAAAGCCGACGTTCCTTGAAAGAACTGCTTTCCCGGACGAGAAGCGTTTGCAGTTTGCTGACACCGTCACGCTCTCTGCTGGTAATCACACCATCAAATGGGGCGGCGACATCAATCATGTCAAAGATCTGCAGATCAGTTTGTTCCAGGAGGGTGGCGCATACAGCTATGCGAACATCAACGACTTCATCGTCGACTATGTTAACTGGACCTCTAATGGCGCCTTAAGAACCGCCAACCGACTATGCGGTACGGGCACTCGAATAGCTGGAAGATGCTATACGAGCAACTACAATCAGGGTTTTGGACCGACTGCGTTCGATTTCAAGACCACCGACATTGCTTTCTTTGTCCAGGATGACTGGCGTGCTAATCCGCGGCTCACTTTGAACATGGGGCTGCGGTGGGAGTATCAGAGGATGCCGAACCACTTCCTGATTGGCGCCATTCCTCAGAGCGGTAACATGCCTAACGACAAGAACAATTTTGGTCCACGCGTTGGGTTCGCTTATGACTTGACCGGTGACAGCAAGACCAGCGTTCGTGGCGGTTATGGAATTTATTACGGCCGCATTATCAACTCGACCACACTCAATGCTCTGACAAATGTCGGTAGCCCAAGTGGACAAATACAGGTGTCACTGAACCCAGCAAGTAATCCAGCCACACCGGCCGGAAACCCACTTGCACCGATTTTCCCCGTTGTGTTTAGTACGCCCCCTCCGGGCTCTTCCGCTTTGCAGTTCTTCGCGCCAAATTTCGCGAACCCACTGATTCATCAATTCGATGTAATCGTGGAGCGCGAGATTGCGCGTAACACCGTAGTTTCGGCGTCGTACCTGTTCAGCAAAGGCAAGTATCTGCCGAACTTCGTGGACACTAACCTGAATCCACCCACCAGCTCGCGACAGTTTTCAATCGTAGGTGGACCCTTCGATGGCCAGACTTGGGTGATTCCGTACTTCGCAGGTTCGAGACCAAATCCATTATTCGGCGCGCTGACTGAGATTCGCAGCAACATTGAATCGAAGTACCACGCGCTCGTTCTCCAGGCAAACCGTCGTTTGACCAACGGTCTGCAATTCCAGGCTAGCTGGACGTTCTCACGGTCGCAGGACAACGGACAGGGTTCGCAAACCTTCACCGCCACTAACGTGCCGTTCAATGCGTTCGATCAGTCATTCGAGAATGGGCTTTCGAGCTTTGATCGGCGCCATAAGTTCGTCGTGAGCGTGGTCTACAACACCGATTACTTTGCAGACAAGAAAGACGGTGTCGCTCATGCGATTTTAGATGGCTGGACCATAGCGCCCATCTTTAATGCGCTCTCTGGACCACGTTACACCGGAATTGTGTCCGGCAACGCTAATACTCTGTTTGGTTCTAACCAGGCTGGGGGTATCAATGGATCGAACGGATCAACGCGCTTCACTTTGGTGCCGCGCAACTTCTTCAAGCAACCTAATATCATCAACACGGACCTGCGTATCTCTCGTCGGTTTAATTTGGGCGAAAGTATGAGGCTCGAAGTGTTGGGTGAGGCATTCAATCTCTTCAATCGCACGCAAGTAAGTGACGTCAATACGACCATCTACACTGCTTCGGTTAGCGGGACCGCGCCAAATCAGACTGCGATTCTGACCTACCAACCGACTTTTGGAACGGCCAGTCAAGCCGGTGCAACCTTGTTCCGCGAACGTCAGATCCAGTTCGCAGCGCGCTTCGAGTTTTAGCTTAGAGCGCTTTTGGGAGAGAAAAGGGCGTGTCTTCGAACACGCCCTTCTTTTTGACCAGAAGTCAGAGATTAGAGGTTAGTAGTCAGTTAGTCAGTAGTCAGTGGTTGAGGCTTCGCCTTCTGGACCTGAGGAAGTGGCTCTGCCCTTCCGGCGAGACTCCCAAATCTTTTGTGGGCTCCGCCCTTCCAAGGCGAACTCCGAAATTCTTAGGATTGGAGTGGCGGGCGCAGCCCGAAAAATGGCGGGAGTCTCAGCGGAAGGGCAGAGCCACTTCCTCAAGTCCAAAAGGCGGAGCCTGAACCATTGACTACTGACAACTGACAACTGACAACTGACTACTAACCACTACCACTGACCACTAACCGTTAACCACGACCACTAACTACTGACACTGACTACTGACCCCTGACCTCTGACCTCTGATCTCTGCTCATGCCTTGTTCGAAGATCGCGCAGATATAGTCTCCGAAGCGTACAGTTTCATACGCTCTCAGCATTAAAAGTTAAGTATTTGAGCAACACGTCAAAGGAACGGTCG
>JBKPAL010000358.1:0-2676 GCA_046726395.1 Acidobacteriota bacterium
CCGTATCGGTGGGGC
Source organism: Acidobacteriota bacterium (assembly GCA_046726395.1). Lineage (GTDB taxonomy): Bacteria > Acidobacteriota > Blastocatellia > Pyrinomonadales > Pyrinomonadaceae > PSRF01. The sequence continues at coordinate 16 of JBKPAL010000358.1, forward strand.
AAACACGGCTGTGCTTCGCTGTAACCTGGCGCAGACTCCGGGCGATGGCACCTATGTATTCTCGACTTCTCTATACTTCCCTTCGGGAAGCGGCGGCCTGGCGACGATTGCGTTTGAAAACGGTGCTGGTCAGCGTTTCCTGCATCTTGACTTCCCTTTTGTAAGCCCTACTACGGGGCGCGTGCGCATCGATGACGATGAGAGCACCGTTTTCGGGGAGACTAAGCGAGATCAGCTCTTCATCGTACAGGTTACCCTGAACATCAGTGCGGCAGGGGCCACCGCAAAGGTAGTGCTTTCCGGCGCCGGCGTCTCGGGTGAAGCAACCCGCAACATCCCTCCCCCGTTTGTTCCATTCGCGCGACAGTTTGGCAGAGTCAGCATATCGTCTGGTTTACAGGCGGACGATTCAACGTTCTTCGCCACCAACATCGTCGTCACGCGCAAGAATTAGGGACAACGTTCGGCTGAGCCCTGCCACCTCAGGAAATGTATGATAGGCGAATCTGCCTCGACGCTTTCTTCGGGTGATTTGCTTGGAGGCTCTGTGGCTACGGAAAGAACAGCGATAATCAACGTTACCGTAGTCAACACCGTTACCACGACAAGAGGATTAGAAAGCGCGGGCAAGCTTATTGGATATAGCACGCACTTATTGAGGCGAGCCTGAGGCGGCGGTGGCATGAACGAAAGCTTACGATCTAATGCTTGGCGTAAAAAGCAACCAGAGTTGCGCAAACAAGAGTGAAACTAAATGCTTGAGTTCTTGCATTGACGAATCCTGAATAGAGCGACTACCAGAATCAGGATCTGGTGTTCGCAACAACCATCGGTACGCAGCTCCAGCCTCGCAATGTGATCGGTCGGCATGTAAAGCCGATTCTGCGAAAGGCACAACTGCCGGATATTCGCTGGTACGATCTCAGTCTGCCAGCGTGTTACTCAAATCAGGAACTAACCCGAAGATCGTTGCCGAGAAACTAGGACACTCAAGCGTTAACCTCACACTGAACGTTTACTCGCACACGATTGCATCAATGCAGCACGACGCCGCTGAGACACTGGAAAAAGCACTGGCCGGATAGTTTGGCACACCATTGGCACACCAAAAGCCAAAAAGAAAACGGGCAGCTACTCACTGGCTGCCCGTAACTATTTCATAACTAGGTAATTAGTATGGTGAGCCGTGGAGGGCTCGAACCTCCGACCCGCTGATTAAGAGTCAGCTGCTCTACCAACTGAGCTAACGGCCCACGAAACTTTCAAATGACGATTCAGTTGACGACTTTCTTCTTCATTCAACTGAAGTTTTTGATCGCAGCAAAAAATATATCATACGAAGATCGAACTGCAAACTCAGCCAACTTCGACCTTCAAAGCCTCAAGCATTCACCATACTCGATGCGATCGATCTCAAATCTCAGTTTGTCGTAGCGCACTTCGTATCGGCCAAAAGATCACGGACCGTATTTATCAACACATCAATGTTTGGCTTCGGCACAAACGCGTCCGCTCCGGCTGCGAGCGCCTGTACACGATGAATCTCGTACGCGTCACCGGTGTAAAAGATGCAGGGGACACCGGGCGTCAGTTGCTGTAACCTCCTACATAACTCGAGTCCGCTACCGTCGGGCAACCGCTTGTCGAGCACGTACAGATCGAAACGCTCGCCTTTCGAAAGCGAGATGGCTTCTTCCATACTCAGCGCTGTGACTACTTCATAGTCTTCCTGCGAGAGTAAAACATTCAACATCTCTGAAGTATCTTGATGGTCATCCACACAAAGGATGCGACACTTTTCACTTGCCATTCTGGGGGCCTCCTAATTGTATTTCTAGAATTGGTAGACGCGGCACCCACATTGTAGCTCAGTAGCCACTAGGCAGAAAGCAATAAGCAAGGACCACTCGATCCGGCTATCACGACTGACGTCTAACCCGGCCCACTGCCTAGTGCTTTCTGCCTACTGCCGTCTGATTTTGGAACCTTAAGTCCATTGATTCTTTGCCTAGATCACCTACGTAATTGGGATCGTTCTACCCTTTCTTGCGATCCCAAAACTAGCAGGTGGGCAGAGCGTCACTGCCCACCGCCACTTCATTGACGATTGCCGATTGGCATTTTCCCGAGAACAACTCGTCCCAATTAAACCTTCCTGAATACGTTCACGTCTTGGCGACACGATAGACGCGCGAAGTGACACGAAGAAAATCTGCAAATTGCAATTTTTAAATCTTAATTTCTACCGTGGTCTTCGGGGATCCCGCATCGCCTTCAGCAGCTGATCAATTGCCTCAATTTCATCGTCGTCGGGCTCAAGCTGCCTGTACTTCTCGAGCGCCCCATAAGCCAAAGCCATCTCATTCAGCTTGTGGTAGACCAACGCCAAGTTGAAATACACCAGCGAAAAACCAGGTTCGATTTGAATCGCCGCTTCGTAGTGCAAGCGCGCTAAGGGCAGGTTCCCTGCGTCGTAATAAAGGTTCGCTAGATTGTAATGAGCCTCAACGTGACGCGGATCGTGCTTCAGCGACTGGGTGAAATGATCCAGAGCCTTTGTCGAATTGCTCTGTTCGAGATTGATGATTCCGAGATTGCAATAGGCCTCCGCAACGTTGTCGCCTTCGCTAATCGCTTCCTGGTAATACTCGACAGCTTTCG
>JBKPAL010000359.1:0-4895 GCA_046726395.1 Acidobacteriota bacterium
CGAAACGCGATTGATGCGCGGGTGAATCCTTTAGAGTTGATCCGTGCTCCGCAGCTTCAGCTCATGATTCCGGTGAAAGCAAGCAACGGCGCGGTCAAAGCTCACGTTAAAGATGTACGTGCTGAGGTGCAAGACGGCTCGTTGAAGCTGCTGATCTTTTACGAGTTTAGTGGCGCACGTGGCGAGCAAGGCTAAGGCCTACCCGACTCAAACCTCACCCAACTGCTTCTTCATCAGGCGAGTCATGCTGCGGCGCGACCCCGACGCCGTAGCGGTACGCCAACTCACCTCCTAACCACCCTGAAATTCCAATCAAAATCATTCCCAGGAGGGAAAGGAAAAACGGAATTTTCACTCCGTAGGTCAGCAAGGCGCCGGATCGCGTTCGAAAGTAGAGGCTCAACGCGAAGATCAACAGCGCGCCAATATTCAGACGCGCATGCCAGTTTGCGACAACCTTTACTTCCGGCTTTCTAATCGACAACCAATCAATGATGCCCGGCACGGCTGCTGCAACTGCACCCAGGCATCCTGCAGCCAGCATAAATTTTGAGATTAATCGCAAGCTGCTGTTTCGATAAAAGAAGAACAGCACATCGGTTGCAAACGATGTGGTCCACAGCGCAAGGGGAAAGGGAACTAGCATGGGATGGATCGGATGGCCGGCTATGCTGGCTTTGCTTGCCATTTGCTACCTCCGTTGTTGTGGTGAAAAACGGGAAACGAGTGGGGGCAATTTGAATACGATCAGAAGATAACGTCAAGGCCTATTTAAGTCAGAACCGCGCGAATTGCGGGTTGCGAATGTCGGATAGCGAATGCAAGTTTCAAAATGGACCGTGTTGGTCTGGATTAGAACGATGGATTGACAAATTCGAAATTCGAAATTCGCGATCCGCAATTCGCCCCGGTTCCGTACTACCGACGTATCAATGGACCGCGACGTTTTCAGTTTCGTCACGGTTAATTGGCTCAGGCTGCGTCGCGAGCGCGCGTTGCCGCTCAAAGTGGTTGGCAATTTCTTCTGCAGTCTTGCGCCCAACAAACGGAGTGAGTTCAGTAGCAGTGGCCCGAGAGATGCGCTGAATGGATCCAAAGTGCCGTAACAGTCGACCCTTCCGTTTGTCTCCAACACCAGGAATTGCAGTGAGCTCTGAGGTGAAGTCGCGTAATTCTCGCCGCTTCCGATGGTACGTAACAGCGTAGCGATGCGTCTCGTCCCGAATCATTTGCAGCAGACGTAAGATGAGTGAGTGCGAATCTAAATACACCGGCTCATCTTCGCGACCTTTTACCAGCAGGTATGCGACATCGTTGTGACGCAATGGCGGTTTGACTATCCCAACCATTGGTACGGCCTCGAGGTCCAGCTCGCGCATTGCTTCAGCAGCAGCATTCAGTTGTCCCTTGCCACCATCGATCATGACCAGGTCCGGTAATGGCTTACCTTCATCGAGCAGACGTCGATAACGTCGCAGCACCGCTTCTCTCATCGAAGCCACGTCATTTGCACCTTGAACGTTTCTGATTCGGAACTTCCGATACTCCGAACGGTTCATCTTGCCGTTGTCGGCAACCACCATCCCGGCGACGTTCTCGGCGCCCTGTATGTGAGAAATGTCGAACGATTCTATGCGTGCTGGAAAGCGCGGCAACTCCAGTGTCTCCTGTAGCTCCTCAAGCACGCGCTTCATGTCGGGCTTCAATACTCGAAACCTTTGTTCGAAAGCCAGCTTTGCATTCTTTTCCGCGAGGTCGATCAGGTCGCGTTTCTCGCCGCGTTGTGAGTACACGATTCGGACACGACGCCCCTTGGTTTCGCTCAGCGCCTCTTCCAGTAATTCTCGATCTTCAAAATCGAAAGGCACATGAATCTCTTTGGGTACGTAGTCGGAGGAGTAGTACTGGGCCAGCACGTCACTGAAGAATGATGCGGGATCGAATCCGTCTTCAGCTAGATCTTCCCAGAAGAATTCACGACGGCCGACGATGTGTCCTTCGCGCATCGTGAAGAGCTGCAACGCGAGACGAGAAGCTTCGCGATAGTATCCAAAGATGTCTACATCTCGTTCCGGCGAGGTAGCCATCTTCTGTTGCTCCGACAATTTGATGACCGTGCGCCGCAGGTCTCGATATTTTGCGGCCATCTCATAATGCATTTCGTCTGAAGCCTGGGTCATCCGCTTCTCCAACTCATCAGCTAATTCCTTGTTGCGTCCTTCCAGCAGCAGGCGAACATCACGCACTGCTTCCTGATATTCCTCCGGAGTGCATAAGCCTTTTACGCAAGGACCCAGACATCGCTTGATGTGATACTCGAGACACGGTCGCGGAGCTTTACCGTCGATCTCAATGTCGCAAGTTCTCAACTGAAAGGTGCGGTTGATTAGATCGATAGTTTTGCGCGCGAGGCTGGCCGGCAGGAACGGCCCAAAATAAAGCGCACCATCCTTTTGGATCCGCCGAGTGATAACAACCTTCGGAAATGGCTCGTTGATTGTCAGCTTCAAGTGCGGGTAAGACTTGTCGTCTTTTAGATTGACGTTGTAACGAGGCTTGTGCTTTTTCGTCAGTGTTGCTTCGAGAATTAACGCTTCGACTTCGTTATCAGTGACGATAAACTCAACGTCGGCGATGTTGCCTACGAGCGCATCCGTTTTGCGATCGAATGGTCGAGATTGAAAGTACGATCGCACGCGGCTGCGAAGATTCTTCGCCTTGCCTATGTAGATCGTCTTACCCGCCGCATCTTTGTAGAGGTACACGCCGGCCGAACGCGGAATTTCTTTAAGTTTTTCGGCTAAAGTGTCTGACATTGATTAACCGGAGGGTGATAACACCGCGGATCTTCTCTTAATGTTATGAAGATCATTTTAACCGAGAACGTTGTTTGACGCTTTACGAGTCGGCTGAACTGACTGTTCACAATCCAATGAAACTACCTTTTAAGCTTTCGACGGAGCGGAACTTTGATGCTGTCGGGTTCGGGCTGAATGCTGTGGATCACTTGATCGTCGTCCCGCATTATCCGCAGTTCGACTCCAAGATCAGGCTGCGGCAGCACCATCAGGCGGCCGGTGGACAGACGGCTACCGCCATGGTCGCCTTGCAACGACTGGGGTTTCAGACCGCCTATGCAGGACGATTCGGGTCTGACGATGCCGGACAGTTTGGATTGCAGACTCTGATCGATGAAGGTGTTAACGTCGAATTTGCGGAAGTGGTTTCAGGTGCACGGAATCAGATTGCATTCATAGTCATAGATGAACGAAACGGAGAGCGTACGATCATTTGGGACCGCGATGAGCAATTGGCTTATTCACCTGACGCTGCACCTGTGGCAGTAGCCTCAAGTGGGACGATTCTTCATTTGGACGCGCACGACCCACCCGCGTGTGCGCGAATGGCTGCGGAAGCTCATGCCGCCGGAACCATCGTGACGGCCGATATAGACAACATCTATGACGGGCTGCCGGAACTGTTACCGCTTATAGATCTCTTGATCACTTCAAGTGACTTTCCTTATCGACTGACTGGTATCACGGACGAAAGTGAAGGCTTGGTTGAGGTGAAAGCTCGTTACGGTTGTCGTGTGGTTGGAATCACTAAAGGTGTTCAGGGAGCTCTGCTTTATTGTGAGGGGGAGTTCTTTAATTCTCCGGCTTACGAAGTTGCTGGAGGCTGTCGCGATACGACGGGAGCCGGGGACGCGTTCCACGCTGGATTCATCTGCGGGATGCTGCGCGGTGATGATGTTGAGAACTGTTTGAAGCTTGGCAATGCTACGGCGAGTTTGAAGTGCCGGGCATTGGGTGCGCGCGCGGCACTCCCCACGAGTACAGAGTTGGATGCGTTCCTCGATACGGCGCAAGCTATCTGAGGCTATTGCGGATTGCGAATTGCGAATTTCGAAATTGCAATTTCCAAATCCGCAATCCGCAATCTGTAAATTCGCAATTCACTTACGTGCTTGCCTTTGCTGCGACCAACAAGTGCTTTCTAAAGTGCTCGAGTACGCGGCGCCATGCGTCGGCTGCAGCCTCCCGGTTGTGAACGTCCGGACGCGTGTCATTAAAGAACGCATGATCTGCATCGTAACTCACAACTTCGATGGGCAAATTGTACTTACGCGCGATCTCTTTGAGAGTCTGGACCTTTGCCGGTGTAATCCAGTTGTCTCGTGATGCTGCGATGAAAAGCGTAGGCACGCGCAGACGTTTCAAAACACTCTCTTGAGGAATGTCTCCATAAAAAGCCGCCGCAGCCTTCAGATCTGCAAAGTCGCACGCGGCTCGCAAAGCAAATGTGCCGCCCATGCAGTAACCCGTTATCCCAATATTCTCGATGCCATAGGTTCTGCGTGTTTCGGCTATTGCTGCAGCGATCGTTTCCAATCCGTCTTCCAGGTTCAGGGCCTGCATTAATTGCGATGCTTCCTTAGGATCTTTCGCCAGTTTTCCGCGGAATAGATCCGGTGCGACACAGAGATAACCCTCTTTAGCGTACCGTCCAGCCAAATCACGAATGTGGTCGTTGATGCCCCAGTATTCCTGAATCAGAATCACTGCGGCTCTCGGTTCAGTGTCAGGAATCGCGGCGTAGGCCGTTGTGGCGCCACGGGGCGGATTCAGATTAAGCATTTCTGTTTGCATAGACATTCTTCAACCTCACGTTTGGGTTCAGGTTTTCTAGTTCGCGTGTCGATCGTTTGGCGGAATTATATTCTGATGCTGGTTGTAGGCGCACGTGTAATGAGGTCAGTATCGTAACGTGGTAGCGTCGGGTCGTATCATTGCCAATTGTCAATTTCAAATTGCCGATTGGCGGCTGACGGAACGACCCAATTGTCAATTGGCAATCGACAATCGGCAATGACATGACCCGCCGCTATCGAG
>JBKPAL010000360.1:0-4081 GCA_046726395.1 Acidobacteriota bacterium
CCGTCTCGTTTGGCCCACGAGATCTCGGCGCCTATCAGACTCGCGCGCGCTTGCATGTTGGCCAGACCTCGCCCGTCATTACTTCTGACCTCACCAGGATCAAAACCCCGACCATCGTCTTCAATGCGTAACATGAAATCTCCCGACGCCGGTGCCGTAACTTCCATTCTCACTCGCTTCGGAGCTGCATGCCGGCAGATGTTGTTCACTACTTCCTGTGCGATTCGGTAGATCTGCATCTGTACATTTGGCGGCAGACTCGTCCTTTCTTCCAGTGTGTCGTCACAAACAAATTCGTACTCAAATTTTCGTTCCGGAGGCGCCAGTTGAACTGCATGTGACAGTGCAAACTCCAATGCCGCTGCAAATCCTACGTTCTGTAGAACCGATGGACTTAGGTCTTCACAGATGCGACGGACCTCCTGCGATATGGATTCGATCTCGCTCCGAAACACGCTGCTGTTCCTGGCTTCGCCGTTTGAGGGAAGTTGATCGCTTAACAGCAAAAGGTGACGCAGGTCAGCTAACGTTTGATCGTGAAGATCTCGGGCGATGCGTTGTCTCTCGCGCTCAGCTTCGTTCGCGAGATCAAAACGAGCGCCAGCCAGCTCGCGGTTTGCCTCAACCAACGCAGCACTTGTGCGCGCGATACGACGCCGTTCCAGCGTGGCCCACAACAAGCCAAGCAGAGCGAGCGCCAGCAGAACTGCGAGTGCTGTTGAGGTCCATGGAAACGGTGCCTTAGCAACACTAAACTGAAAAGACAGTGGTTCTGACGGAAGAAGATCTTTTGTCAGCGCACGAGCTACCACTGTGTATGTTCCCGGCGCTAAACCTTCCATCGCAAACTGTGACTCGCGGGAAAGCTTTTGTTTGATGATCTTGCCTGCCGAATCAGAAAGCAGAAAGCCATATTGAAATTGCTCTGGAAACGTACGACTGCTGATGGCCGAGACATCCAGCAGTAAACTGTTCTGCGGATATTCCAACGTCAGGCCACGAGCAAGTTCCGACGCTTGATGAATGCGTTTGCTTATGATTCGCGTCGTGTAAAGCACGGGAGCGATCCGGCCAGGTTTGTAACGCACTACGCCGCGATTCGTGGCGATGAGCAGCCCGCCGTCATCGTCATAGTTTGGCAAAGCGGCAAACGCACTCTGTGACGGCAGCCCTTGTTCGATATCGAATTGCGAAAGCACTGGTCCGAGCTGTGGGTCCAAAGCGATCTTTATCAATCCTACTCCGGTGGTCGCACACCAAACTTCTGCCTGCCCACTCTGATTCGAAGTGCTCACCACTAACGACCGAGCATCAAGGGTCGGAGTTACCAAAACGCAGTCACTATTCTCCCGGCACAAGTAGACGCCTCGACCTGTGCCCAACCAAACCGAACCATCTGCAGTGCTGACGATGGACCTTACGGCGGTAGCCTTTGCAATGTCGTATCGTGGCGCTGTATGACCCTGTTGACCATCGAAGCTTATGACGCCGTCGCTGGTGGTGCCGATAAGTAACTCATTACCCGCATCGAAAAGACTGATGACGTCTCGACTTAATCCATCTTTAGGCAATAATTGACGAACCCGGCCTCCTTCGAATATCGCCAGCCCCCGGCCAAAACTCGCTATGTAGTGCTTGCCGCGAAACTTCGTTATCGCACGAATGCTGCCCACTGAATCGGCATTGCCTGAGGCCGTTTCCAAACGAGCGAACGTCTCATCTACTACCGAAGTCCCTGAAACCGGATTCATTGAGACGAAGAAACCACTGCCCGAGCCAACAAGAAGGCGTCCTCCTTCGTCCTGTTGAATTGAATAGATGATCGACCGCGCCAACTCCGTTACTGGCTGCCACTGCTTTTCAGGGTTGTTGTAGACGAAGAGCCCGCGATTGGTTCCGGCAAAAATGTGACCGGTGTTATCCCGGAAAAGCGTCCGAACGAAGTTGGAATCAGGGTTGTCTCCGACGGCTTCAGCTCTCGGTGAGTTCGGGTCATAACGGCAGACTCCGCGATCTGTTCCAAACCAAATGACCTGTTCGCGATCGATGAAGATCGAGTAGACGTGATCTGAACGAAGTCCACCTGCTGTGCCGTCGAAAGTAAATTGTTTTGGTTTTTCATTTGGCCCACTGAAGCGAAAGACCCCACGTCCATCTGTGCCGACCCAAACATCATCGTCGTTGGCGCGAATAGTCAAAACCGTCCCGGTTGGCACCTCAAGCCTCTCTGAAGCTCTGTAAAATCCACTCTCTTCCTTTCGACTTCTAACGCCAGCCCAAATCTGATCACCGCTACCGGTTTCAAGAGCGCGAATGAAGAACGATTGAGGTCGCAATTGCACAGCTTCAGCGCGACCATTCGCGATCTGTAACAAGCCCCGACTAAGGGTGCCTGCAAAGAGTTTGTTCTTGGCGACAGTAAGACTCGTTATGGGAAGTGGGCCAGGGCGATCTGCATCAGCAGTCTCCAGCGGGTCAGACAACAGCGGATGAGTTTCCAATGAGCCATCGGATTTGGTGAGGCATTCAAATATCAAACCCGCATCGGTTGCCATCACGATGCGTCTACTTTCGGGATTAATAATCGCAGTGACTGGTTTTCCTGAAACTTCACGTATTGAATGGAAGCTTCCCTCGTACATTCGCGCAGCGCCAGTGTCGGTGCCAATCCAAAGCACTCCGTCCTTATCGGTCCTTAACGTCAGTATTCGACCTGTCGGAAGTTGAGGGTCGGTAATCGTCTGCGTTCTGCGACCGTCAAATTTGGCTAAGCCTCCTTCGGTGCCGAACCACATCACACCGTCGTTGCCTTGAGCGATCGCGAGAACGCGATCAGACGGCAGGCCATGGAACAAAGTCACGGCGCCCCACTGATGTAGACCGGAAACTGGAGTCGGTGAAGGTGAGGGAGATGGTGACGGACTTGGAGATGGTGAAGATTGTGGCTCGGCCGTTTGATTTTGAGCGGAGGAGAAGACGGGGAGTGATAGGCAACATAGCAGCAGCAATAGAAACCAACATTCCTTATCTTTCAACTGAGCCACTTTCTTACCTCAATTAGAGCGGTATCCACATACAATGCGCAGCATAAGCAGCAACCAAAAATGCACTTGTGTTGGTAACGGCTTGCCGCCTGGTGTGAGGCGCCGGCTTGCCGCGCCGCGGAGTTGTCGAATGGGCTTTGCCCCTGGTTCGGCCTTTGGCTCAATTGCAATCAAATTTCTTCCAGAGGTTGGTAGGGGAGCCCGAACGACGGGCACAGCAGAGTTAATATCGAGCGACTTACGGCGCGGCAAGCCGGCGCCTCACACCAGGCGGCAAGTCTTACGAAATCGGCGCCTAACACCAAGCAGCGAAGCCTGCGCGAAAACCTTCTCAAAAACAAGTACTTGGCTCTGTGCAATCTGTGTAATCTGTGGATTAACGTTTCTTTCTTTCGCTCTTCTGCTCTTCGCAAAACTTCTTGAAGTCCCGCTCAATCCATCCTTCGAGCTCTGTCGAGGCCTTCTCAAGTTCGTCGTTATTAAGCAACCCGCGTCTCAATGCTTCAAAGAAAGCACGCGTGCGAATGTTGTAGGCCAGCTTATCGTAGGCTTCGTGGTCCGTTCCCTCAGCTACTGACACGAAGAGTTTTTCATAGAGTGTGGCGAGACGACTCTCGACACCGCGCAGCGATAGACTGCACTTCCGTGCGATGGCCCAGTTGGAAAGTCCGAGCGCGAGATAGTAAAGCGCTTCGGCTTCAAACTCCGTAAGCAAAGGCCTTTTGAACGAGTCTTTGAATGCCGGATCGATCATGTCGGCGCCGTCTTCCAGCACCGCAGCGACAAAGCGAAGAAACCTCGATTCCGGATTGTTCTTATGTATAAAACCGTAGGCTGGCGGCGGATCCACTGATTTGACGATTTTGCGAATCTCGTTGATGTAGATCTCGTGCGGGAACTGGGTCCAGAAGATGATGCGAGCGGTGGGAAAGTCTCGCCAGATTGCGCGAGCGGCTTTCACGCCCGAAAGCTTCGGCATCTGAATATCGAGAATGCAAACCTCAGGTTTATTATCGAGAGCCAGTTTCACAGTCTCC
>JBKPAL010000361.1:0-5190 GCA_046726395.1 Acidobacteriota bacterium
CTGTAGTCGACAATGGCGTTGACTGCCTCGATTATTGAGGACAAACGCCGCGCGCCGATCACCTGCAAGTCGATTTAGGTTGAGTTCATCAACTTTCCGACAAAGTCTATCTCTCGCAATCAGAAGGGTCGTTAGTAAGCATCCCATTCTCGTGGCAACGTAGCCATCGAGACTTTCCGGCAGACAACCATTCTCACGGGGGTGACGCGAATGAGTGCGGCAGCAGCTCGTATACTGAATCGACACCACGTCGTACAGGCGTACATGTGGTCGCTCGTTGTTTTTGGTTCGGCGATAGTCTTCGGTGCGATTTACCAGTTTCCCTTCGATCGTCTCGATCTGCGTTTCACTCTGTTATCCATGATGGTCGTTGCCAGCTCGCTGGTAGCCGTCCGAATTCCCCGCGTGAGTGGTCGCATCACTGTCGCTGACACTTTTATTTTCTTGACGATGCTCCTCTATGGAGGTGCGGCGGCCATCTTGATGTCGGCACTGGAGGGAGTATGCACCACGCTGCTGATTAGCAAACGGCCGCGTACGATCCTTTTCAACTCAGCTATTCTGGCGACATCGACTTTCATCACGGTAACAGTGTTGAATTGGGCGGTCGCTCCTCCGACAACCGTTATTGCAACTGGCTTCTCGGCGAACTTCTTCCTCACGATCTGTGTAATGGCGCTGGTCCAGTACATGGCCAACACTGGTCTCATCGCTGTGGAGAAGTCCTACAAGATTGGTGATTCAATTTGGCAGACCTGGAAGACGTATTACCTCTGGACCTCTGTTACCTATTTCGCAGGTGCATCAGCTGCAGCAATCGTGGCGAGCTTGATTAAGACGTATGGCTTTTACGCAGTCGTTGCCACACTTCCTATCGTTCTCATCATCTATTTCACCTACCAGACCTACTTAAAAAACATTGAAGCTTCGATAGCACAGACTGAGGCAGCTCGGCGACACGTTGAAGAACTCTCGAAATACATCGCGGAACTGCAGCACTCAGAAGAGGCGCGTGAGCAGTTGTTGTTACGAGCAGAGCGCGCGCGTGAGGATGCTGAAGCGGCCAATCGCATTAAGGATGAATTCCTTGCAACGCTTTCTCATGAATTGCGAACTCCGCTGACGTCACTGTTGGGTTGGGCGTGCGTACTGCGAGAGCAGCGCGATGACTCACTTCTAGATCAAGGACTGCAGGCGATCGAGCGCAATGCTCGTGTGCAGGCCCAGTTGATCGACGATCTGTTGGATGTATCACGGATTGTTTCGGGCAAGCTTCACTTGAACGTGCGTCCGCTCGATATCTCGTTAGTGATTCAGGCTGCGATAAACATCGTGCGACCTGCGGCTGAAGCGAAAAGCATTGCTTTGGAATGCTGGGCCCAACCTGGATTGGGTGCAATCTCAGCAGATCCCGCGCGCCTGCAACAGATCGTCTGGAATTTGTTGTCGAACGCGGTGAAATTCACTCCAACGGGAGGTTCGATTACCGTTCGATTGGAGCAAGACGGGTCGTACGCAAGAATGACCATAAGGGACACCGGATGCGGCATAGATCCTGAATTCTTGCCCAACGTTTTCGATCGATTTCGACAGGCTGACAGTTCCACCACACGTAGCTTCGGAGGATTAGGGTTGGGCCTCGCGATCGTTCGCCACCTAGTTGAACTCCATGGGGGCAAGGTGGGAGCAGCGAGCGAGGGCATCGGTAAGGGAGCGACCTTCTCAGCGATGTTTCCATTGTTGCCCGAGCGGGCGAAACCACTCTCCCTTAGTTACAGCGGTGAGATTACTCGCGTTGAGATTCCATCACTGGAAGGCTTGCGAGTGCTGGTCGTGGATGACGAACCAGAGGCTCGCCAGATCATCACCACAGTTATCCAACGTACTGGCGCAGTTGTGAAAGCTTGTGAAACCGCTAACGAAGCACTCGAGACTTTGGTTGATTGGAGGCCCGATGTGCTCATGAGCGACATCGCGATGCCGGATGAAGATGGTTATACCTTGATAGGAAAAGTGCGATCGCTTCCTCGAGATAAAGGCGGAGAGACTCCGGCAGCTGCATTAACGGCTTACGCTCGCGATGAGGATCGACAGCGTGCGCTCGATGCTGGATATCAAATGCACATTGCAAAGCCTGTCAGCACCGGGAAACTGGTGACGATGATCGCGGAGCTTGCCGGACGGACCTAAGAATTAGCCGCGGGTTGACGCGGATGACACGGATCAGAAGGCAGAATGCAGTAGGCAGAAAGCAGAAGACATTTTCCATTCGTCATTTGACATCTCTCATTTGGTCGTTCCGTTTTTTCAATCTCAACCGTGCTGTCGGCACCTGAGAGTTAGATGAAACGGCAACGGAAATGGGAATTTCCAAATGATAGATGTCAATTGACGAATGGAAAATGTTTTCGTTTTCCGCGTTAATCCGCGGCTAATTCTTAGACCTGTCAGTTCTGACAGTTACCACACGCCTGTTATCGCATTACACTTCACCCCCGCCCTAAAGAAGATATGAGTACGGTTTGGGATCGTATCCCCATCCCGCGGGGCGAGTCTTCCTAAGCGGCCCCGGCAGCATGGTCATCGCCTACCGCCCATGTCATTAGTCAATTTCGCCCGTCATCAACTCATTGTGATCGACGGAAGCTTGTCGGACGGCTGACTGACCACGGTGTCACCAATAAGTTTTTGAAATCTGTGCAGAAAGAACTACAACCGAACACATCGGTGTTGGTGGTCTACGCGCGGTCGGATCCTGAACGGTGGAAGAAAATAGCCGAGCGCTTGGTGGTCTTTTATCCAAAGATTCTTGAATCTGACTTGCCTCTCGAACTGGAGCGGGAAATCCAGAACGAAATGCAAGAGGCTAATAAGGCCGTTGCTATGGGGGGCTAAATCGGGCAAATAGTCCGACTCATAACTGTCTGTTACGAAGCATAGAAAGGAAGTACCAGTATGAAACCAGAAGCCGTACAAATAGTCGAGACAGAATTGAGGCGATTCGCTTCCGATCTGAATCTGTCTGACGCTCAAAAAGCTCAACTTAAAACGGGGATGGAGAACGCGCAAAAGCGGCTAGAAGAGATTCGGGCGAAAACCCCGGATGTCACAAGAGCCGATGTCATTGCGAAAATCGTCGCAGAGCGCGATTCACTGCGCGAGCGCGTGGTGAAGTTCTTTACTCCGGAACAATTGGCTAAGTGGGACGCCGAGGTGGCCAAAGCCAAGACTTTCCTGGGCACCACTGTGAAACCATAGGCTATTGCTCGTTCGCCGGGCGGACCGCCACTCAAATGGCCGCCCGGCCATTCTCTTACTATTTCCTTGACCACATCCGTGACCGCTCTTTCCATACTAATGCCAAACGGGTCAGGCTTTGCCATATGGACTTGAGGAAGTGGCTCCGCCCTTCTGTAAGGCTAGCAATAGAATTCTGGGCTCCGCCCTTCACCACCGCCTCCGCAGTTTTAAATTCGAAGGTAGGGCGCAGCCCAGAATTCTATTGGCAGTCTTACCTGAAGGGCAGAGCCACTTCCTCCAGTCCATATGGCAAAGCCTGACCTCCGACTTCTATCTCTGACCTCTAAACACCTGTAAGAAGTGACAGTTACTACCCTTCCTTCTGGCTTTTAAACTCGTAGCGGCCTGTTTCCCGTCAAAGCGTCGAGCTTCACCGTGCTTCACGCATGGAGGCATGACGCCGACGCACACCTGAACTATTGGCACATGAAGCGACCGCGATCGAGGCTGGCCCCACAGACCCATGTCTACGGTTCTTTGTTAACAGGAGGTCTCGAAATGGAATGGAGAATCATCGCGCTCAACTTCCTCTATGCAGCCCTCGGAGTGGTGCGTGTTCATCGCTTATCGACTCTTCGATTAGTTAACGCCACAGGTGGATTTTCCTGACGAGCTGAAGAACGGCAACGTCGCGGTATCGATCTTCATCGCAGCAATCTTCGTCTCCATTGCACTGATCATTGGAGGAGCACTGAAATGAAAAACATACTGATCAAATCAACGCTGTTCTTAGTTGTGTCGTTTACAACAGGCACGACGTCAAACGCGTTGGGCCAAACAGTGACTGATCGCTATGACGACACGTTTCGGAAGTATTCGCAACGCTTCTTTGGCCCAGGCTTCGACTGGCGAATCTTCAAGGCGCAGGCTGTGGCCGAAAGCAATATTGATATGAACGCCAAGAGTTGGGTCGGTGCTCGCGGGATTATGCAGCTGATGCCGTCCACTTTCAGCGAGATTCGAAGTAAGAATCCGGAAATCCAATCTATTAACAAACCCGAGTGGAACATTGCAGCCGGCATCTACTACGACCGGCAACTCTGGAAGCAGTGGATCGAGCAACAGGGTGAAGAGACTTCCCAGCCGTTTATGTTTGGTAGCTATAACGCGGGGCGTGGAACTTTGCTGCGAGCTCAGGATGTAGCTAAGGCCAGGATTCTAGATCCGGCTATGTGGTTAAGTATCACTACCGTCGCTCCCGACGTACCGCGTTGGCGTGAGCAAGAAACGCTTGCGTAGGTGGAGAGGATCGAAGCGAATCTCGCGCGAATGCATCAAGACGGCCGTGTTGTTAAATGAGTGTTCGAAGAGACGGCACTTCCTTGGCCCATGCAGCATTGATTACGAACCTAAATATTTCGACAGGAGATCTGTATGAAAACACTAAGACTCATCTGCTTGGGAAGTTTTGCAGTTCTGATAATCGGCTCACTACTCTTCATTGGCCCATATGCAGATGCTCAGGAGGGTAAGCTCCCGAAGCGAATTTTCATTCAGGCAACCGCAATGGGTACATCAACCCAGTTGGGCAGAAATTTCAGTGTTAATGTGATCATCAACGAATTGTCTCCGCCGTCAGATCAAAAGATCCTGCTCGAAGTCTTTCAGGCAAAAGGCAATGAAGGATTGGTGAATGCGTTGTCGAAGATGCCTTCGAAAGGGCGGTTGGCGATTACGGGTACGTTGGGCGGTGACCTCGCGTACATCCGTAGGTTTTCGCAACCAGACGGCAGCGTCAGGTACCGCATGATCACGAATCGTCTCCTTCGTTTTGGTGAGGTGTGGGCCGACAGTAGATCGTCTGACTATCAACTCTCTGGTTTGGACATAGTGATTAGTAAGGATAAGAAGAAGAATGAGGGGATACTACTTCCGGCTGCTCAGTTGAAA
>JBKPAL010000362.1:0-13346 GCA_046726395.1 Acidobacteriota bacterium
AAAATCAGTTCGGCTCTGCCGGTATCCATAGCTAACTAAACAGCCGCTCGGTCAGAAAGAAACCAGCAACGCATCCTAAGACGATTGCGATAGCTGCTACTACGTACCATTGAAATAGCTTGTAGCGGCAGGCGGGACAGCGCAGCCTTGCCCAACCAGTTCGTCGGTCACAGTTTGGACACCTCATGTCCTGATCCCTCGCGCTGAGATTACAATGAGCTTCCTATTTGGACAAAACGCAGTACCGTTCAGTATTTCGTTTTGCTACCGTGCGTTCTCTGCCCAGCTACTTCCTGGCTTTGGCACACTGACGATCCAAAACCTACACGAACGCGACACGAAGAGTGGTTTAGTGTCCGTTCGTGTTATTTCGTGGATCGTTTTTACGGTCCTAGCTGCGATGTGGTCTCTATATCCTGGCGGTAATCCGCGACTTTGATTTTCGACGACGCGAGTAGCTCTAACGTTTTGCTTTCTCCCCGCTGGTGCCATCCAAGTTCACTACAGCCCAGAGTGGCCAGTGGTCCGAAATCTTGATGTCGCGATCAATCCCAAAGCTTACTGCACTGAGCCTACGCAGCCAGATCCAATCCAGCTTTAACTTTAGATCGAAGAGCACTATTCGACGACAAAACGTCGCATCCTCATCGAACGGAGTCTGAAAGCCAGCCTGTTGGAAGAGTTTGAAAGTTTTCTTCACTGCTGACGGTTCCCACGTATTTAAATCGCCGAGAATAATGGCAGGCATGTTCTCGGGAAAGGTTTTTAGATCGTCCAAAACCGCTTTCATCTGTTCCAGCTTTTTGTCTACTGCAATTCGTGTCTCAGAGTGCACCGAGTAAATCCTGACGTTCGTATCGCCCATCTTGAGGGTGGCGCCAAGTGCGACTCGCCGTCTCTTGCCTGGGCCAGGATGTGGTAGAACAATCCTCCGAACATCCGACAGCGGAAACACACTCAGGACAGCAGCACCCGTTTCCTCTTCTTCATTCGGTTTTGCTGTTGGAGGCGCAGCCCACGCGTAGTGCATACCTAGTTCGTCGGCAATCAGCTTTGGCGTGTTGGTGTAGGCTGAACGCTTCTTCCGCCTGTCCGTCTCCTGCAATCCAAGAAAAGCAGCTCCTCCAATTTCACGGTCGCTTTGAAACAACCTGATGAGTTCGCGCAACTCGTCTCCGCTGCGCCAGCGAATGTTGTACGAGACAACTTTGAACTGTCGCGAAAGCTTGGGCGGCTGTACCAACTTTGAACCGGCGCCGATCTCCAGCAGCGCAACGTCCTTGTTGGCTGAGGCGGAGCTATCTTGGTTGACGCGATTCTGAGTTAGAACTCGAGGTCCAAAAAACGGAACAAGAACAGAAATCGTGAGCGCGATGATCGCCGCACGAAGCAGCAGCGTGACATTGGCTGGGGTTGAGTTCTCGTGTGCACCATTATTTGTTCGCATGCCTTGTTACCCCCTCAAACGTCCAGGCGCAGGCCATCACGCGCTTCGATCGTCTCACCGTGCCAGAATTTCTTAGCAGCTGCTGGTAGATCAATTCCATCCCACTCAGAGTAAAGATGAGTTAAAACAACCCTGCGTGGATTGCAAGCTTGGGCCAATTGCATCGCTTCTGCCAGTTCAAGGTGCTGCTTGACAGGCTTGTTGGATGGAAATGAGCACTCGAGCAAGAGAAGTGTTGCTCCTTTGCAAAAATCCACGAACTCTTCCGTGAACCCGGTGTCAGAACTGTAAACGAGAGACCGTCCGTCAGTTTCCTCCAGGCGAATCGCAAGACTTTCCTTGGTGTGAGGAGTGGCAAAGGTCATCGCATTGAGACCCGGCAAGATTTCAAAGGTCGCCCCAGGAGTGACTTCAACTATCTCTACCGGAAAAGGCTGATCCAGCAGATTTCTTTCGTATGTCTCATTAAGAGATTGCACAATCGATCTCAACCCGGTAGGACCAAAGATTCTCAGCGGTTTAATGCGGCGAGATATTTCTGGCGCTCTTCGTGTTCCGAATAGATATGGAGCCAGACCGCCCATGTGGTCGAGATGAAAATGGCTGATCCAGATTGTGTCCAGGATCGTCCAGTCGAGATTCTCTTCTGCAATACGATGAGGAGCATCAGCGCTGACGTCGAGAAGCAAACTACCGCCCGTGGCATCGACCCAGAAAGCAGCTGAAGTTCTCTTGGGGTGCGGTATAGAAGTCCCGGAACCGAGGATCACTAACTTCATGATCTTTTAATGCGGAGAAAGAAGGCTACAGAAAGATTGAGTGACGAGTCAATGATAATGGTGAATGGTGGATGAAAGAAAACAGATATTTTCCATTCGTCATTTGACATTTAACATTTGGCCATCTCTGTGAAGAGTCGAGTAATTTCGGCAGGTCAATTGAACGAACTTGGGCTCGATCAAATGACCAACTGATAAATGTCAAATGACGTATGGAAAATAGCTTTCTTTTTAGTCATTCATCCTCACCCATTCGCCATTCACCATTCACCAATCAAGGCTTGACCAAAACTGAGCGTTTAGTTAATGCTCAATCACTATGGCAGACATTCCGATCCAACTCGATATTCTTGCAGTTTTTGCCCATCCCGATGATGCCGAACTGTCTGTCTCAGGAACGTTGTTGAAAATGAAAGCCCTGGGTTATCGCACCGGCGTTGTCGATATGACTCGTGGCGAGATGGGAACGCGCGGAACGCCGGAGTTGCGCGCGCGTGAGGCCGAGCAAGCGTCGGCGATAATGAAACTCGATGTGCGCTTAAATCTGGATCAGCCTGACGGACACGTCTGGCCCACCGAAGAGGCACGCACAGCCATGGTGCGCGTCATCCGCGCACATCGTCCGAAGGTTTTGATGACAACCCACTGGGAGGATCCTCATCCCGACCATGCAAGCACAAGCCAAATTGTGCGTCAGGCCGCTCGGTTAGCTTCGATGGCTAAGTATGACGCCGAGGCACATCAACCTGCGGTAAAAGTTCCAATGATCATGCACTCCCTTTTCTCGCGCCGGATAGTGCCGTCGTTCATCATCGACGTTTCTGATTTCGTTGAGGATAAGATGCGAGCCATCAAGGCCCATGAGTCGCAGTTCTATACCGCCGACTCAACGGAACCAACCACACGGATAAGTGAGAAGGGCTTTATTGAGCAGATCAACTACAGGATGCGCTATTTTGGTTCTTTGATTGGGGTGGCGGCGGGTGAGCCGTTCTACGTGAGCGAAGCTTTGAATGTAGACGATCCGATTGCTCTGCTCACGCGGCCAATGAACATCTACTCCTAAATTCACAACTACGGAACCACGAAAGCGGCGACAAGTTGCCGCACCCCCAAGTTAGACCGCGACGACTTCCAGTTCAGGGTCGACTTCCTGCTTGAGCATTCCCTCTATCGCCATCAGCGTGCCAGTCAGTGAACTTGGGCAACTCCCGCATGCGCCCTGATACCGAATGCTAAGCGTATTGTCCTGCAGCCCAAGAATCTCAAGGTAGCCGCCATCCCCCATAAGCGCAGGTCGTACCTTTTCATCCAAAATATCGTTGATCTTCATTAGTCGAGGATCGTCGCTGGTGACTGCTGCCATTGGTCCACCAACAGCTGCAGCTGCACTAGCCGCCGGCATAACGGATGCTGCGGCCCGAATTGGGACTGCCAGCGCGGGCAGCAGTTCATCCCAATCTCCTTCTTCGTCCTTTTCGACAGTAATCATGCGGTCCATGTAGAACACGGACACGACATGGCCCACGTCAAACAGCGATTTGGCGAGGGGATCATTTTCCGCCTGATGGGCCGAGCCAAACGATTGGGCCATACCATTGCTGACGGCTTCTCGCAGAATGAATTTCACTGCGTTTGGATTGGGAGTTTCTTCGATATCACTAATCTTGGGCATTTCTCGATCTCCGTTTGTTCGCCGCTAAATCAATCACCTTTACGTAATTTTGTATTCATTATATCGAGTTTAGCGAGCATCCGCATTCGTACGACGAGCATGCAAAGTAATGTGTGAATTTGTTCATAAGTCGTGACGAAAAAAGGCAGGAAAGAGCTATTGCCAAAAGATGTATGCGGGAATATACTCCGCCCCTCACTTGCCCCCCCCTTGAAAAAGGTGAGACAAGTTGAGATAGAGGCAGGCGATTGCGAGGGTCGCTTGCCTCTTCTTTTTTTGGCTTGCTCTTGGTCTTTGGTCTTAGGTCTTTGTCTTTGATCTTTTATCGAGAATCGCTGATCCTTTTAAACGAACCTAAAGTCAAAGACCAAAGACCTAAGACCAAAGACCCGACAACGGATCACTGATCACGATCAACTGACTCTCATGAACATCGGCATTACGGTCTATCCAACCTACGGCGGCAGCGGGATTGTCGGCTCAGAACTTGGTAAAGAGTTGGCTGCTCGCGGGCACACAGTTCACTTCATCGCTTCCGCCTTGCCAACTAGGCTCACTGAACTCAACGAGCGGGTCCGCTTTCACGAAGTGGAGATGATGTCGTATCCGCTTTTTGAGCATCAGCCCTACACGTTGGCCCTCGCCACAAAGATGGCGAAGGTCGCGACTACCGAGAACCTAGACTTGCTTCACGTCCATTACGCGATTCCACATTCGATTAGCGCAATACTCGCGCGTGAGTCGCTACAGCCCAATCGCTACCTGCCGGTCATCACCACCCTGCACGGAACCGATATCACACTCGTCGGCGCAGATCGTTCTTATCTCCCAATCACGCGTTACGGAATTGTTCAATCGGACGGAGTCACTGCAATTTCTCACTACTTGAAAGACGCTACGCGCGAGATCTTTCAGTTTGATGACATCAGGGTGATACCGAATTTCGTCTGCCAGGAAGATTACGCTCGGCATCCCGTTGAGGAGTTGCGCAAACGCCTGGCTCCGGAAGGCGAACCACTGCTGGTACACGTTTCAAATTTTCGCCCTGTGAAGAGACCGGTGGACTGCGTAGAGATTCTGGCGCGCGTGCTGAAGCAGGGAATTAAGACGCGGCTGGTGATGGTTGGTGACGGCAGCGAAAGAACTAACGTGGAACACCGAGCACGATGCTTAAACGTCTACGAGCAATGTTCATTTGTCGGTAAGCAGCCAAACATTGTCGATTATCTGTCTGCCGCTGACGTACTCCTGCTTCCATCTGAACAGGAATCGTTTGGATTGGCTGCGCTGGAAGCTATGGCTTGCGAAGTTCCGGTAATCGCTTCACGTGTTGGTGGGATCCCAGAAGTAGTTGACGATGGAGAAACTGGGTTTCTCAGCGAAGTTGGTGACATAGATAAGATGGCACGAGATGCTGCGAGGCTGCTGGCGGATGACACGCTTAGGAAAGAGATGGGAAAGCTCGCGCGTGAGTCAGCCGTGTCACGGTATCGAACCGACATAGTGATTCCGCAATATTTGGATTTTTATGAGAAGGTGATCGCCAAGACGCGGAGCTGAGCTGAGCCATCAACGCATTCGAAATTCCTATGAAATCAATCACCATCGGGACCGCGGGCCACATCGATCACGGCAAGAGTGCCCTGGTTGCAGCTTTGACCGGAAAAGATCCCGACCGCTTACCAGAAGAGAAGAGACGCGGCATCACGATTGACCTTGGCTTTGCTGATCTTGATCTCGGTGATGTGCGAATCGGTTTTGTCGATGTACCAGGTCACGAGCGCTTTATAAAAAACATGCTTGCGGGCGCCCATGGGATCGACGCGGTCGCGCTGGTGATTGCAGCCGACGAAGGCGTGATGCCACAGACTAGAGAACATTTCGACATCTGCCGGCTGCTCGGCATCAGCAACGGAATCGTGGTGGTTACGAAGGCAGACCTCGTCGAAGACGAACTGCTCAAGCTCGTAGAGGAAGAAGCTGAAGAGTTGGTCCAGGGATCGTTTCTGGAGCATGCCGCGATCGTCCCGGTAAGCGCAAGAAGCCAGAGTGGTTTACAGGAACTAAAGGAAACACTCCGTGAACTTGCCGGAACGATACCTGAGCGCTCTGGCGAATTTGTACCACGTCTGCCTATTGACCGAGTCTTCACCATGAAAGGCTTTGGTGCCGTAGTCACCGGCACACTTATTTCCGGTCAGATTCGTGAAGGCGACGAGCTGGAGTTGCTGCCAACTGGAATCCGAGTGAGGGCCAGAGGTCTACAGGTTCACGGCAAATCCGTTGACCAAGCTTTTGCGGGTCAACGCACGGCTGTCAATCTCGGTGGCGTAGATGTTGGTTCAATCGAACGAGGGATGGTTCTCGCTCCCGTTGGACGTTTGCGAGCCTCGCAAGTGCTGGATGTCGAACTAAAAGTCCTACCAGACGTTGCTCGTGACATCCGATCTCGGTCGCGGGTGCGTTTGCATATGCATGCCTCAGAAGTTTTGGGTCGAATTCGAATCCTGGATCAGGTCGGATCAATTGACCGAGGCGAAACCGGTTTCGCACAGATTCGTCTGGAAAAACCTGTGGTGGCCGTCACCGGCGAACGCTTTATTCTCCGCTCGTATTCTCCTTCTCAAACAATTGCCGGTGGTCAGGTTCTCGAGCCATTCGCTGCGAGGCATCGTGGAAGAGACTTTGCTCGAGTTCGCACTCAACTCACTTCACTGAAAACGGAGAGCAACCTTGAGCGATTAATAACGTTCGTAGATGGCGCTGGCGATGCAGGGCTGCGTTTGACGGACCTCGCGGCACGAACTGGGCTGAACGACACGGCTCTATCGAATGCTGTCAGCGAGGCGATCGATGTCGGAGCCGTGGTTCGTTGCGAAGAATGGTTCATCAGTCGATCAAGTTTCGACCACTTGTGCGAACTCACGATGGCCGAGGTGAATAAACATCATCAACGTGAGCCACTGGCGCGCGGAATTGCGCGAGAGACTTTACGCGAGCGTTGTTTCGGACACTCGCAACCAGAAATCTTTCGTGCAGTGATCGGCAAACTTGAGAAAGACGGTTTACTCATATCTGAGAAGGAAGTAGTCAGAAGCAGCCGTCATAGTGTGGCTGTAACTGGAGCGGACGCTGAGTTCCGCGACCGGTTGGCAGCAGTCTACGAACGCGGAGGCCTCGAACCGCCGGCTTTGGAAACCGCTCTTAGTCAAGCTGGTATAAACAAAGCACAACTTGGCCATGGTCGTAAGCTGTTGCAACTCCTCCTTGACGCCGGAGTTCTAGTTCGAGTTCAGCCTGAGTTGATGTTTCATCAGCGTTCCATAGATGAGCTGAAAACCAAACTTAGACAGTACGGCGACCAGCATGAACCGGAAAGGTTAATAGACGTGCCAACGTTCAAAGACTTGGCAGGCGTTTCCCGGAAATACGCGATTCCGTTGCTCGAGTACTTCGATCGCGAACGGATCACAAGACGCGCAGGAGATCGCCGTCAAATCCTCAAGTGAGAGGGCTTGCTTTGCGCCCTTGTACGGCGTTAACATGCAGTCACAAAATCAAATAACGGCTTTTTCTAACCGTGATAACAACTCATTTGGCCGGAGGTGAAGATGAAGATAAAAGACGCACTGGCCATAATCGTGGGCTTGGCCGCGTTGGTTTTTGGAATTTACAAGTTTTACCTGTTTGTAAGTGACACCAGCCACGCCGAAGCGGGTGCCAACAACATGTGGTGGGCCATTGGCTCAGCCGTGGTCTTCTTTATTTGCGCGCTTATGTACTTCTTGGGGCACGTGAACAAGGAAGAGGAAATTCACATCACGCAGTAATGCCGGGTTACGCGGAATACGCGTTGCCAAACCAATTGTGCTTGCTTTGGGAACGAACTTTTAAGCCGTTGCCAGCGAGCTAGCTGAACATATTGCCGCCGTTTGTGCAGATCCCCGGGAGAATCCCGTGCGCAAACGGCGCTTAATTTGTAAGTTATCCAAACCTGAGGAGAACGCCGAATGTTTATGGCTATAACCGCAATGCTGGCTCAAGCTGAGACTACTTGGAGGGAGCCAGGTTATTGGAGTGTAGTGATGCTCGTAATGCTGACTGTCGGAGCCGTTGCATGGTTGATCGCAGCCGTGCTCGGTTTCGCACGTGCGCGAGCCTTTGGTCCAGCCATTCGTTGGTTTTCGTTCGCGGCTGTTTGTCTGATCCTTTTTCACCTGCAGTTCATTGCGTTGGGATTTGGATACCTTACCAAGGACAGCGAGTTGGTGTTCGGCATTTTGACGTTTTTCAATTTCTTTGTCGTCGTGGCAGCCATCTGCACGATCATGGGTTTTGTGAAACTGACGAGCACTCGCTAACCAACTGTTCTTCTCATGCTCAATCGGAGGTTTGAGTTCAAAGCTTTATATTGATGTCTAAGAAGATTTTCTTGATAGCCGCGCTCACAATCGCTGTGGGCGCGGCGTTTTTAATGCTGCAATCGTGCAATGCATCTACGGATGCGCGCCCTGGCAATGCATTTGTCAAAACGCGTGGTAGCCGATTTCTAGTCGACGGTCGGCCGTTCAGGTTTGTGGGCGCTAACGTCTCTGTCATGTTTCGCGATGAAGACCGCGCGTTAATGCCTGAGACGTTGAAGCGTGCGGCAGATGTGGGCATTCGTGTTGTGAGAGTTTGGGCGTTTGGGGAGGGTGGCCCAGGCGACGTTGGGCCAGTCGCTGATTTTGCCGACTGGCCAAAGACTCATCCCTTTCGTTGGGCACCTGGTCAATGGAACGAAGAAGCTTTTGTTCATCTCGATCGAGTTATTGCCGAAGCTCAGCGAAATAACCTGCGCGTAAAACTGTGTCTGGCGAACTGGTGGCGTGATACAGGAGGAGTTACACAATACCTACGTTGGGCAGGAATAAACGATGCGGCTGATGAGAAATTCAAGTTTGGTATCAATCCCGAAAAGGCGATGCTCTTCTATTCGAACGAGCAAACCCGACGCCTCTACCGCGAACATCTGGAGAAGATAGCAACACGTCGTAACACAGTTACCGGAGTTCTGTATCGTGATGATCCAACCATCTTTGGTTGGGAACTCATGAATGAAGCTCAAGCGGTAACAGGACGTTGGTCAGAACGACGAGCCTGGATTTCAGAGATGAGCAGCTATCTTCGTTCGCTCGATCCGAATCACATCATCACACCGGGAGACTGGGGCTATCGAACAGCAGCAGAACGAACGGAGTGGCTTGCTGATCACGCGTTACCGAACATCGACTACGCAGATGTGCACAATTATCCGAAAGACGACTCAAATAGCTTCGTAACTTCGCCCACTGCCTTGCGCGAATTCCTCGAGAACCGCGCAGCCGCAGCTTTCTCACTTGGCAAACCCTTGGTTGTAGGTGAATTCGGCATAGGACCAGAAGGTTATAACGGATACTCGCAACTAGATTGGTATCGGGAATTCTTAGATGCGAACGTTCGCGTGGGTTCTGGCGGTGCAATGTTTTGGATCCTTACTCCCGATCCTAAACGTGGTTATGGCATCACGTTCAGCACGAATCGCGACGAACCGATATTTCGAGAGATCAGCCGAGCCGCAAAAATGTTTCAAGCGCTGTACGACGCTGACCCGCCTGAGAGACTCACCGATCCCGGTCGTCATCTAGTACCGCGGCAATTTTTTTGGAGGCGTACGGATCAGAGCGCAACGATTCCTGAGATGATCGTGCGTGAAGACAAGAGCATTCTCTATCGCTTCAAACCTCAGATGGCAGTGGCGGAGAGGTTTGAAAAGATCGGCGGCGGCCCCGGTTACCTTTGGGGTTTCGGTGTCGGCGCTGTTGATTACGAAGTGCCTGCACGACAGGATCGACGACGTGTCAGTGAAGTGATTGTGCGGGCGCACATTCAGCCGGTATTGCCTATCGACGCTGAGCCCGAGTGGATACGCACCCGAGTGACGCTTCTGATCAACGGCACGAACTGTGGTTCGAGGTTGATTGCGGTTGAGGATCCGCGCAACCCGCTAATCCAGGAGTGGAGAGTAAATAGTTGGTTGGTGCGTCTGCGGGCCATCCGAGGCCAGCCTCTGAAGATTCGTCTAGCAGTGACGCCCACATCCGATTGGCTGTACGGAGTGAATATCTCGAATTGGCCTGAAGGTTATGAATCGCACGACGCAAAGCCGTTGGAGGTTGAGATTCGAAGATGAACCAACATTGAAAGAGCAGT
Organism: Acidobacteriota bacterium; assembly: GCA_046726395.1. Taxonomy (GTDB): domain Bacteria; phylum Acidobacteriota; class Blastocatellia; order Pyrinomonadales; family Pyrinomonadaceae; genus PSRF01. The sequence continues at coordinate 10,133 of JBKPAL010000362.1, forward strand.
TGGAAAGGGTGCAGGCTGCAGATTCAAGGTTGGATAGCGCAGTCGGGAAGGGGCAGTCGATAAAATTCAAGCTTCGCTACATTCAAGGCGCGCCCGCTCAAGGTTGGGTACCAATCTCCTCTCATTGTCAGCTGTCACTCCTGCTGTTAGTGATTGATTCAATGATGAAGTTTGGAGAGTTGAGCGGGGGCGCCTTGAATTTGCTTAAGCTTGAATTCTACCGACTGCCCCGTTCCCGACTGCGCTATCCACCCTAATCGTGCACTGACTTTGTGCGAAACAAGTTGAAGTTGTGGACCAACGGCGGTAGTCGCTTAGCAGCTTCGGTAATCACACCCAACGTTTTTTGGTCCACACGATAAATATCTGCAGAGGGTACGGAATCGAGGGTCAATTTCAAATCTGGCGTTGCCGACCCTCTTAACGCCGTAAGCAAAGCATCGTTGCTGAAGTAACGGCGGCCTCGTGAGACTACCAGGTAATCTCCATCCGACATTTGTTTCAACGCGTCAGGATCTGAAAGCTGCACGGCAACAAGATCTGGTCGTCCAATGCGCTCGGCGTAATAGCTCACCAAAGAAGGCGTTTCGCTAGCGACGTGAGCTCCCATACGCGCTTCGCGCGCAATATCGAAAACTGCTTCACGCATGCTGGCGTCATAGAACTCGTCGTGAGGAAAATAGTATCCAGCATTCGAAACGCCGCCTCCGAGCGCGTTTGTGTAAAGCCGAAAGTGAGGAGCAAAGCTCGCAGCTGCCTGTGCTGATGCGGCAACTACCAGGACTGCGATGCCAGCGCGCGCATAAGCTCGCCCAGCTGCAGATGATGGCCAGAATCGTTCGGCGATCCAACCTCCAACGGTCTGGATTCCAATCGCCGCGGCTATCAACACTGCGGGCAGCACCACCGTCAGATAACGAGTGAATTTGCCCCCGGCAAAACTGAAAATCATTACCCAGATGAACATCCAAAGCATGATGAAGTAACGTCCGTCGCCGAGCTTGCGTCGAAACAGCAACGGCAGACCAACCAGAAAACCAGCTAACGTGAGTAAGGGAAGTTTGACTAGGATGAATAAGTCGTAGAGATACCACGGCGTGCCGTTCAGCCAGTCAGTCATCTTGTGACTGTACAGCTTGCCCATGAACTCATAAGCATCGTGCCCTACTAGCTTTTGTCCCGCGAACTGCCTCATTTGAGTCCAGGTTTCAGGAAACAGGATGGGCGGATTAAGCAATACGAAAACTACTCCCATCACAACAAAAAACATGAGCATTCGCTTCTTGCCGAGACGCCATTGTGTTGCAGGAATTCTTTGGAAGAGCCAGTAGTAACTGATTGTAATTGCAATCAGCTGAGGCAAGTATTTCGAAGCCAACATGGCGCCGAAAGCTGCGGCAGTTGCCCAGTAATACCGCACAGCATTTTTGGGTGAACCACCTTCCGCGACTCGCTGACCTTTCAACCAGAAGATATTTGCGAGCAGAAAAAAGAACAGGAGGAAGGTATCTTCTTTCGCAATGCGATTGAAGCCGATGGCATTGGGATCAAAAGCCCAAAGAGCAGCCGCAATTAATCCGACTTCAGCGCCAAACAGTTCAGTAGCTAAAAAGTAAATTAGGACAACGGTAAAAGCCCCAAAGACCGCGCTCGGGAAACGCAACGCAGCTTCCGGGGCTATGCTCCAGCGCGGGTGTGTGGACGCAAAGCTTGCATTCCACTTCTCAGCTGCAAAAAGGCTAGCCGTCTGCAGCGCCTTCATCAGCAAAGGGTGCTCTCCGTTCGCCGATGTCAGACCGCGTTGTCGATAGTCGGCTACTGCTTGAAGTTTGTTGAGTTCGTCTTCACCGAGTCCTTCGGAGCTGAGGCCGCTGACACGGAACCCAAGACCTGTTATTACGAACACGCTGAGTAAAGTGATTACGAGAGCGCGGCTGAGCGAAACCATCCCTCGCTCGGCGAAATATTCGGGCCGTAATCCCGCAGTTATGATTGTTTCGGCTCTCGCCGCCAAATCAGAAGTCTCCAATCGAAAGAATCATCAGTTCAGCCTCTTACCCACAATAGCGGCAAAGAAGGCCACCAACAAAAGGCGAAAGAGTAACCTGAAACATTGACGATTGCCAAATGGTGTGATTATTAAGCTTGCGCAGCATAACCAGAGACAACTTTCATTTGGCAATTGTCACTTTGTAATCGTCAATAGTTGCACTTTGGGCAGCATCACAAAGGGACTTGCAAATAACTACCAAATCCGACACTATTTCCCGCGATTCACCCAGTCGCACCTTCTCCACCATGAATGAGCTGAAGCGAAGATTCTGGCTACTCAACATTCCAGGGCTGACACTAAGGAAGGTTGATGTTCGAGCTGATTTCTTCTTTCTTTGATTCACACACGAGGACTCTATATGGCCGAACCACAGCAAAATCTGCACAGTGGGACAAATGCTCCCGCTTTTCGCATAGATCAGAAGCTGCATCAGATCCTTTATAAATCAGAAGCTCATCCGAAGCTGGAGCCTCTACCCGAAGAGGTGTTGCCAGAACCAGTCTATCCACAGCATCCAGATCCGGTGCCGATGACGCAACGTGAGTATCAGAAGATGAATGCGTTTCGCACATGGAAGACCTGGGCCTCACCATACTTTAAGTCGCGTTGGCACTCGAAGGAACTTAGGCCAATCATTCCGTACCTCTTCACCGAGTGGAAATGTAATCTCGATTGTCATTACTGCTGGTCTTACAACAATGCAGTGAAGGGCATGACTGAAGACGTAGCCAAGCGTTCTATCGATTGGTTGCACTCGATTGGTTCGCGTGTGCTTGCCCTGATGGGTGGCGAGCCGCTGCTACGGCCAAAGTTCATTCACAAGATCGTTTACTACAGTGCTAAGAAAGATATCTTTGTTTACCTGCCCACAAATGGTCGACTGATGAAGCCGGATGTGATTGATCGATTGGGTGACGCGGGATTGGCGACTGTTAATCTAGCTGTCGATTCAGTGAAAGACCGCAAGTCGTTGCCCAAAGCATTGGAACCGATTCGTCCGTACTTTGATTATCTCGTCAAACGTCAGCATCACTACGGCTATACGGTTATGTTCAATATCAACATCTGCCATAACAACATGGACGATGTGAAGGAACTGACGGAGATTGCTCACGACAACGGTATCGCGACTGACTATCACATCAATGAGACGCCGATGAC
>JBKPAL010000363.1:0-19173 GCA_046726395.1 Acidobacteriota bacterium
TCTTGAGATCATATTTCATTGCGCCAATGCCACCGGTTGAGGAGCGCAACATGCAAAACTTTCGGCGTTGGCTCCCTCCGGCAGGTTGTCTTCGAGTACGACAAAGACTTCCCACTCATTTCCGTCCGGGTCGCACACCCAGGACTTGTCTTGTACGGCATAGCAGCAGTTGGTTTGCATCTCATCTCTGGTAGTGAGGCCTGCGGCTTTCCATCGGTCTCGTGTCTTAACGACATCTTCAGTAGAGCTGACTTGAATGCCAAGATGTGACAGCGCACCACGGTTATCGAAGTGCGTTTGATTAAGCGTGAGATTCAATGGCGGATTCTCGACATTGAATTTCGCATATCCGGTCCTCACCTTGCTGGGTTCAATTCCCAGCATCTTTCGATAGAACTCAATGCTCGCCTGGACGTTTCTAACATTGAGAGCCAAGTGTGCCTTCAGCGCCACAGGCTGAGTTGTATTGCTTTGCATTTCAACCTCCTTTATAGTCATATTCGCACAAGCGAATGTGAGGATAGGTTACGGCGTGTCGGAATATCTGTCAAGGCGCATGTGTTAGTTTTTGCGAGGTAAAATATGGATTGTCGAATAAGGCAAATGGTCGATGAGGACTGGCAGCGTGTGCGGGAGATCTATCTCGAAGGCATTTCTACGGGTAATGCCACGTTTGAAACAAGTGCACCCACCTGGGAAGCTTGGAATGCCGGGCATTTGCCCTTTGGACGTCTGGTAGCCCAGGCAGGGGACAGAAACGTTTACGGATGGGCTGCATTGTCTCCGGTGTCTGACAGGTGTGTGTATGCCGGCGTTGCTGAGGTTAGTGTTTACGTTGCTGCTTTAGCCCGCGGCATGGGGGTAGGGCGGCAGTTACTGAGCGCGCTTATTGAACATTCCGAAGCCAACGGCATCTGGACGCTTCAAGCGGGGATGTTTCCCGAAAACGTCGCCACCATTGCCCTTCATAGGTCATGTGGCTTTCGTGAAGTTGGACGGCGAGAAAGGATCGGTAAGCTCAACACTTGGCGCGACACACTCCTAATGGAAAGACGTAGTGCATGCGTCGGCATTGATTGATTCGCAGCTCGCAACTACAAGAATTGCGCGGCGTTTTGAGCAGCCCAGAAGGAACAAGGTGCTTACCGACATCGTAATCATTTCTGCCGTTTTCAATCGCAAAAAAAGTATGGCCGGACGTGGATACAACATCGAATTACTGTTTAAGGCGTTAGCTGATCGAACTCGCCTTCGTCTGATCAACCTGATAGGCGCAGACGAGGTATGCGTCTGCTTCTTCGTCGAAGTGCTCAACACGAACCAGCCTAAGATCTCTCGTCATCTTGCGTATCTCCGTCGTGCTGGACTGGTTTCGTCACGACGCGATGGAAAATGGATCCACTATCGTGTGATTGAACCTCCTGATCCACACGCAGCGAATATTTTTCGAGAAGTCCGGACATGGCTGGCTAATGATGAGGAGATGCAAAGAGATCGAGAGCAGCTGGTGCAGATCTGCTGCGCTCCGCAAATGCCAGTACAACTTCAGAGAGCACCCCGCCCGGCTAGCCTCGTAGCTTAAGAACAAGGAAAGGAAAAGCATGGTTACCGCAATCGAACCCCTCCTCCGCGAACAACTGTTGGACCGTCGTCACAAACTAGAAGAAGCGGCCAACGGTTTCACTGAAGCGAGCGAGGTTAAGCGCTTATTGAATGAAGTGGATGCAGCTCTGCATCGCATGGACCTCGGAACATATGGAATCTGTGACGTTTGTAATGAGCCGATCGAAACCGAAAGGCTCATGACTAACCCGCTAACACGATTGTGTATCGGGGATATGACCGGTCCAGAACAACAGGCGCTACAAGACGATCTTGAGTTGGCAGCGCAAATTCAAAACAACCTCTTGCCGAGACCAACCTTGAGTATAGACGGTTGGGAAGTTGCCTTTCATTACGAACCTGCTGGACTAGTTAGCGGAGATTACTGCGACTTGATCACAGGGTCTGATTCGTCGCTGCATTTTGTCTTGGGAGATGTGTCCGGAAAAGGAGTTGCAGCTTCGATGCTGATGGCCCATCTGCAGGCGATGTTTCGCACGTTGGTTTCGATCGATATGCCACTGGATCAGATGCTGGCACGCGCGAGTCGAGTGTTCTGCGAAAGCACGCTACCCAACCATTACGCCACACTCGTCTGTGGAAAGTTAAGTCGAAACGGACTTGTGGAATTAAGTAACGCAGGTCATCTGCCGTCTCTGCTGGTTCGAAATGGTGAGGTATGGAATATAGAGGCTACCGGTCTTCCAGTCGGCTTATTTAATACTGAGCAATTCTCGTCAGAGCAGCTACGGCTGGAAAAAGGAGACACGTTGTTCCTATACACAGACGGTTTGTCAGAGTCTGTCGATGCAGACGGTAAAGAATACGGCGTCAGTCGCTTGTCGGACGTCCTCGCAAGAAATCACGCGCTATCTCCGCGACAACTTATTGGAAGTTGTATCAGCGAGCTCAATACGTTTCGTTCATTCGGTTTGCCAGCGGACGATCTGACGATGATGGCGATTCAGAGAGTTCAATAATTAGTCAGGAGCACGGCGAAGTCGTAGAACAGCAATCTCAGGTCTCACGCCAAATCTTACAGGCAAGCCAATCACGCCCGTTCCACTTGACACGTAGAGTTGTGTCTCTCCACGTCGGAATAGACCGTGGGCGTATTTAAGATCCTTAGTTAGAAATCTCGCTGGAGCACCGAGCAGCGGCAGATTGATTTGGCCACCGTGAGTGTGGCCACTCAGAATGAGCGATACTTTTTCCGCTGGCTCATATTCCAGAACTATTGGCTGATGAGAGAGCATTACGGTTGGCTTGCGTTCATCCAACCCATGAAGCGCGCGAATCCAATCCGCTGCGGCCCAGGACGAATCGTCAATTCCCGCAAGTTGAATCGCGTCGGACCCGCGGCGAATAGTCGTGTTTTCGTTATTGAAAACAGTTATGTGGTGTCTCTCTAAAGCTCGAGTTGTGAGTTCGGGATCGGTGTAGTGATCGTGATTTCCGAGTACCGCCCAAACTCCTTCCTTCGCGTGCAATTGTCCCAGCGCCTCTGCGCAAGGCTCGATAAACCGGCGATAAGAAGTCGTGTAGTCACCAGTCAGTGCAATCAAGTCAGGATTCGTCCTTAACGTAATTTTCACGACTCGTTCTATCTCACCGATTCCGACGATGCGGCTGTGATGGACATCGGTGAGCTGGGTTATGCGAAAACCTTCGAAAGCTGCGGGTAAGTTTCGAATGAGGACGTCCTGTTCTACGACAGAGTAATTGTAAGGTTCGATCAAGCGAGCATAGGCAGAGCTCGCTGAGACGGCGACTAACGGCGCGGCGGCGAGTCCGGTCAAAAACTGCCGGCGAGTAAGATGAACCTTCGTCACGCTTCGATTGTATAACGTGGGTCAGCGAGTACACATTGCAGTAAGCGAGTCGCTGCTGTTACTGGGACCTACCTTGACAATCCGGGAGTGCCGACTAGAATGAAATTCCGCGCGGAGATGTGGCCGAGTGGCTGAAGGCGGCGGTTTGCTAAACCGTTAAGGGTCAAAAGCCCTTCACAGGTTCGAATCCTGTCATCTCCGCCAGAAAGATCCAGTAAGCGGTTATAATCAACGAGTGACAAGTAAACACTTGTCACTCGTTCTGATTTAAGACCCGTTACACTCGATTTGATTCTGCACCATCACCAATGGTCCGCGTACGATTTGCACCATCACCGACAGGTTATCTGCACATAGGTGCCGCTCGTTCGGCCCTTTTCAATTGGCTGTTCGCGCGGAGAACTGGCGGCCAATTCCTTCTCCGCATCGAAGACACTGACCTGCAACGATCCACAGATGAATCCACGCGTTCGATCATCGAAGGCCTGCATTGGCTCGGTCTGGATTACGACGAAGAGTTGGTCTTTCAGTCTAACAACGCCCAGAAGCACCGCGATGCCTCGAACAGGTTAGTCCGCGAAGGCAAGGCTTATCGAGACTTCACTCCGAAGGAACAGCGGGACGATCAAACAGTTAAAGAAGGTATAGCTGAACGGGCTCGCGCGCACGCTGCCGAAGGCATCGACCATCGCAGCAATCCTTACCGAGATCTTCCCCAGGAAGATTCTGATCATCGTGCCGCGTCTGGTGAGGCCTTTGCTATTCGTTTGAAGGTTCCGGTTTCCGGTAAAACTCAATTTGAAGACATTGTGTATGGGCCACAGGAACGTTCTTATTCCGAGATCGAAGACCTGGTACTGCTTCGCTCGGATGGCCACCCGCTATACAACCTATCAGTCGTAATCGACGACATCGAAATGGGAATCACTCATGTGATACGTGGGCAGGACCATTTAACAAACACTCACAAACAAATACTTCTGTACGAGGCGCTCGGCGCTGACGTACCTCGATTCGCACATCTTCCGTTGATACTCGCTCCGAACAAGGGGAAATTGTCGAAACGAAAGCACGGCGAAGTAGTTTCGTTGACTACGTATCGAGATAGAGGCTTTGTCCCGGCAGCGTTTCGAAATTTCCTGGCGCTACTTGGGTGGTCGCCACCGGATGGGAAAGAAGTTCTTAACAAAGATGAGTTGATTAGCAACTTCTCTCTCGAAGGTATCGGACGGGCCAACGCAATCTTCAATTTTCAGGAGAACGATCCGCGTCATTGGACTGATGACAAAGCTCTCTGGATGAACGCTGAATACATTCGCACGATGGCGCTCGATGAATTGCTTCCGATGGTCAAAGCTGAGTTACGTGCGAATAAGTTGTGGCGAGAAGAATATGAAGACGACGAGCGAGACTGGTTACTGAAAACAGTCGATCTGATCCGGCAACGGTTTTTCACATTGAAAGATTTCTCCTCCCAAGGACGTGCCTACTTTTCTGATGATTTCGATTTTGAAGAAGCGGCCGTTAATAAGAACCTGCGCAAAGAACCGCGACTAAAAGAGCTTTTACCCGCTTTGGCTGGTCAGCTTGAACAACTCAAAGTATTCAACGCTGCGACTGTTGAAGATGCCTTACGACGGTTCGCAGACGAATCCGGAGTAAAAGCCGGACTGCTGATAAATGGTTCGCGTACAATGTTGACCGGCCAAGCGGTTGGACCATCTATGTTCGAAGTATTCGAGATCCTCGGACAAGAACGTTCGGTCGAACGCCTACGAAGCGGCGTCCCCTGGTTCGACATAAAAAACGCACTTGGCGACGTTTAGCTGTAAAATCAATTTCCTCCCGACGCTACCCTCAGACGCAACAATAGGAGCAGAATATGATGAGATCCCTACTTCTTGTTTGTAGCCTGTTCATTACCCTTCCTGCGTTTGGTCAAAACAGTAACTCGTCCACAACGGCGAAGCCCACGAACGCAAACACAAAGCAGGCTGCGCCCGCAAAGCCACGTACAGATACAACAAAGCCAGCCGCCACTTCGACAGTTCGACCAGCGCCGGTAGCTAAAAGGACAGTAACCACCGCAGAACCGCCGGGTTCAGCAGCAGTGCTCGCAGCTTTCAACAGGATACTTGATGGCATCCGCAAGGCGGACATCAACGCAGTAACTGGAGTGTATTGGAATTCTCCGCGACTGGTCCTCTTCAACAATAACGGAACAGTGACTAAGGGATGGGATCAGATGCGAAAGAATCGCGCGAGCTCTTATCCGGACGTGAAAGATGTGAAGCTCGAAGTACGTGATGTTTCAGTGATCATGTTAGGTCGTGACGGTGCACTGGTCGATTGCCTTTGGACGCAATCTCAAACATATAAAGGAACTCCGGAATCGGCTTCAGGACGTATGTCTCTTGTCTTCAAACGAATGGGCAACGATTGGAAAGCGGTCCATCTTCATACTTCACCAGATAAGGAAGACGCCAGTCGAGTATTACCCTCGGAGCAGGCGAGCCCTACTGCGAGCCCAAGTCCAAGTCCGACTCCTCCCGTACGGTGAAATCATTTTCGACCGCTGAGGAACTTCCCGATGGCGGACTGAAAGCTTCCACGACTCTCACTGCGCCGATGCCCCCGAGCACAGATACAAACGGGAAGAGTTCGACCACGTAACGCGACTCTGGGTTCTCCTGAAATGCAAAGAAGGCGATTCGTAAAAGGATTATGAGTATCGCCAGCAGGAGGAAGCGACGAGCGTCAAAGTCGCCGGATTGCCACAGGAACCAACAACCCAATACCCCAAGAAAAGTGTAGATCCACGTAAGCGCAGTGAAGAGCGGCAGCCAGATTTGTTGATGAGAACTGGAGTCTAGCCCATCAGCCGAAAACAGCTCGCCCTCAAACGGGTAGTACTGCGAATGAGTGTTGAACCATAGACCCACTGCCCGTTTGAGAGGCAGCTTGATGTAATAGCGAAACGGCGACCGCGCAATTCTCTCCTGCGCGACTTGTCCAAAACCCGCGTCGATCTCTGGTGTCATCTCTACTGATTGAGCGTCTTGATTATCCTCCTCGGTCTCCTCTTCATTATCGTTCTCATCACCTTCATCAGTGGTTGATTCGTCTGCAGGTGGCGAAGGTGAAGGTGTTGCCTGAGGAGACGGATTCTCTTCGAGCTGAAATCCAGATTGAGGACTTTGCTGAGCCACGGCTGTTTGCGGGTGATTGTAAAGATCGAACAGCTTAGTGACCTGCTGCTTCTCCTCTTCAGAATCGAAAGCTTGTGGTGGCAAGTCCTTCACCACAACCGGCAAAGTATCAATAGCCCAGATGAACGGTTCGATCTCACGCTCATCATCAATCCAGGTTCGTACCCATCGCAGGTAACCACGCGGCACAAACTCCCCCGGCATCTCTGCATGGACCGGAGCTAGTGGTTGAAACAGATGGAAGGTTCTCCAATTGCGAATGGTCCATGGCAGCAGCAGTAGACAGAAAGCTAAAACAAATAGAGCGCCGGCGACTACCGCCTGTCCCAAACTTATTTTCCTCGCACGCTGCTGTTCAACTTCGATAGTAGCCTTGCGCCCAACGAACGTTGTGATTACTAAGGTGAAGCCAATCGCAGCTGCGAAGAGTCCACTGTCCGGTCGAAAGTTTACCGCCATTGCAGCGAGCACACCTGTAAGTACCCACCGCGACACCAACTCCTTTCTGGTATTGGAACGAAAGGCACGCGTGGCAGCAGCACAAGTCGCGAGGGCGAAGAATGAACTTAGAGTCTCAGTGAGAATCGTGCCTACGTAAATCGCGGTGAAGGGACAGACAGCTGCAAGCGCAAGAGCGGCGATGGAACTTTTGCGCTTACGTTTAGGATCCGGTTCCCAGTAAAACGCCAGCAACGCCACGAGACCACACGTTGCCGTATCAACAACTGCCTGAGTCACACGAACTGCTGTGTTGTTACTTTCACCAAAGACGGAATAGACCGCTGTAAGGAAGAGCGGATAGCCCGGTAGGCGGATCAGCGATGGTTCGTACGGCGGCTCTGTTGCGTGTGAGAAAACATGTTGGCGGAGAAGATTCCTCGCCATTTGTTCATATACTTTGCCGTCCTCGGGCTCGTCGTTTGGCAGAAGGGTCGCGATGCCAACTCGGAATGACAATGCACCAAGCAACAGTAAGGCATATACCAGGATCCTTTTCTTCAGCTTTAACATTCAGGAATCGGAAAGGTTCACGGGCGAGCTTCGGCGGTCGCCTTACGTTCGAGTTTGCCCCAACCTACAACGGCACCTTTAACAGCTGAAGCTACGGATTTCATCATGACGTAGTACATAACCTGCCGGTAACAAAATCGCTGCGGAAACAGCCACCACAACAGACTCAACCGTTCACGACGTTCGAGCAGAAACGCAAAGCAGGCGGTGAGCCAGTCTATAGCAAGGAACAAAGCGTAATAGAAAAGTACTTGTCGCAGGTTGGTGAATGAATACTGGACGGGCTGCTGTAGTCGATCCAAACCAGCTGAGACGAATGTGTAAACGAGCAGCAAGTCCATAACAGGAGAAATTAGTGCGAACAAGATCTGAAATATCCACACGTTGGGCATGCCAATAAAACCAAGAGACCCGTGACGAAAACTGAACAAAGCATCGCGATGCTTCCACATGCACTGCAAAGTCCCATACGCCCAACGAAAGCGCTGTTTAGCAAGAGGTCGCAACTGTGCTGGTGCTTCGGTCCACGCGACCGCTTCTTCCTCGTAAGCGATCTTGAAACCGAGCCGTCGAATCTGAAGAGTTAGATCCTGGTCTTCAGCAAGAGTGTCTGAAGAAAATCCGCCAGCGCGTTCCAGCAAATCTCTTCGCCAGGCCCCAACCGCTCCAGGTACGACCGTGATGCAATTCAAACTGGCGAACGCGCGGCGATCCATATTCTGAGAAGTAACATATTCCAGTGCTTGCCAGCGCGTGACGATGTTGATGCGATTCCCAACCTTAGCATTACCAGCCACTGCTCCTATCGTTGGATCGTAAAACCGGTGGGCCAGAGCAGCCATTGCACCGGGAGCAAAGAGAGTATCGGCATCAAGAGCGATCACCACTTCACCTTTTGCTCTTGCCAAACCAAAGTTCAGCGCCTCCGCTTTGCCTCCGTTGTTAATCGTGAAAAGGCGAACGCGCGGCTCGGCACCAAACTCGGAAGCTACCACTTCGCTAGTTGTGTCACTAGAGCCGTCATCCACAACGATCACTTCGTACTCTTCATAATCCGACGCAAGCAAACTGCGAATCGTATTGCCGATGACTGCCTCTTCATTGAAGGCAGGAACAATTACTGAAACGGTTGGTCGATAACTCTGACCAGAGTGCAAACGCCGTCGGCGTCGCGAACGGAACCACTGCGCGAGGGCCAGTGGACCCACCAACAAAAGTCTTCCGAGCCCTAGCAAAATCCCAGCAAGAAAAACCCATTGCAGCAACCAGCCACCAGCAGACAGCAGCAGAAATGTCGCAGCATCTGCGCGCAAGTACACTTTTTCCTTTGAAGTGAGTTCCGGCATTACCTGGTCGCGGCTTAAGCCTGCCAGATCCGACACAGGCACGAATCGAAAACCGCGTGCGCGAAGTTCGCGAATTAAGATCGGCAGGGCTTCAACCGTAGCGCGGCGGTCACCACCTGAATCGTGAAGCAGGACAACTTGCCCTCGAGTTTCCGGGTTTGTATCTGCTACGCGTTTAAGAGTGCGGTCAACTATCTCGCCGGGAGTTACAGGGAGCTGCCAATCGCTAGGATCGATTCGTAAGCCAACCATCACATAACCAAGTTGTTCAGCTCGAATCGCTGGCTCAACCTCATCAGGCTTGTCAGCCTCAGCGTCACCAAAGTAAGGCGGACGAAACAGAACGGTGGAACGTCCGGTGAGAGACTCGATAAGTCTCTGAGTAGCGTTCAACTCAAGATCGGTTAGCGTGCCGGGCACTTCTCCTAGATTCGGATGAGTGAACGTGTGATTTCCGATCTCATGTCCTTCATTAACTATACGACGGACTAAATCCGGATGTGCCTGGCCGTTCTTGCCGATTACGAAGAATGTGGCAGGTACGTTCTCCTGTTTGAGAATGTCCAGGATTTCCGGTGTCCACTCCGGGTCAGGACCATCATCGAAGGTTAGTGCGATCTCACCCGGCTTATCACCGACTCTTTCAATCACGTAAGAAGAAGGCGTGGAAACATAACCTTCTCCACTGATGAAGCCGCTGTTCTGATCAATTGTTAGCTCACGACTCCCGTCATGCGGACGAGACACTACCTTCAATAGTTCGCCAGTACCTTCAAAGTCCACCTGGTACCCGTAAACAATGCGACGAAGAACATCTGGTGAAAAATCCTGCTGCGGCACCCCAAGGATTGACCACACCGAAGGATCTTCCGAACCCAGACGCCAAAGTGCGAAACCGGCGCAACCATAAGCACTCGCACTGTGCATTTGATTGTATGCAGTTACCGCATCAAGAAACCAAACGTGGTGTTCCGACTCGTCCTCTTCGGTGTAATCGAAGTAAGGATTGCGCGTTGCCGAATCGAAATTTATCGTCGCCTCTGAATCGCGCGCACTGATCACCGCCTCTTGAAACGTAAGCTCTTCCGCATCATCGACACCTTCCGTCCAATCATAGCCATAGCTTCCGAGCGCCAGGATCGTACGACTCGGATCCAGTTCGCGCATTCGATTCGCAAGGTTTCGCTCAAACCAGTCCTGTGCAGCGATCGGTCCGGCGTCACTTGCGGCCCAATGCTGATCGTAAGCCATCAGGATCAAGTAATCGGTTGCTGCGGCGTAGTCCTTGTAATGCCAATCGGGATTGTCGAAGGGAATAGCTTGGGTCAAGATCCAATGGCGAGCAGAAAAGGCTGCGTGAATCTCCTGGATAAATGTCAGCAGGTTCGGCTGCGCGCTCACCGGCGGTTCTTCAAAGTCGATACATGCGCCGCCAAAGTTGTTCTGTTCTACGAACGTCGTGATGGCTTGAATTAGCTGCTGACGAGATGGCTCATCTTGAATCCAATGCGCCAGTAACTCCGAATCCCACTTCTCGTTCTTGAGGTTCTGAACCATGGGCAGAACCCGCGTCTGCGGATGCTCTGTCCTGATTAGATTGAGTGCGGGAACGTCAACATCGATCGCTAAGGGACTGTCGTTGTCTTGAAGGTGAGACCACTCTGCGATTACCCAGTCGAGTTGATCCAAGTTTCTCTTGAGCGAAGCGTAACTAGATTCATCCCAGTTTACATAGAAACCGATCGAGAGTGGTCTTTCTGCGGGTTGCACAGCGGGTTGAACTTGTGGGCCAGGCAGCGGCGCAGTTTGTACTGGCTTTTGGGCTGGAATGACATTCTTGGTCTTGGCCAATGCCTCGTGGAGCGCTTCGCGCGCTTGCTTCGCTCTGTGTTCGCGCGGATTGGTTAGAACGGTGAGCTGCTTGGGCTTTAAGTCCTTGGGATGTGGCAAGGCTGCTACGGCCCGCAGGTTGAGGTGCGGCAGCAACGGATTAACCAGCACGCTGGTAATGAAGACAACGACCAGGGCGGTGATGAGAATCGCAAGAGCCAGCCAAGCGCGCCTTACTTTGCGCCAACGTCGTCCTGCCGGATCATAAAAAACTGGAAAGCTTGCCAAGGAATCTCCAGGGGTTGAAGGCTCCGGTTTGATGGTGATTCTAACTCAAAGGTGCACTCTGTAACCTGCGCCACCGGATCTTTTTAGCAACGGATAGATGTTTTGAGCAAAGATTGAAGAGGTTAGCCCTTTGGAGTGCGACGACTCGTCGCCGCTTTGATTTCTGGGGATTTGGAATATTGGGTTAAGCGAAAAGCGGCCACGAGTCGCCGCACTCCAAGATGAGATAAAAAAGCCGTCCACGAATGTTCGTGGACGGCTTCCGGTGAACTGTTGGGATTGGCCTGAGGCTGACTGTGTGCTTCCGAAAAGGAGGAGCACTATGCAGTGAGACGACTGAACCGAAATCCTAACGAGTCAGATTCGAATTCAGAGGTCAGGCCGCAGCCACCTCACTGTGATAAGAACTCATATATTTAGAATCACCTCCTTTCCAGTGTTGCGGCGATAATAAATTACCGGAGTTACATCGTCAATTGCTTTTTTGCTCGTGCTTTACTGCAATCATGCAAACAAAACTATTCGCGCGCGAAGAGAAGTTCTCCCCTGCCGTAAACGCGATAAGGATGTTCTATACCAAAGAAGTAAGCGAGATCTCTGTAGTCGTCTACATCGTGAATCACGAAGTCAGCATTCTTTCCCTGCTCCAATGAACCGATGAGATCTCCAAGCCCTAAACTGTAAGCGGCGTTGATCGTTGCTGCAGTGATCGACTCGGACGGAAGCATCTTCATATGCGTAGCGGCAATCGAGAAGATCATTAGCAGCGATGGTGTTGGTGAAGATCCGGGGTTGAAGTCCGTCGCTAGAACTATTGCCAGGCCCGAATCAATCATGTCGCGAGCAGCTGGATAGCGACCGGAACCTAACGCGTAGACCGAACCCGGCAGCAGCACAGGCATTACAGCAGCAGACTTGAGTGCGGCGATACCAATCTTATCCGTGTGTTCGAGGTGATCGGCAGTAGTCGCCCCGAGTTCCGCGGCGAGCTTTGCGCCACCTGACAACGAAAGCTGATCTGCGTGCATTCGTAAACCAAGACCATTACACCGCGCGGCGGAAAGTATCTTCCAAGCCTCGTCAGTCGTGAACACCTTCTCCTCACAGAACACATCGCAGTACTCCGCCAGCTTCTTGTCAGCCACGAGTGGAATCATTTCATTGATCAAAAGAGAGACGTACTGATCTCGACGAGAACGATACTCCGGCGGAATGTCATGGGCTCCTAGAAACGTCGGTACATAAGTCAGCCCCGTGTTGCGATTGAGGAATTTGATCGCCTCGAGAATCTTAACCTCGTCTGCCAGTGTTAACCCGTAACCTGATTTCGCTTCAATGGTTGTGGTGCCACAACGGATAAACCACTGCGCATAGCGATTCCCAGCAGTGATCAATTGCTCGAGTGACGCGGCTCGTGTTGCTGCAACCGTTGACTGAATGCCTCCACCACGCGCAGCGATCTCCTGGTAGGTAGCGCCGGCGGCGCGTTCCTCAAATTCACTGGCTCGATCTCCTGCAAACACAGGGTGCGTGTGCGCATCGACGAAACCAGGAAGGACCACTCGTCCGCCGGCATCTACGAGCTGAGATTTGGCACTCAGCAGTGACTCGATTTCGGCACGGGATCCGACCCGTTCGATTCGGCCGTTTCGTACAAGCAAAGCGCCATCTGAGATGATTGAAAGCTCACGTAACTCAGAACCTACGCGCGGCCGCGCAGGTCCCGCCAGCGTTATGACTTGCTTGCAGTTGACGATTCCAAGGTCCATATCGATCAGCGCACGACGGCTGCGCTCAAGACTCGCGCTCCTTTGCGCCGGCCCAACAGGTAGATTCCGAGTCCCAGACTGTTAGCAAGAATGACAACAGCGACAATCTTCGTCGCAAACAGCAACCTACTCTCAACTTCGATAATCGGGATGATGGTGAACCCGATGTAGATCAATGAGACGAGGAAACCAGATGAACACGCCAGTTTTAACCACATCGGAGCACGAGCACCGAATTTCTTCATTCCTAGAATCGGAATTGCGAACAACACTAGATACGTTGATGCGTAAAAAACTCCGCCAGCGTTATCGAGCAGTTGAAACGCTTCCTGCTCACTTACTCCAATGAGGCTTGCCAATCCAAATGCGAGCGTGACTAAGCCAACGAACACAATTGAGTTCACCGGAGTCTTGTACTTTGAGTGCAGGCGTGTGAACCAGCCCGGTAATAACTGATCCCAACCCGCGACCATAGGCAGCCGAGTGTTACCAGCGAAGTAAATACTCATCAACGCAACCTGCCGTACTACAACTCCGAGGATTGCGATCGAGATCAGCTTTCCAACCCAACCGAACGTGCCAAAGCCGAGCGAGAGCACCTGTGGGATTGGGCCGATGAGATCCACTTTATCCGGAGCTACGAATGCCAGCACGGATGCAGTGCCGAGGATGAACATCACCGCAATGATTGGAGCGGCAATCAGAACTGAACGAGCGATATTTCGTGAAGGGACCTTGGTTTCGCCGGCCAAGATCGCAATGTATTCAAAACCTGTCAGCGCACCCAGGGCGAGCTTGCTGCATACATTCAAATTGAAAGTGGTAAACGCGGGGACGCTAAAAGCAAATGGATGGTACTCAGTTATTGTGCCGCGGGCGAGAGCGAAGACTGGGAGCAGGATCAGCACGGCAAATGTGACCAGCCACATCACTCCACCTGCGTTGTGAAACCACTTAGCGACTGCGAGCCCACGCGTTGCGGCGAAGATCATTCCGATGATCAACGCAATGCTCACGAAGGTAATGGCCCCCTTGTTAGCCTTCATCCATGACAGCGGGGCAATTGCGTACGCAAAGTTAGTCGTTACAACCAGTCCGATGCCGGACAAAATAAGAATCCCAAAGATCCACAGATTCCAGGCGACCATGAAAGCAATTAAGTCATTGAACGCTATCTTCGCCCATTGATAAAGACCACCTTCGAGCGGCATTAAACGGTTCAGGAAGATAACAACAGCTGCGAGCGGCAAATAGAATGTCAGGATCGCGATTAACCAAAATACATTCTGATCGCTTCCGAGTTTTGCGGCCCAACCTACCCAGAAGGTTCCAACTACGAAGACGATCTGAGTCAAAACGAGATCGAAGAGACCCAGCTCTTTCTTGAACACAGCACTGCGAGCCTCGACATCGTCGCGAACAGAAGCTTTAGCAGTTGAACCGGACATTGTTTGGCAGGTATCACGAAGTGTGATCGTGAATGATCTTCCAGCCTTGCTTGGTGCGTCTAAAGATCAATGTGAATCGTCCGTGCGGTTCATCATTCGCGCGTTTCAAATGCCAACGACCCGTGACCTTCGCTGTGTCTTTGCTCAGCAGCGTTGTTTCGATATCCGAGAAGGTCAGCGTTCCCATCTTCTCGCGCGTGTTGTAGTTCTTCTGATAACGATCGTGCACCGTTTGCCAACCGCGTGTGAGGTTGTCACCTGAGATAAAGGTGATTTTGTCCGAACGTTCATAGCCGTCCATGTAGCCTTCGATATCACCTTTGTTCCATGCATCACGTTGCGCGTCCAACACGGCTTGGATCGCGACCACGGCCAAAGGATCCGAAATTGGCTTTGTGCTTTGAGCTTGAAATGAAATTGAACTCAGGGCGATTAAGAGAACAACAGCACGAAAGTTTAGTCGATGCATGGTTCCCTCCTCTCCTTCGCTAAATCAACGATTAAAGAACATAAGGAACAGAATGCGTGAAGCTTTAAGGTGAGGCTGCTCAACGTTGAGCGGGGGTAAACCGCCCTTCTATGACCTAGAGACCCTCACTCTTCAGTCATTACGTCTGACGTTGAATGGATTTCCAGGTCCATGCAGCCTTTAAGTTCAAAAGTCTCGAAGTCCGGAAGGGCGGTTTAACCCCGCTCAAGGTTCGTGTCGTTCAATGCTAATTACTACTTGGTCAGTGCCGCTAGCCATTCTCTAAGATCACTTCGCATCTGAGGCACAATCTCGTGAGCAGCGTCGTAGCTCTTAAATTGAACCTCACTGGCACGCAGCTCGAGTCTCGCGCGGTAATCGCCTACTCGTTCAGGTCCATAGAACTCATCACGCGAACCAGCCAGATGAAAGATAACCGCTTTAGTCGGCTTGTAAACTTCGCTCGTTTCCCAGTCTCCTGGTAATCCGCCACAAATACCGATTACTCCACGTAGTTGATCCGGATAAGTGAAAGCGAAACGATAGTTCAGCGCGCATGTTTGAGAGAAACCAAGCAGAAAGATTTGCGAAGGCTGCGCGACTCTTTCGCTCGACAACTGCCGAATGAGCTGAAGTAATGTTTGTTGGTGCAGCCGAACCGATTCATCCGAACGAAAGTTTGTTAACCAGCCGAAACCGAATCGGAGTGGCCCACCGGGTTCCTTCGGCTCTTTCAAATGCTGATAAAAGCCCTGAAGCGAGGCGATAGCAAATTCGGCTGGTGCGATTTGGAGCGCCTCTCGCATCATCTGGCGCTTATTCGCACCATAACCGTGTAGTGCAATCAAAAGAGGCGCAGGTTGGAATTTCGGAAGACGTAAATCGTAATAGAGCTGGATGTCAGCTTTGAGAGAGCGTTCCTGGGTCGGGTCGCTGTCACTCATCCATCCACTCCGGCCAATGACTCGGTCTGCGTCTCGCGCTAATACTCTGAACCACCATTACAACGTAAGCGATCAACAGTGGCAGGAACATGATCATCGTCAGATAGGAGAGACCCACAAGGAAAAAATAAGCCGAGTCATTGGCTGACTCATGCGAAAAACCTCCCGTCAGGTTGATCACAACTCCTTCCAGGTTCAGCGTTGAGAGTGCTACCACAATAATGCAGAGAGGTAAGAGTGTTGCTACCACCACTTTGGACCATGTCAATCGCGTGAGACGTCGCAGAAAAAAGATCAGCAATGCTATTCGCCACGTTGCGACCACTCCCAGAAAAACGGAATTCCACGTATTCGCAACCTCGACTGACGAAAAGTATTGAACTGGGATCGCATAAAGGATGGCTGGTGGAGAGACCAATGAGACAAACGCCGCCACCCTTATGTAAGACCAATCCTTTGGCCCAAGTGGCCAGATCAATAACCAGAGAAATAATGAAAGCAGCAAAACGTAGACGACCGAACCCATACCGAGGTGCTGCAATATCCCCACGCGATCGTTGTCGTAATACCGTCCGATGCCCACGATCAACGAGCAGATCAAACCAAAGGACAGATGTCTCGGTCCAAGCTGAAGGAGATCTTCGCGAGTTGCGGTGAAGGTGAGGATGCGAACAGCTGTGCCCACTACTTCGCCCCAACTAGGTTGTTGGTGAGCACTCATCACCCTAACGTTATAACACGTACTGGGAGCGCGGGCGTCCTCGCCCGCAATCATATGGGCGTGTTCAAGAGGATCGCGCGAGGTCGCGGGCGAGGACGCCCGCGCTCCCAGTAATTCACGCAGAATGAGGACTTCGTTGCATTCGTTCCTAATGAAAGCTACGATGTTTTTCTCTCGTTAACTTGGACAATTCAATTTTGGAAAGGTGTGCGCAATGAAATTCCCAGGCGGACTGAACATTCAACAGATGATGAAGCAGGCGCAGCAAATGCAGGAGCGTATGTCCAAGGAGATGGACGAGCTCCGCGTTGAAGCTTCGTCTGGTGGCGGCGTAGTGACCGTCGAGATGAAAGGGAATCATGAGATTCTCTCACTTAAGATCGATCCCGAAGCCGTGAAAGAAGGCGACGTTGAAATGCTTCAAGATATGGTTCTCGCCGCGATCAATGAAGCAAATCGCAAGGTTGATGAAGCGATGAAGGGCAAACTCGGCGGCATGCTTCCACCAGGCTTGGGAGGACTGTTGGGGTGATTGCAGATTGACAATTGACGATTGACGATTGGAACTCTTTCCATTCCACGCCTGAGGTACCGGAGTAGAAAACTTCCAATGTAGTCCGCGAATCGAATCGTCAATAGTCAATTGTCAATAGTCAATAAAAATGATCGAGTACGCAGAACCAGTTACCCGCCTCATCGATGAACTCAAACGCTTGCCGAGTATTGGACACAAGTCTGCGCAGCGACTCGCCTTTCACTTCATGCGCACCCCTGACGCTGATGTTCAGAAGCTCATCACCGCACTGTTGGAAGTAAAGCAGCGAATTATTCTTTGTTCTGTCTGCAACAACCTCACAGAAACCGATCCATGCCGCTTCTGCTCTTCACCGAGCCGAGATCGCTCGGTGATCTGTGTAGTTGAAGAACCACACAGCCTGGTCGCAGTCGAGAAGACCCGCAGCTTCAAAGGCGTCTACCATGTTCTGCACGGTAGTCTTTCGCCAATTCGACATATCGGGCCCAGTGAACTTCATTTGGCAAACCTGCTGCCGAGGTTAAAACCTGAGAATAATGCGGGAGTGGCTGTTCGGGAGGTAATTCTGGCGACTAATCCGACTACAGAAGGAGAAGCCACGGCAAATTACATTAGCCGTCTTCTCAAACCGTTAGGCCTGCGTGTAACTCGAATTGCGATGGGAATGCCTGTGGGAAGCGATTTGGAATATGTGGATGAAGTGACGATGGATAAGGCGCTTTCCAACCGGCACGAAATCTAAGTGCGAGCACTAAAAACAATTTTCCATTCATCATTTGACGTTTCTCATTTTGTCATCTGCTACGTCTCTTGTTTAGTTAGCAGACTGGCTGAGCTCAACTGCCGATCGGATGAACTGAAATGACAACTGAGAAATATCAAATGACGAATGGAAAATTTTGGTTTTCGCTTTTGCCTGGACCGTCACTCAGAAACGAACGTGCTCGATCGGAGAATCCTTCCTACAATCAATGCAAGCATCACCGCTCTCGTACATATGCGCATCAAACTCAACCAATGACTTGATTGGCACGTCTCCTAAGTGAGAAGGAGCGGAAGTAAAGCGAACGATTGCTCCACACCCGATCACTGTCGCACCTAACTCCTTAACCAACTGCAACGTCTCTTCAATAGCACCACCACTGCGAATGATGTCATCGACAATAATGCACGGATTCACCTCACCCTGATTCACGTACTGCCGAAACATGCGCTTGCCGCCGGCTTCTCTTTCGGCCCAGTAGATTTGCTCGGCGCTCAATGCATCGCGAACACCGAATGCTACAGGAATGCCGCCGGAGCTCGGACTGATGACCGAGATTTTCGGTAGTTGACTGGAGATATCTCGCTCGGTTCTAAATTTCCTACTAAGAGCAACTGCCAACACGCGAGCCGTGTCGTAGTAGCGAAATGCGAGCGGCATCTGAAAATAGTTCGGCGAATGTTTGCCGGTGGGGTACACGAAGTGGCCTTCACGAAAGGCGCCCGTGCGCTTCAAAATCTGCATAACATTTTCAGATGAAGGAATTAGTTCAACCATGATTTTCTCCAATCGAAGTTAGCTGAAAACGTGGCTTGGTGATCGAAGTCAGAAGTGAGATGTAGTTACCATCAAGGCTTTTCTCTGTGAGCCTCTGTGTCTTTGTGCCTCCGTGGCTTTCTTCAAACGCGACTAACTCTCAAGCCAAAAGAGAACCACGGAGGCACGAGGACACAGAGAATCACAGAGAAAACTTCGACTGACTGTCATTTTAATTTCGGTTTCTGATTCTTCTGGATTTCGGCGCACAGCATACATCAATCCGGGTAATTTGCTCCATCAACCAATATCGATCTAAGTAACCGTTCTTGCTCTCTTGGTAGACCGGGAGGCAAGTGATCTAAAGAGAACCAGCCTGCTTTCTTTATCTCGGCGCTGCGGGGTTCGGCATCCGCGTTCGTTCGGCAGCAGAACAGAATTTCGATCTGCTTCACCTTCTTGAAAGTTCGACTGCCAACGATACGCACTTCCATCACTTCCAAACCTACCTCTTCGCGCAGTTCTCGTCTCATCGCTTGATCTGGCTGTTCTCCTGGTTTGATGAAGCCCCCTGGAATTCCCCAACCCGTACCTCCACGGAACCTATGCTGGAGAAGTAACACGCGTTCTTTGCTGTCGAGGACGATCGC
>JBKPAL010000364.1:0-3699 GCA_046726395.1 Acidobacteriota bacterium
AAGCGCAGTCAGGAAGGGGGCAGTCGGTAGATTCAACAATCGCTAAATTCAAGTCGCCCCCGCTCAAAGTTTCACCAGTGTCGTGATCGAATCAATCACTCAGCTAAGGGAATCGCAGGAAGCACACTATCAACTACAGAGATTGGTATTCAGTGTTGAGCGGGGGCGCATTGAATTTAGCGATGGTTGAATCTACCGACTGCCCCCTTCCTGACTGCGCAATTCTGGTGCGATGTGTTCACCGCTTGCCCCCTTCCCAACTGCGCTCTTCAACGTTGACCGATATTTCGCCGTTTGCCCCTTCCCGACTGCTCTTTTCAATCCGTAAAATACGAACGACATGCGAACAGTTGTAGCGCTAACAGGGCTTTCTCAAGCGGAACTAATCGCGTTTGTCGAAAAACTCGGTCAGCCGGCTTATCGTGGGCGTCAGTTATTCGGCAATCTGCATAAGCGACGTTGGCGTTCGTTCGATGAAATGAGCGATTTGCCTAAAGAGCTGCGGAGCATTCTCACTGAGCAATCTAAGTCATCAAGCCTGTCGATCGAGTCCCGATACGTTTCTGTCGATGGGACTCGTCGGTACCTGATGAAGACGCATGACAACTTACCTGTGGAAACTGTTTTCATTCCAGAAGAGCGTCGAGACACGATCTGTTTCTCTTCTCAATCGGGTTGTCCGCTGCAATGCAGTTTCTGCCTGACTGCAAAACTTGGACTCTTGCGTTCTCTTACTGCCGCAGAAATTGTCGAGCAGATAATCATCGCTTTGAACGATGCTTACGGTGTGGGAGTGAAGCCACCTCATGGAACGAATCTCGTAGGCATGGGGGCAGGCGAACCTTTTCTGAACTTTGATTCGCTGATGAAGGCCCTTCGAGTGATGACCGATCCAGACGGACTGCATATCGTCCCGAACCGCGTAACTGTGTCAACGGCCGGAATCGTACCGCGCATACGTGAACTCGCAACGATCGCTGATCGGCCGCATCTCGCGATCTCTTTAGCCGCTCCAACTGATGAGCTGCGCAATGAGTTGATGCCGATAAATAAGAAGTGGCCGTTGCAAGACCTGCTGGCTGCGTGCAGAGAATTTGAACTCTCGCTGCGTCCAGGCGAGCTGTTTACTTTCGAATACGTGATGCTCGACGCAGTGAATGATTCAGACGAACAGGCGAGACAATTGGCAAATCTGCTCAACCGCCACGGGTTGAAAGCGAAAGTGAATCTGATTCCGCACAATCCAGCCGAGCCGTTGCCTTATCATGCTTCCGCGCCAAATCGCGTGGAGAGCTTCAGGCAGATTCTTGAATCAAAAGGCATCAGAGCGTATGTGCGCAAACCCCGCGGTGTGGATATATACGCTGCGTGCGGACAGTTAGCTGCGTGTAGCGATTCCGGTATGCCAACGCGTGGATGACACGCATCAGAGGTCAGAGGTCAGAAAAAATTTAAAATTGAAAATTTTAAATTTTAAATTTCATCTGATGTAACGTGCATCTTGTAGTTTTGAAACCCAGTTAAAAGAGGAATGAATGACTGTTAACAAAATTCTCATGATCTCCGCCGCCGTGCTTCTCGGTATTTCATCTTTAACCGTTACCACCCTTGCCCAGTCGCCACCAAACATACGCGTCAACAATTACGTCTCTTCAGATAAAGTGAAGCGTGGAGGAGTCGCGCGAGGAGCTGTTGAGATCGAGATTCCACAGGGTTATCACGTGAACTCGAATAAGCCGCTCGAGAAGTTTTTGATTCCTACTCAACTTCAGATTGAAGCTCCGCCGGGAGTTCGAGTTGGGCCAGTCGCATATCCGCGCGCGCTGTTGCGGCAATTGAAGTTTTCTAAAAATAGAGTGTCGGTGTACGAAGGCAAAGCGGTCATGCGGTTCAACATCACGGCGCCCGCCAACTACAGCAACGACTCCTTGGAGTTGAAGGGCAAGCTTCGCTATCAGAGTTGCAGTGATGACCTGTGTTTTCCGCCGGTGACAAAAGAGATGAACTTTAAATTGAACGTCGTGAAGTGAGGGGTCAGAAGCAGTAGGCAGCCAAGATATTTACATCGTCATTTGACATTTCTCATTTTGTAATTGCGATTTCCATTCAATCTAAACTTTTACGCTGCTCGCTGATTCAATCCCTGATATTACTCGTCATTCCAGCCCTGAGGTTAAAAATGACCAAATGAGAGATGTCAAATGACGAATGGTAAATATCTTGGCCGCCTGCTGCCTTTTCACACCTTCTCCAAAGCGACCTGCGCGATGGCGTGTTCGCTCGTATGCGATAACGAAAGATGAGCCGCAGTCGCTCCTGACTTCTCAAATAGCTCCTGCACCTGACCACGAAAGATCAAATAAGGCGCTCCGTTATCGCGCGCAGCAATCTCTACATCGTGCCAGCTAATCCCACCGCTCCAGCCAGTTTGGAAAGCTTTCAAAGCCGCTTCTTTCGCCGCAAAGCGAGCAGCGTAATGTTGTGCAGACACTACGCCGCGGCTGTCGCAATATTCACGTTCCGCTGCGGTAAATACTCTTTCAACGAACCGCGGTGTGCGTAACAAGACTTCGCGAATCCGCGCAACTTCGATAATGTCTATACCAATGGAAACTATCACTGATGACTTGGACCTGAAGCGGGCCGGCTTCTACTGGCGAGAGAACTCCGGCGTTCGTGTTCTCATCTGTTCAGCCCTCGAGATTGACGGCTTCATTAATGGCTTCTCAACGCGACTCGGTGGCGTAAGCCCGATGCCTTCAGGCTCTCTTAATCTCGCCGGCTTTAATGAAGATGTAGCGGAGAACATTTTGGAGAATCGTCGGCGGTTTCTCAAGCTCTTCGATGGGAACTGGACCTTGGCGGGATGCTGGCAGATGCATGGTGTAGATGTACGCGTAATTAGGAACGCTGAGGAAGCGAAGCCTGCGGAGAATGCGCGTGGCGAAACGGTCTACTGCGATGTGGTAGTGAGTGATGCGCCCAGAGTTTTAGCGGCAATCAAGACTGCAGACTGCGTTCCTATCGTTATGTGTGATCCAACTAGGGGTGCATTCGCAGCAGTGCACGCTGGATGGCGTGGTACGTTTGCCGGGATTGTCTACTATGCGATTGAGCGACTGACTAAAGAATACGGATCAAAGCCTTCGGATCTTCGTGTGGCCATTGGCCCAGCTGCCGCGGCTTGCTGTTATGAAGTTGGTAGCGAAGTCATTGATGGGTTTCGGGAGCGGTTTGCCGATGCAGATACTTTGTTCACTCCGACACGAGAAGGACATGCTCGAATCGATCTGTTGAAGGCCAATCGCAATCAGCTACTCGCGGCGGGTGTACAGGATGATCGCATACACGTCGCACCATTTTGCACGATGTGTCGAACGGATCTCTTCTTTTCCTACCGTCAGGAGAAGAAGGCCTTAGGAAAGGTGGGAAGGCTAATGGCAGTAATCGGCCGCCGATAGAAAAGTGCTAGGAAGCGGCCAGCAGTTGATAAGCGGGGCAAGTCCAAAGGAATGAACCAACATTGAACAGCGCAGTTTGGGAAGGGGGCAAGCGGTGAATACATCGCACCAGAATTGCGCAGTCAGGAAGGGGGCAGTCGGTAGATTCAACCATCGCTAAATTCAATGCGCCCCCGCTCAACACTGAATACCAATCTCTGTAGTTGATAGTGTGCTTCCTGCGATTCCCTTAGCTGAG
>JBKPAL010000365.1:0-8859 GCA_046726395.1 Acidobacteriota bacterium
AACCTGTCGATGGACACACTCGACTACACGAGCGGAAAGGTAAACGAAGGCAGCAAGGCGATCATGCTCGGGCTTGGTGGGCCAGTGCGTGACCTGCCGCGAGCATTTCATGGCGAGCTTTCAAGAGACATCGCACGCGCGGAGGTGTTTTGTGCCGGCTGCCTCGTCTTGGAAGGTTTGCCCTATGCGGAAGATCCAGAGCAGGCGGCGCGCATCGCTCGCGATCGCGCGTTTGCGGAATGGCCGCTTATTGTGTTGCACGATGACGCTCAGGTGGCAAGTTCTGTTACGGATTTCTTATGGGCGACATGGACTCGTTTTGAACCTGCCGCAGATATTCATGCTTCGTCGATGAAAGTTGAAAGACATCACCTTTCGTATACAGCTCCGATTGTGATTGATGCGCGAACGAAACCAGGTTTTCCGAAAGAGTTAATTGTGCGGGAAGATATTGCGCAGTTGGTGGATCGCCGCTGGCGTGAGTACTTTCCAACGGACTTTTAATAGGCCATTCGTGGGATCTATAGAGTTTCTCATTCACACCTAGCTTCAGCCTGGTGATTGAGTTTCAGTAGGTAACCGTTCTAACGGTTTCTTTCTTCTGCTGAGGATTCAACTGACTGACGGTAAAGCAGGCCCAGCATCGGCAAAAAACCGTTAAAACGGTTCGACGAATTTTGCCGCCCACTCAACACCGGGCTGAAGCCCGGTGAGAATGAGAGTTCAATTCTAAGCATTGCTCATTGCCGGTTCGTTGTTAGTCTTTTCAAGTGGTAAGCGAACCGTGAACACTGCGCCGCCCTTGATTGAATTCGAAGCCTCAAGTGAACCGCCGTGCTCCGTAATCACGCGATGGGCCAGTGCGAGACCAACGCCATGTCCGCTCGCTTTTGTGGTAAAGAATGGAATGAAGATGCGTTGAAGATCACTCTCCGGAATACCTTCGCCGCTATCACGAATCTCAACCAACACAGAATCAGTACCGCTCGCACTCACTTCAGAAGAACATCCGATCTCGACCGTTCGGTCTGCTTGTCCATCCGGAATCGCTTCGGCTGCATTTCGCAGTAGATTGAGAAACGTTTGTCGCAGCATACGCTCGTCTCCGCGTACGTTGACCACGCCCGTCGGAGGGTCGAAGAGCAGCATTACTTGCTGCTGTTGGTAGAAGTCTTTCAACTCTTCAACGCATTCAGCCAGCAATTCTGCGACTGAAACTGTTTCCACGTTGAGCGGTTGCGGTCTCGCGAAATTCAGAAATGCCGTGACCATCTCCGAGAGATTTCGTACTTCATTCAGCAACGAATCAGTAGCCACCTGGCCTTGTTCATTTAAATCGAGACTCTGAAGCAGTTGAACATAACCGTGGAGCGTCGCAATGGTGTTCTTGAACTCGTGCGCCAATCCCGCAGACATCTCTCCAAGGCTTTCCAGATTCTTTTTGAGCGCAACCTGTTCGCGAAGATGCGTTACTTCGGTAATATCTGTTAGCAGACAGAGGACTCCATCTCCTCCGTGTTCCGATGCGAGGTCAATGGGAGCAACGGTTGCACCGAGCCGTCGAGGCATGCCGGCTTCTGCAGTCGTTTCGATCTCTTCTCGACGAAAGAGCCGGCCCGTTTTCAAACACTCTTCAACCATATCGCGCAATTGCGGCAAGTTTCGTAACAACGAACTAACCGGCTGTCCGAGAGCGTTGCCATCGACCGCCAGCAGTTTGCACCCAGGCGAATTGATGACAATCGACTTGCCATTGCCGTCGAAGGCAAGCAGCCCCGACGGAACACTGGCGACAATTCGCTCGCTAAATCGTTCGGCAGAACTAGCCCGCTCGCTAGCCTCATCACTAAGTTTCTTCAACTCCTGACGTTGCGTGTTTAGTTGAGCAACAACGGATTGAAATGTTTCAAGAACGAATTCGGCCTCGTCAGTTGTCGATTTGAGGCTAGATGAGATTGGTGCTCGTTCGGCTTCTCCTACTAAGCGGCGATACGGACGAAGTAACCAGCGTAGAAGAAACAGCAGACAGACGAGACTGCCAATAAGAACCGCGGTAAAGGAAGCAAGCAGCAATGGACCACGTGAGGCGGGCGTTTCGGGAAGGATGGAGTACAGCAGAACGGCGAAAATCGCCGCCAGAAGGAAGAGTACTATGCCGAGCCAAAGGCTTAGTTGTATACGGTTGGTTCGCACGAATTCGGTCTTGGGTCTTGGGCCTTAGGTCTTTGGTCTTTGTCCGTGGTTAGTAGTCCGTTGTTCGTGGTCCGACGTGAGTTGTCAGTGGTTTATATAAATTCACGAAGGACAAACAACGGACCACTGACAACTGACCACGGACAGAATCAAAGACCAAAGACCGAAGACCAATCATCTGAATTGTCCGGCGTACCACTCAACGATGTTACGTCCAAACAAGACAGCGGCAATCGCGCCAATTCCTAGAAAGATTCCGAATGGTAAGAGCATCTGCATGTTGCGTCTTTGCTGTCGGGCCATCACTGCTATTCCTATAAGCGACCCAGAAAGCACACCTACAAAAATTGTGAGTATCGTCAAACGCCAACCCAGATAAGCCCCGACCATGAACATCATCTTCACGTCACCCAAGCCCATAGCCTCGATACCACGTAACTTTTCCCAAACCCACCCCATCAACCAAAGCGAACCACCACCCAGTAGCGCTCCTATCAGTCCTCCTCCCAAAGAAGCTGCCCACAGCGGCCAACCTTCAAATGCGCCGTGCATCAGGCCCGGCAGATCGTCGAAGTGTAGATTGCCCATGAGGTAGGGCAGCGCCAAACGTGCGACGAAGGCGAACACAATTCCTGGGTATGTGATCGCATTCGGCAAAATCATGTGCTCTGCATCGATAAAGATCAGAGCTACGATTGCACTAACGAACGCGAGATCGAAAGGCAGAGCGGGAGTAAGGCCGACTCGCCAGACGACAGCCACATAAATGAGTGCAGTCAAAATTTCAACGGCAGGATATCGAGGAGAAATGCCTGTCTGACAATTTCGGCAGCGGCCACGCAGCGCCACGTAACTAAGCACCGGCACGTTGTCATAGAAGGCGATGACTGCCGAGCAAGAAGGGCAACGTGAATTGGGGAAGACTATGGATTCCTCCAAAGGCAAGCGATGTATGACGACGTTCAGGAAACTCCCGATGATTGCACCCAGTACGCCGATAGCAATGTAAGCGAATGCTGGAGGAATTAGGTCGAAGTTTTGAAAGGACAAGAGGGGAACGATCATGCCAAGGGCATTGTAGCTTGCCTGATGATTGCTGCCTACAAATTAAAAATTAGAAATTGCAATTTTAAATTTCCATTTACATCCGTATCTTCCGGTTAGTCAGTATAGGCGCTGTCTGTAGTCGCAATTCGAAATTCGCAATTCGCAATTTCACTTTTCCCCATTCTGCATTTCCCATAACAACAAGTGTTTTAAGAACGCATGATGCGCAGCAAAACTCGCTATCGAGAGTCCTGCGAGGCCATCGCGAAATCCGCCCTTCAGTAAATAGCTGCGAATGAAAGCCGACGGTGCGGCTACCGCTAACGTAATAGCTGAAGTGCGACGACCTTCTTCAAACATCTGTCGAGCGGCAAGCGGCGCGTACCGCTCTCCAATCATTCGATGATGATGACTCGCGTTCTGGACACTGTAGTGAAGGATGTCTCCAGCTAGTTGCTCCACACGGGCACCCGCGTTCAATTTAAAAGACTCATGAATGTGCCGCGGCTGCCACTGGCCCATGGTTTTCCTGAAGAGCCGCAACTGCCGATCGGGATACCAGCCACCACCTTTGATCCATTGTCCCTGATAGAAGGAGCGGCGAGCGATCGTATATCCGTCAGCAAACTCCTCTTTATTACGTAAGCTTTCAATTGACGTAATCAATTCGGGCGAACAACGTTCGTCAGCATCAAGACTAAACACCCATTCGTAGTTCGCTTGGTCGGTAGCAAACTGCTTTTGTTCAGCAAAGCCGGGCCAGTCACGCTCGATTACGCGTGCACCTGCTCGCGTCGCAATCTCCCTAGTGTCATCCGTTGATCGAGAGTCGACGACAATCACCTCATCCGCCCATCTCACAGACTCGCAGGCGCCCGCAATATTCGAGGCTTCATTGAGGGTAATAATGGTTGCTGAGATCTTCATGTCGATACCGACCTCATTACAACTCTAGTATAAGGCAACGGCGAACCGTCAATCGCTTGACGATTCGCCGTTACTAGTCCGACAGAGTGCTGAACCCTATTGAGTTGAGTCGCTAACTATGACGTTGTTAGCGCGCAGCGTCGTAGACGTCGCTCGTTGCAGGTCAGCCAGCGCCTTGTTGTAATCGGTTTCTGCTCTCAATTCAGAGGCACGCGCATTTGTAAGTGCGTTCTGCCGCTGGAACAGCAGGAACGTCGTTGACCGGCCCACCTGGTAAAGCCGCTGTTCGCCCTCAAGCTGCAACTCAGCATTGACACGAGCCTCGCGTGCCGAGATCACTCGACGCCGAGCTGTGTCTACAGCTTGCGCGGCATTGCGTACATCGACTTCTACGATCTGTTCTTGTGAACGCAACGCCGCCAGCAACTGATCGCGCTGGATCCGCGCGCCTGCGAGTTCGGCCTCAGCAGTCTGGTTCTTGAACGGTATTGAAATCGCGACACCGACAGTGACGTTGCGTGTCTTGAATCCAAAAAGATTACTAAGTGTCTGACCATAACCACCGATCAGATCCGATGGTGGTCCGCCAGGAGCAGGTACCAACGGAACAATCGCCTGCGGAAATCCGGCGCGAATTTGAATGTCGCGAATCTGGTCCAACAGGAATGCTTGTGCGTTACTCGTGGGATCGCCAGCAATAAGTGGTGTCAATGTTCCCGCCGGGAGTGCGCCTGACACATCTGTCCCCGCCAGTCCGGTCGTAGCAAGCGTCGATACCAGATCCATTTGCGGTTTGGTTTGGTTCTTGAAGTATTGAATGTCGACCTTATTGATGTCTTCTTGCAAACGCAGACGACGCAACTCAGGCCGGTTCTCTCTCGCCTGTTTCAAGGCGTCGTTGAGATCGAGAGGACTTTGATCGAACGTGGGATTATCAGTTGGCGTGAGCTGTGCAGACCACTCAGGCTTCAATGGATCCTTGATGATTAGCTGCTTCAGATTGTTTTCAGCTATCGAAACATTCTGCACCGCAACTAAAAGCGCCGATTCACGATTAGCGAGTTCTGTTTGTACTTCAGCTCTCTCTAACGGAGCCTTTGCACCCACAGCGATTTGAGCCTCAACATTCCTGAGATTCTCACGTGTTAGATTCAGGTTCTCAAGCTGGTTCTGCTGATCGCGCAACGCAAACACCAGTTCCCAATAGGCT
The DNA here is from genome assembly GCA_046726395.1 of Acidobacteriota bacterium. GTDB lineage: Bacteria > Acidobacteriota > Blastocatellia > Pyrinomonadales > Pyrinomonadaceae > PSRF01. Next base: position 5,378 of record JBKPAL010000365.1, read on the forward strand.
TGTTGGACCAACGTGATCGTCTGGATTGTCCTCAGGCGAAAGTCAGCGTCAGATTGCTCAACTCGCTTCCTTTGAATTCGGATCTGGCGACGGCTGTTGTCAATCGAGCGGTTACGCCAAAGTGGCTGAGTAAACTGTAACGATAGGTTCGAAGAGTAAAACGGATTAAGCAAGCTGAACGTGTTACTCGTGTTGGTATGATTGTTTGCGAAGCTTAGCGTGTAGTTCCCGCCGCCGGTCGAGAAATACTTACTTACCGCAGGACTCAGCGTGAAAGTTTTGGTGCTAGTCGTGCCGGCGCGAGCCCCACCACCCAGAGCGCTCTGCTGTGGGGTGATACGCCAATCATACGTGGGTGTCACGGAGAAGATTGGATCATAAACACCTTCAAGCGAACGTAGTTGGGTTTCCGCGAAGCGAACATCGTCGCGTGCAACCTCGATGTCATTATTGTTTTCGAGAGCACGCTTAATCGCATCGTTCAAACTGAGCGGAAGAGTGTTGGTGGCGGTTACACCCAACCGGCTCATATCCGGAACTGGTGGCAACGGCTTCTGCTGAATCACCGGAAAATTCGGTTCGCGTGGTTCCTGCTGTATCGATGTGTCGGCCGGAGTTATCGGCGTCGGCGATGGTGCAGCAGTAGCAGGCGCTTGCGGCGTTGTGTTGGTGCCTGGAATAGCAGGCTGTCCCGGCGGAGCCTGCGCTGGTGGTTGTTGTTGGCTTGCTGGCGGTGCCGTCGGATCCGGGCGATCGCTGCTCGGCGGTCGTGTCGGATCTGGCCGATCGGTGCCGGGAGGTCGTGTCGCGGGATTAGGTGTCGGTGTCGGTACCTGAGCCGCGGCTGAATAACCTGCGACAAGCAACGTTGCACACAACAGCACGGTCTTCACTGATTTATGAATCACGAGAATAGTCATCGAACTAAAAACTCCTTAATGTTAATCCTGAGCCGGGGTCGTTCAAGCTGCACAAAAGACAGGTGAAGTACAAGGCACCGAGTCAAGTCTTACTACGTTACATCAGAAAGAGCAGTTTCAAAAAGATGTATATGATGATGGCTTGACACTAAATAAAACGCCGCCTATCTTGGATTTCTTATCAACACTCAGGTTTTTAATTCATTTTCAGCTAACCCGTTGTGGTCATCCGCAGCGATGGTTTCCTGAACAGGACGTGTGAAAACCAGCTCTTAGTTCAACGGCAGGAGGCATTGACGAATGGCAGTGAAGGTCGGAATCAATGGTTTTGGTCGCATCGGTCGGAACATCTATCGCACTGCAATCGGGGATCCAGACATCGACTTTGTGGCGGTGAACGATTTAACCGACACAAAGACGCTGGCACACCTGCTGAAATACGATTCCATTTTAGGCAATCTCGATCAGGAGATCTCTTCAACAGAAACCGGAATTAGAGTTGAAAAGGATGAGTTCCGTGTGTTCTCCGAAAAGGATCCCGCTGCGATTGATTGGAATTCGGTAGGTGCGGAGATCGTTATTGAATCCACCGGTCGCTTCACGAAAGCGGAAGATGCCAAGAAGCATCTACGTGATAGTGTCAAGAAGGTCATCATTTCAGCGCCCGCCAAGAACGAGGACATTACGATTGTTCTCGGCGTCAACGAAGAGAAATACGATCCATCTTCACATCACGTCATCTCAAATGCTTCTTGCACCACGAACTGCCTCGCTCCCGTGGCGAAGGTCGTTCATGAGAAGTTTGGTATTCGATCGGCGCAGATGACTACGATTCACTCTTATACCAACGATCAGGTGTTGTTGGACTTCCCGCACAAGGACCTGCGACGTGCACGTGCTGCAGCTCTGAGTATGATCCCGACCTCAACGGGAGCGGCAAAGGCCGTTGCACTCGTGCTGCCTGAGTTGAAAGGAAGGTTTGACGGCATTTCGGTGCGCGTTCCGACGCCCAACGTTTCTCTTGTTGATGTAGTGATGCATGTCGAAAAGGAGACCACGTCTGAAGAAGTCAACCGGGCATTCAAAGACGCTGCTAACGAAGAGCTGCGAGGGATTCTTGCTTACTCGGAAGAGCCCCTCGTCTCTGTCGATTTCAGAGGGAACTCTAATTCGTCAATTGTCGACGCCGAGTACACGAAGGTGATCGATGGACGGATGGTGAAGATACTCTCCTGGTACGACAACGAGTGGGGCTACTCCTGCCGCGTTAGAGATTTAATCAAGTACATCGCGCAAAAAGGCATGTGACGATTTGCTCTTCAATCCATAGATTGCAGAGATAAGCCACGAAAAAACAGCCACCGCTTAACAGCGTTATCTTTGTCTGTGTTGGATGGCCCACATCGAATCAATGAACAAGGTCACAATCAAAGATATAGACATCGCGAATAAACGCATTTTCGTTCGCGTCGATTTCAACGTTCCCATCAAAGACGGTGTCGTAGAAGACGACACTCGCATTCGAGCCACACTTCCCACGATCCGCCATGCACTCGAGCAGAAGTCGCGCGTGATCCTTGCTTCACACCTCGGCAGACCAAAAGGTGAACGAGTCGAGAAGTACAGTCTTCGTCCGGTTGCCGAGCGTCTTACCGAACTTCTAGCACTACCCGTTTCCTTCTCTGACGATTCCGTTGGGCCTACTGCTGAAACCAAAGCTGCAGCGCTCCAGAACGGAGAGGTGTTGTTGCTTGAGAACCTGCGATTCCACAAGGAAGAGGAGAAGAACGACGAGGCGTTTGCGCAGTCGCTGGCTAAACTGTCCGATGGCATCTATGTGAACGATGCGTTTGGCGCGGCCCATCGAGCCCATGCTTCCACGGTCGGGATTACTAACTTTGTTTCCATAGCTGCGGCGGGACTGCTCATGCAGAAGGAGCTGGAGTATCTCGGAAAGGTGATCACCAATCCAGAACATCCGCTTGTAGCGATACTCGGTGGTGCCAAGGTCTCCGACAAAATACCCGTTATTAATGCGCTGATTGATCGAGGTGTCGACAAGATTCTGATCGGCGGCGCAATGGCTTACACGTTCCTCAAGGCTGATGGCTTCACAGTGGGTAAGTCGCTGGTTGAGGATGACATGATGGGTGTAGCTCTCGAGATCCGTCGACGAGCAGAAGAGAAGGGAATTCAGTTTCTGTTGCCGACGGATCATCAAGTTGTTGACAGTTACGAACCGATTAAGGGCGGAAAGGTTTTAGCCAAGACTATTCCAATTGAGTTCACGAATGCCGGGCAGGCCGGCATGGACATAGGGATTGAGACGATCCAGCATTTCTCGAACGCTTTGAAAGACGCACGCACGATAATCTGGAACGGACCGATGGGCGTGTTCGAGGAACCACCATTTGATCAAGGCACGATCGCGATCGCCCGGGCGGTGGCGGAAGCTGCGAAGCGCGGTGCGACTGTGATTGTGGGAGGTGGAGATTCTGTGGCAGCGGTCACTAAGGCCGGCGTTGCGGATAGCATTACGCACATTTCGACTGGCGGTGGTGC